>SBHD01000337.1 GCA_006226345.1 Bacteroidota bacterium | reverse complement strand
TCAATGTCATACACAGAGGTTTTCACAGTTAGGGAGTTTTTAGCAGTTTTGAGTTAGTTCCAGTACAGTAGCAATTTAATATAATTACAAAACAGCATTGTACCGCTTTCAGGAATTTATATGTATTTATTTTAATCCAATACGTTTTGCCACCCCACAAAGACCCTTTTAAATTTTAAATTTTAAATCTTTCATTTTGACTTTCATATGGCGAGTTTAATTGAAAAAATTGCCGAATCCATTGGGCTCATACCCAATCTGCATAAAGACGGTACGGAACCGGTAGAGCGCCTGCTGCCGGGTAGCGATCTGCAGTATTATCCTCCGCCAGAGCGCTGGGACGACTGGACGGAATACGAAGCCACAGCCTGGCCCCGGAAGGAGAAAAAGACCTATGATATTGTACCGACCACTTGTTTCAATTGTGAATCTGCCTGTGGCCTGCTGGCCTACGTAGATAAAGCCAATGGTCAGGTACGTAAATTCGAAGGTAACCCTTATCACCCCGGATCCCGGGGGCGCAACTGTGCCAAGGGGCCGGCCACGATCAACCAGATCACTGATCCCGACCGGATCCTCTACCCACTGAAACGCGACGGCAAGCGCGGTGAGGGAAAATGGAAACGGGTAAGCTGGGAAGAAGCCCTCGACGATATTGCCGGACGGCTCCGGAAAGCCATACAGGAAGGCCGTCAGAATGAGGTCGCCTACCACGTCGGGCGCCCCGGCCATGAAGGTTACATGGACCGGGTCTTGAACGCCTGGGGGGTAGACGGTCATAACTCCCATACGAATATCTGTTCTTCCGGTGCACGGTTTGGCTATGCCATCTGGCATGGCCATGACCGGCCCTCTCCGGACCATGCCAATGCCCGGGTGATCCTGCTGATCTCTGCTCACCTGGAGTCCGGGCACTATTTCAACCCGCATGCCCAGCGGATCATTGAAGGCAAAATGAAGGGCGCCAAACTTGTAGTGATGGACCCGCGGTTGTCCAATACCGCCAGCCTGGCCGACCACTGGCTGCCGACCTATCCGGGTACGGAAGCCGCGGTTATGCTGGCTATGGCCAAGATCATCCTCGATGAAGGCTTGTACAACCGCGAATACCTCGAAAACTGGGTCAACTGGCAGCAATGGCTGGAAACCGAGTTTCCGGGCACACCGGTGGTCTTTGAACAGTTCATTGAGAAGATGCGCGAGGCCTATGCCGATTATACACCGGAGTTTGCGGAAGCGGAAAGCGGCGTGAAGGCCGATGTGATCCGCGAGGTAGCGATCGAGATCGGAAAGGCGGGCTCCCGGTTTGCCACACACAACTGGCGTTCGGCCGGTTCCGGCAACCTGGGTGGCTGGGCAGTGGCCCGTTGCCTGCACTTCCTGAATGTACTGACCGGATCGGTCGGTACGGAGGGCGGCACCAGCCCCAATGACTGGAACAAGATCCACCCGACATTTTTCGACAAGCCGCCGGCACACAAGTTCTGGAATGAACTGCACTTCCCGAAGGAGTACCCGCTGGCCTTTTTTGAAATGTCGTTCCTGCTGCCGCACTTCCTGAAGGACAAGCGCGGCCGCATGGATACTTATTTCACCCGGGTGTTTAACCCGGTCTGGACGTACCCCGACGGCTTTATGTGGATGGAAGCACTGAGTGACGAGGAGGCTGTAGGCTGCCATATTGCCCTTACACCTACCTGGAACGAGACGGCCTATTTTGCCGACTACGTGCTGCCCATGGGCCTGGCCTCCGAGCGGCACGACCTGAACAGTTACGAAACCCACGCAGGCACCTGGGTTGCTTTCCGGCAGCCGGTACTGCGCGAGGTGGCCCGCCGGCAGGGCAAGGATATCAAGTTTACCTATGAGGTGAACCCCGGTGAGGTATGGGAAGAGGATGAATTCTGGATCCAGCTGTCCTGGCGGATCGATCCGGATGGTTCCATGGGTATCAAGAAACACTTTGAGTCCCCGTACCGGCCCGGCGAGTGTGTGACCGTTGACGAGTACTACCAGTTCATTTTCGAACACACGAAGGGCTTGCCTGAAACGGCTCAAAAAGAAGGCCTGACTGCACTGGAGTATATGCGGAAATACGGGGCATTCGTTGTCGAAAAATCAGTGTATAAAAAGAATGAGAACGAATTGAGTGCCAAGGATCTGGAGGGCTCCACCACCGATCCGAAAACCGGTGTGATCTCCAAAAATGGCAAAGGCATCGGCGTGATGGTACAAGGTAAGGCCTGCATAGGCTTCCCGACCCCGTCCCGCAAGCAGGAGTTCTTCAGCCAGACGATGATCGACTGGAAATGGCCGGAATACAAGCTGCCGGAATATGTAAAAAGCCATATCCATGAGGATGAGATCGACTATGAGAAGGGAGAATTCCCGCTGCTGCCGACCTTCCGGCTTCCGGTGCTGATCCACTCGCGCTCCGGTAATGCCAAATGGCTGTATGAGATCGCCAACCGCAACCCGATCTGGATGCACCCGACGGATGCCAAACGGCTGGGAGTGGATACCGGCGACCTCGTCCGGGTATATACCGATATCGGCTATTTTGTTGACAAGGTATGGGCTACGGAAGGCATGAAGCCCGGTGTGCTGGCTTGTTCACACCACCTGGGCCGCTGGCGGCGTCCGCAGGATGCGCCGGGCAACCGCTGGGCTGTAGCGACCGTAAATATTGAAAAGGATGGCAAAGGCGGGTACACCATGAAGACCATGCGGGGGATCGAGCCATTCAAAAGCGACGATAAAGACAGTTCCCGTATCTTCTGGAGTGATGGCGGGGTACACCAGAATATCACGTTCCCGGTGCATCCGGACCCGATATCCGGTATGCATTGCTGGCACCAGAAGGTCCGGCTGGAAAAAGCGCATGCAAATGACCACTATGGTGACATTTACGTGGATACCAACAAGAGCATGGAGGTATACCGCAAGTGGCTGGATATGGCACGTCCGGCGCCCGGTCCCGACAACCTGCGCAGGCCGCTTTGGATGAAGCGGGCATTGCGGCCGGTGGATGAGGCATTTTATTTTTAAGCCTGTATCCCGGAGTTGAGAGGTCGCGGGGCGCAGTTTGGACCGGATGATTATTTTTGCTGCGTTCTTTGAACGATCATTAAAGGCAAAGTGTAAAGGACCGTTCTTGAAAAAGGACCTTTTACATTTTGCCTTTTGGTATTTATATATTTTGCTTTCAATATGGATCTGGGAAGTTTTTTCAAAGCACAGCTGCAGCGTGTGGTCGAGGAGGTTAAAAGCACACTTCCGGATGACAGTAGTTATGACTTTCGTCAACACGTACTGCCCCTAATATTTCCTTTTCTCACCTGGAAGGATGAGGTAAAAGACAAACAAAACCTTCGGGCTGACCTGATGGCCGGGTTGGTGGGGGCCATTATTGTATTGCCGCAAGGGATCGCCTTTGCGCTCATTGCAGGCCTGCCTCCGGCGTATGGATTGTATACGGCCATGGTCATGCCGATCATCGCAGCCTTGTTCGGGTCGTCCCGGCACCTGGTATCGGGCCCGACCACGGCCATTTCCCTGGTTGTTTTTGCCGCAGTCAGTTCCATGGCTGCAGTCGGCTCAGCGGAATATATCGAAAAAGTGCTGTTGCTGACCTTCATGGCCGGGGTTATCCAGCTGAGTTTGGGCCTGGCACGTATGGGCCGGTATATAAGTTTTGTGTCCCACACAGTGGTGGTGGGTTTTACTGCCGGTGCTGCCGTTCTGATCATTACCAATCAGACGAAAAGTGTTTTAGGGCTTCATTTTGAGGCTCGGGGTAGTTTTGTGGAAACATGGGAACAGATCGTTACACACATCGGTGACGTAAACTGGTATGTGTTCGCCGTGGCTATATACACGCTGATAACGGCTGCATATGTAAAGCGCACGATGCCCAAACTGCCGAACCTGCTGGTAGGCCTGCTTTTTGGCAGCGTGCTGGCCTGGCTATTGGGCGGCCCGGATGTCGGGATACCTTTTGTGCAGGAAATTCCGCGCAAGCTCCCTTCGCCATCCCTTCCCGCGTTGTCAGCCAGAAGTTTTCAGAATTTGTTTGGGGATGCCTTTGCCATTGCCCTGTTAGGCCTGATCGAGGCTGTCGCGATCGCCCGTGCAATTGCTGTCAAGTCCGGCCAGCAGATCAACGGCAACCAGGAGTTTATCGGCCAGGGTTTGTCGAACCTCGTCGGTAGTTTCTTTTCCTGTTATGCCGGTTCCGGCTCCTTTACCCGCTCGGGCGTGAACTATGATGCTGGTGCCCGTACGCCCATGGCAGCTATTTTTGCCGCCATTTTTGTATTGATCATTGTGCTGGCACTGGGCCCCTTTGCCCGGTATCTGCCTATGCCTGCCCTGGGTGGCCTGATCCTGTTGATCGGTTGGAACCTGATCGATTTCAAGCATATCTGGGAGATCCGGAAAACAAGCCGGGCTGACAACCTGATCCTGGGGTCTACATTCTTTGCCACGCTGTTTGCCGAACTGGAGTTTGCCGTATATATCGGGGTGATCCTGTCGCTGTATTTTTTCCTGAAACGGACGGCAGCGCCCAATGTAGCGGTGATGGCCCCTGATGGTGAACACTACAGGCACCAGATCGTCAACGTTATACGTGCGGATGTGCCACAATGCCCGCAGCTGAAGATCGTCCGGATCGACGGGCACTTATACTTCGGTGCCATCGATCATGTCTCTACCCAATTGCGTGAACTTCGGAAAGGTCCGGAAAAATTTCTCCTGTTGCTGGCCAATGGGGTCAATTATGTCGATCTGGATGGCGCGGAATGGCTGGCCCGTGAGGCTGCCTACTGGAAAAAGAAAGGCGGTGCCATGTATATTGTACGCCTGAAGATCATTGCGCAGGATGTGATGGAAAGCGGAGGTTTTATGGATGAGATCGGCCGGGATAAATTCATTGTTTCCAAAACCGATGCAATCAAAACGATCTACGAGCAACTGGACCTGGAGACGTGCAAAACCTGTCCGCACCGGGTCTTTTTTGAGTGTATGAGTGATCCGCGGCTGCCCAAACTGGAGCAAAGCACGGATGCCCTGGCCATCCGGAAATTATAATCGATGCTGTAAAGTCTGCTCTATTTTCAGACCTTTACGGCGTCATGGAAAACTACCAGCATTTATTTCGTGCGCTGGAGGAGCCGCTACGTGAAGAGCTACAGGAGAAGGGACGGGTGATGCAGTTCGGCCCCGGCGAATGCCTGCTGCAAACAGGCCAGGCAATCCGGAACACCATTTTTGTATTGGACGGGCTGGTAAAGTTATACCGCGAAGAAGAAGAAGGCCGGGAATTCTTCATGTATTACCTGGAACCCGGCGACAGCTGCGCACTGTCCATGATCTGTGACCGTACCCATTATTCCAGTGCCGTTATGGCTAAAACCGTAACGGATACCACTTTACTGATCGTCCCGATCAGTGAGACCGAAAGCTGGATGCGTAAATACCGCAGCTGGAATGCTTTCGTGGTCGGCACCTACCGTCGCCGGTATGAGGAGCTGCTGGAAACCATCGACAGTATCGCATTTAAAAACCTGGACGAGCGGCTGGAGTTTTACCTCCGGCGCCACAGCAGTACACTGGGTACCCGAATACTGAAACTCACTAATACCGAAATTGCCCAGGAGCTCAGTACTTCCCGGGAGGTGATCTCCCGGCTGATGAAGAAACTGGCGGAATCCGGCAAGGTGCGCCTTTCCCGCTCGGGAGTAATCGAGATCCTGTCGTTGTAGCGCTGCCGCAGGCCGAAAAGAAGGAGCGCCGCTCCGGACTTCGGAGCGACGCTCAATAGAAAACTACCCTGTCTGTTTCGTTTGTTTACAGCTCGGTATCCTGTTCCAAATATTGGGACAGGGCTACATTGCCGGCATCTTTAATGTCTCCAATACCGCCTTCCACGTTGACCAGGTTGTCAAAACCGCGCTTCTTGAGGATACTGATGGCAATAACAGAACGGTAGCCACTGGCGCAATGCACCAGGTACTGCACGTCTTCCCGGAGTTCTGCCATATTCCGGTTAATAAAGTCCAGCGGAAAGTTCTGGGCGCCGATCACATGTTCGGTATCATATTCACTTTTCCGGCGCACATCCAATACTTTGGTATTGCTCACTTTCATGCGGTTGGCAAAGCGGCCGGGGCTGATGCTTTCCATGGAGTCTATTTCCCAGTCCTCCGCTCTCCAGGCATTGAAGCCGCCGTCCAGATAGCCTATCGTATTGTCATAACCAACGCGGGCCAGCCGGGTTACCGCTTCTTCTTCCTTCCCTGGCTCGCAAACCAGCAGGATCGGTTGTTTCAGGTCGGTGACCAGCGTGCCGACCCAGGAGGCAAACTGCCCATCGAGGCCCATAAACACCGAACCCGGGATGAAGCCTTTGACAAATGCTTCTTTATTGCGTGTATCGATGATCAGTGCGTTCTCAGCTTCTGCCACGGTCACGAATTCGCGGGGATCCAGGGCATGCATGCCGCGGTGGAGTACCGTGTCGATACTCTCATATCCCATTTTATTCATTACAGCATTTTTGGGGAAGTACTGCGGCGGTTCGACCAGGCCTGTAGTCACCTCCTTGACGAATTCTGCCTTGGTCATGTCGGCACGAAGGGCGTAATTGAGCTGCTTTTGCAGGCCAATAGTCGATTCGGTTTCCTTAGCCATTTTTTTACCACAGGCTGATCCGGCGCCATGACCGGGATACACAATAACCTCATCTGCCAGCGGCATGATCTTATTGCGCAACGAATCGTACAGGTAGCCGGCCAGGTCTTCCCGGGTCAGATCCGTTTTAATAGCCAGATCAGGGCGGCCCACATCGCCGATAAAGAGGGTATCGCCGGTAAATACGGCATAGTCCTTACCCTGCTCATCACGCAGCAGGTAAGTTGTGGACTCCATCGTGTGCCCCGGTGTATGCAACACCCTGATCGTTGCGTTGCCTACCTGCAGGATCTCACCGTCTTTGGCAATATGCGCTTTGAAATTGGGTTGCGCTGTCGGACCGAATACGATCGTGGCACCGGTTTTTTTTGCCAGGTCCAGGTGGCCGGACACAAAATCGGCGTGGAAGTGGGTTTCCAGTACATATTTGATCTTCGCCTCGTCCGCCTTTGCGCGGTCAATATAGGGTTGTGTTTCCCGAAGCGGGTCTATGATGACGGCTTCGCCGTTGCTTTCGATATAGTAGGCTGCTTCGGCTAGACATCCGGTGTAGAGTTGTTCAACTTTCATAAGAGCAGATCCGTTTTTAATAGTTTGAAACGGTAGCATGACAGTCACCCCGAAATACGGTTTGCCAACTGATCGCGGCAAATATGCGGGAGGTGGTCAACTGGTCCAATGATCTGCGACAAGTGAAAGAAAAATATGCGTCAGCTCGATTTTTAAGAATATTAATTATGTATAAGTAAAAAATACAAATGGATATTGGAATAGTACAAGTTTTGCAAAACGGGCGTGGCAGCAGTAATACCGATCAGTGCCGGGGTGTTTTTCAGCGTCCGGGTGTCAAAAATAAAAACAGGGCTGTCCGATAGAACAGCCCTGCCACACACGATCGGTCAATGATCTCAATTTTGTATTTACTTGTTCCTGTTACGGCAGGATCACCCGGTCAATCGCATGTACCACGCCATTGCTGCCTTGTACGTCCACAGCAATGATGTTGGTCAGACGGCCCTGTCCATCCGTGATCCCGGCGCCGTCGCCAAGGTTGACGGTGAAGGTGCCGCCCTGGTAGGTGGTTACCTGCTGGCCGTCGGTCAGCTGACCCGAGCGTACGTTGGCGCCGGCCACTACGTGGTACTGCAATACAGCATTCAGGGTGTTGGCCGGAATGTCATTCAGGCTGTTGGCGCCCAGTTCGGTCAGCAGGGCAGCAAATGCATCGTTGGTGGGGGCAAATACGGTGAACGGACCGTCACCCGAGAGCAGCGTTACATAGTCAACACCCAGGTCGCTACGGGTCAGTGCCGCTACCAGGGTGGAGAAGTTCGGGTTGTTCAACGCATGATTTACAATGGTCGGAATGGTGATCACGGCATCGATGATGTGTACTACGCCATTGGTCGCCTCTACATCAGGAGTTGTGACCGTTGCCGAATTGTTGAATTTGACACCGCTGGTCACGTCAACATACAGGCTTACCGGACTATTGTCCGGGCCTTCCGCCAAAGTACTGACATATCCGGTAGTCAGAGCAGAGGAGCGCACGTCGCCACTGATCACATGGTTGAGCAGGATGTTTTTGAGTACGTCTACCGGTACATCATCCAGGCTATTGGCGCCCAGCGTGGCCAGCAGTGCATTGAACGCTGCATTGGTCGGGGCCAATACCGTGAACGGGCCATCACCATTGAGGGTAGTCACCAGGTCAGCACGGGTCAGGGCATCCACCAGAATGCTCAGTTCAGTATTTCCCTTGGCCAGTTCGACAATAGACTTTTGGTCCATGTCATCATCTTTATCACAGGAGGTGAACAGCATACCTGCGCTCAGCGACAGGAACAGGAAGAAGAATAACTTTTTCATTTTTCGAAAATGTTTGTTTGAGTTTGAGTTCAGTTTTGAAAATCAGGCAGTCTAACGATTGACACATTGTTTTGTTTAATGTTTTTGTGAAAAAAAATAAATTTGTTAAACAAAGTGCTTAATTTGACGTGAAATAGCAATTGCCAACCTCCTACCAGATTATGCTGATCTAGGGCTTTTCAAGTTGCCGTACAGGTGCCCGGCACTAAACTGTCCCTGCCGAAATCCCGGACTTGCCTTAACTTTGGAAAATGCTTTTCGGCTACCCGCCGGTGATCTGCACAAACAAAAAACAGGATGAAAACTCGGTTCTTTTTGCTCTTTCTTTTAATCTCAGCATTTTCACTGGCACAAACGCCCCGGCTGGTGGTGCCGATCGGGCATACCGATGTGGTCAACAGCGTTGCCTTTTCGCCGGCAACCGGCAACAGGTTGATCCTGACCGGCAGCGGCGACGGTACAGCCAAACTATGGGATCGGTCGGGTAAGGAGATCCAGACCTTTCGCGGCCATGCAGCTGCCGTACTGTCGGTGGCTTTTTCTCCGGATGGCAATCTTATTCTGACCGGAAGCGCCGATACTACTGCCCGGCTGTGGGACCTGGAAGGCAATCAGCTTCAGGTTTTTCGCGGGCATTATTTGGAGATCACATCGGTCGCCTTTTCACCCGACGGGCAATATGTGTTAACCGGTAGCCTCGACGGTACGGCCAGGCTTTGGGATATTTCAGGTCGGGAGACACGGGTCTATAAACCCGATTTTGGTGAAATCAATACCGTAATATTTGCTCCGGATGGGAAATCGATTTTTACCGGTCATTGGCGTCCGGAGAAAAAAAGTGATTTTGGACAAGAACCCGTTGGCGGCCAGGTGTATTGTTTTGATTTAGCCTCCGGTAAACAGGTCTGGGAATCCGGCTTAGGTGCCAGTTGTACGAAACTGGCTTTTTCATCGGATGGCAAATACCTGTTGAGTGGCTGGTATGGGGGTGTTGTCCGGCTTTTCGATCCTGTTGCAGGCAAGGAGGTCAAGGGTTTTCAGGTGGCGAGAGCTTCCGGAAAAGTAAACACGGTACCGCCCTTGCCTGTTGAAGAGGAGTCCCCGGGGGCGCTGGATCAATCAGAGCTGGCTTTGGCTCCTGCTGATCCGGAAGATGGAATGGAAGTCTTCTATGATCTGTTTGGTGACGGAAGCATAACTGCTCTGTCCAACTCGCCGGATGGTAAAAACCTGCTGGCAGCTGGTACTGGTTGGGCCATAGCGTGGAATTGGACTACCGGAACAGAAACTGCCCTTTTTCAGGCAGATCCTAAAGAAGATACAAAGGCCGTGGCTTTTGCACCTGCTCTGTTTGAGGACAATACCTATTTACTGACTGGCGGAAATTTCGGGGCCAGGCTGTATGAATGGAAAGGAAATAGCCTTCAGCACTTTTCCGGGCATTCTACCGCTGCTACCGCCCTGGCCCTTTCAACGTTTGACGACGGCGAAACCTTGCTGCTTGGCGGAGGTGACGGGAGCGTGCGGCGTTGGAACCTGCCGTTGATGAAGATCCAAAAACTGGGCAGCCATGGCGATGCATTGCGGTCGATCCTTCAGCAGAAACACCCGGAATGGATTGTTTGCGAACCGGGGCCTTGTGAAGATCCGGTTGTGGCAGCGCGCTTTTCAACGGCAGATGCCGGAGCACTTACCATTTCAGAGTACGGCACTGCCATTCAATGGGACAACCATGGTCAGGCACTTCAGACGTTTGAGGAAGGTGACCGGGCGGTAACGGCTATAGCCTTGTCTCCCCCTGGACCTGATGACCCGGCAGTTGGGAAGTATATCGCCTTCGGAAAGGAGGACAATTCCATTGAGGTCTGGGACCGCCAAAAACAAAAACGGATCCAACGCATCGAAAAACCCACCAGGAAGGTTAATCCGTTCGCTGCCGAGATCCAGGCACCGCAGTATGTCAGTGCCCTGGCTTTTTCAACGAACGATGGCGGAACGTATCTGTTTTCCGGTGATATGGACAACCAGTTAGAGGTGTGGAACCGGACTTCTGGTGCTAAAGTCCGGGCTTTTGCAGGTAAAATGAGCAAGGAAGGAGAGTTGGAACTCCGGAAAAAGCACCTTATGGACCCCAACGGTTTTATGAAGACCTTCGAGGAATATGCTGCGGAGCACAGCAAATCCGGTACAGGACATGCTGCCGCCATCACCGCTGTAGCCTTTTCACCTGATGGGAATACCTGCCTGTCGGGCAGTGCCGACCATACTGCCATCCTCTGGGACCGGGAATCGGGTGCGCCGCTCCATAAACTCTCCGGACATACAGCAGGCATACAGGCAGCGGCCTTTTCACCCGATGGCGCCTATGTACTTACCGCCAGTGCCGACAATACCCTGAAATACTGGAACAGCCGGTCCGGCCAGCTGGTACATACCTTCACTGGTCATATGGCCGTTGCCATAGCCTTTTCACCGGATGGCCGGTACGTCGGCTCCGGCAGTATGGACAACACCGTAAAGATCTGGGATACGCAAACCGGCCGGGAACTGGCAACGCTGGTCGCCATCGATTCCGTGGACTGGGTGGTCACGGCGCCTTCGGGGCTCTTTGATGCTTCACCAGGTTCAATGCGAATGATGCACTACGTGGTCGGGCTGGAAGTGGTCGATCTGGAGCAATTAAAAGAGCGGTATTACGAACCGGGTTTGCTGCAAAAGTTATTGGGTTTTAATGCCGGTTCGGTACGGGATGTGTCTGCCTTGGGCGATCTGCCGCTTTACCCAAATATAAACGCAGCCATTAATGGAAGTCAACTATTGGTCGAACTGACTGAACGCAATGGCGGCCTCGGGAAACTCAGTTTGCTGATCAATGATAAAGAAGTAACCGAGGATATAAACACCGGTCGTGAAAAACGACTCCAACTGGACCTGGCCCAATATCAACGGTACTTCCTTCCCGGTACCAACGTGGTGAAGCTACGTGCCTATAACCGTGCGGGCTGGCTGAAAAGCCCGGCGATCGAGTTGCAGTATGACCCGCCGGCCGGTCAGGGAGACGCCGGTCAGTCCCGCCCGTTAATGCGCCGCAGCAAACCGGGCCTGTACGCTATTATAATAGGCACTTCGGACTACAGCGGTGATCAGCTGGACCTGCGTTTTCCGGATCACGATGCGCGTGCCATGGCGCAGGCTATCCAGGCTGCCGGTGGCCGTTTGTTTGAGGAGCGGGTCCAACTGCGCCTCCTCACCTCCGATGCCAAATCGGCTGATAGCCTTTCTTCCAAATCCAATATTTCAGCCGCTTTTGATGCATTTGCTGCCCAGGCCCAGGCCACTGATGTGCTGGTGGTGTATTTTTCCGGGCATGGCCTGAGCTATGGCAGTGCGGAAAACAGCCAGTTTTACTACCTGACCAAGGACATTGCGAGCGACAACCTGAAAGATCCGGAGGTGCGCAACAACTACACGATCTCTTCCGAAGAACTCACCCATTGGCTCACCGGTATCCCGGCACAAAAGCAGGTGATGATCCTGGATGCCTGCAATTCGGGCAAGGTCGTGGAAGCATTGGATGCGATCGGCGCCCGGGCGCTCAACTCGACCCAGATACGGGCGCTCGACCGGATGAAAGACCGCACGGGTATGTTCGTGTTGACAGGCTCGGCAGCCGATAAAGTGAGCTTTGAAGCCAGCCAGTACGGCCAGGGGCTGCTTACCTACAGCTTGTTGCAAGGTATGAGCGGATTGGCACTCACTTCCGACAAGCGTGTGGATGTGATGACCCTGTTTCAATATGCCCGTGACCGGGTGCCGGACCTGGCACGAGGCATCAGCCAGATGCAGGTGCCGGTGCTGGCTTTTCCGAGCAATGGCAGTAGTTTTGATATCGGAATCGTCAATGCGGGGGTGCGCATACCGGTAGCGGAGGTCAAGCCGGTGTTCATCCGGAACAACTTCCAGGAAGAAGAAAGTTTTACGGATGAGCTGGACCTGTCCGGCGCATTGGCCGCTTATTTTCAGCAGGTGACTGCCCGCGGCGCCCAGGCCAGCCTGATCTACGTGGATGTGAAAGAATACGAAAATGCCTACTCGATCAAAGGGCGCTATCGAATCGAGGGGGATGCCGTGATCCTGGACGGGCGCCTGTACAAAGGAAAGGAACGCAAAGGCGAATTTAAAGTGAAGGGCCGGAAAGACGATGTGCCGGGGCTGGTGCAGGCGATCGTCGAGAAGGTGTCGGGGATGCTGTAAGATTCCGGGACGGGCATCTACCTTTACGCTTATACATGTCTAACTATCTAAACCGATTCATATTTATGAAAGCATATTGTGTGCTCCTTCTATTACTGGCAGCATCGGTACTTCCGGCCCAGACGCCGCGTTTGGTCGTGCCTGTCGGGAATACCCAGGACGTAAATGCCGCTGTTTTTTCCCCTGACGGAAAATATATATTGACGGGTAGTGGCGGTACGCTTATCGGGGTCCGGGGCGAGGCGAAGTTGTGGGATCTGAAGGGACATGAGCTCCTTACGTTCGCCGGACATGATTCGGATGTATCGGCTGTAGCCTTTTCGCCGGATGGCAAACAAATACTGACCGGCAGTCCGGATCAGACGGCGATGTTATGGGACCTGCAGGGACGAAAAGTCCAGACCTTTAAAGGGCATAATTTTGGCGTCTACTCCGTTGCTTTTTCGCCGGACGGTAAACAAATACTGACCGGTAGTGGAGACAATACCGCAAAACTCTGGGACCTGCAGGGGCGTGTTGTCCGGACGTTCAAGGGGCATACCAGTTCTGTAACCTCCGTTGCTTTTTCGCCGGATGGCAGCCAGGTCCTCACCGGTAGTGACGATAATACGGCGAAGCTCTGGGATCTGCAGGGGCGCGTTGTCCGGACTTTTCAGGGACATACATTGGGCATTACCACTGTGGCCTTTTCACCGGATGGTCAACAGGTGCTGACGGGCAGTGAAGATGGGCTGACAAAGTTGTGGGACGTGTCAGGCCGGGAACTACAGAACTTTACCATACAACCGTTTGGGGTGCAGTCTGTAGCCTTTTCACCAGACGGACGGCAAGTGCTGACCGGGGCAAAAGATGGCGCGGTGAAATTGTGGGATCTGGAGGGCCGGGAGATCCGGGTCATCAAGCAAACAGCGTGGGTAACGTCTGCTGTTTTCTCACCGGATGGCCAACGGATACTGACCGGTACCAAGGATTATACGGCCCGGTTATGGGATCTGGAAGGCCGGGAGGTCCAGATCTTTCGCGGATATGCTTCCAAAATAACGGCTGTGGCCATTGCGCCGGACGGCAGGCGGCTGGTAACAGGCAGCGAAGACAAAAATGCCAGGCTTTGGGACGTAGAGCGCCGGGAAGTCAGATCCCTGACGGGACATACGGAACAGGTAAAGTCCGTGGCCTTTACCTCCGACGGCGACCGCATCCTGACCGGTGGTGGCGACGACATGGCGAAACTTTGGGACCTGCAGGGCCGGGAAGTAAAGACGTTTCAGCATAACAGACTCTTTTATGCCACCTTGACGAAAGTCGGGGACGGGGACGGTGTGCTGACCACCGGCGGTAATTCAGCTGGCTATTTAACACAATGGTGGAATCTGCAGGGGGGAAAAGCAGCGTCCTTTACCGGCCCTTCCTCTTCTTATGCCGTATCGCCGGACGGGCAATCTGTCCTGTGCCGCGGCAATGGCTATGACATGGAATTACGGGACAGGACGGGAAAGGTGCTCCAGACCTTCAGTGGCGGGCATAACGACAATGTGATGGTTGCCGCCTTTTCACCGGACGGTCAGCAGGTGTTGACGGGCAGTGTTGATAAAACAGCGGTATTATGGGACTTGCAGGGCCGGATGGTGCAAACGTTTAAGGGGCACACGGCATCGCTCTTTTCGGTAGGGTTCTCGCCCGACGGGCGTTCTGTTCTTACAACTAGCATGGATAATACGGCCCGGTTGTGGGACCTGCAGGGCAAGAATATCAAGACTTTTAAGCATCCACACTGGGTTACCTCGGCAGCCTTTTCGTCCGATGGCAGGCACGTCATGACCGGGAGTTGGGACAATACGGCCAAGCTCTGGGATGTGGCGACCGGAGTGGAACTGGCCATGCTGCTGTCAGTGGGTACCAGCGACTGGGTGGTGGCCAGTCCTTCCGGGCTGTTCGATGCCTCCCCCGGGGCGATGCATCTCCTGTATTTCGTGGCGGGTCTGGAAGTGATCGAGCTCGACCAGCTCAAAGAGCGGTATTTCGAACCGGGCCTGCTGTCCAGACTGCTCGGTATCACTGCCGGGGAAACCCGGCAGGTAACGGCCCTGAATACCGTTGACCTGTATCCGGAAATAACAGCCTCCGTTCGTGAAGATCAACTCGATATCACTCTGACGCCGCGTTCGGGCGGCATGGGCAAGCTCAGCTTTTTTATCAATGGAAAAGAAGTGTCGGAAAACCTCAACCCTGGCGGGCAAACTGCATGGACGGTAGACCTGAAAACATTTGAAAAATACTATCTGCCCGGAGAGAATACCCTGGCGCTGCGGGCCTACAGCAGCGACAACTGGCTGAAAAGCCCGGCGTATGCCCTGGCCTACACACCGCCGGCAAAGAGCAAAGGCACCGGAGACAACAAGCCGGCTCCCACCCTCGGCAGAGCCAAACCCCATCTTTTTGCCATTGTGATCGGTACTTCGGACTACAGCGGCGATCAACTAGACCTGCGTTTCCCGGATCACGATGCGAGCTCGATCGCCCAGGCATTGAGCAATGCAGGCAAGGCGTTATTTGAAGACCGGGTACACGTGCACCTGCTGACAACCGACGGTAAAACGGCTGGCGATATTTCTTCCAAAACCAATATTGCGGCTGCGTTTGCCGATGTCGCCGGAAAAGCCCAGCCAACGGATATTTTGGTCGTGTATTTTTCCGGACACGGGATCAGTTATGGCAATGCCGAAAAAAGCCAGTTTTACTACCTGACCAAGGATATTGCCAATGACGACCTGTCGGACCCGAAAGTGCGGGAAAACGCCACGGTCTCCTCGGAGGACCTGACGAAGTGGCTGACGGCTATTACTGCACTGAAGCAGGTGATGGTTTTAGATGCCTGTAACTCCGGTAAAGTGGTGGAGGCGTTGTCGGCCATTGGCGCGCGATCGCTCAATTCTTCCCAGATCCGGGCGCTCGACCGGATGAAAGACCGCACGGGCATGTTCGTGCTGACCGGTGCGGCCGCCGACAAAGTGAGTTTTGAAGCCAGCCAGTATGGCCAGGGTTTGCTGACGTACAGCCTGTTGCAGGGAATGAGCGGCCTGGCGCTCACGTCCGACAAGCGGGTGGATGTGATGACCCTGTTTCAGTATGCCCGCGATCAGGTGCCCGAATTGGCCCGGGGTATTCGCCAGGTGCAGATACCGGTAGTTTCCTTCCCGGCCGGCGGGGGCAGTTTCGACATAGGTATTGTGGGCCCGGGTGTGAAGATCCCGCTGGCACAAGTCAAGCCTGTATTTATCCGCAATGTTTTCCAGGATGAGGATAGTTTTGACGATGTGCTTGGGTTGACCCCTGCACTGGCTGATTACTTTCAGCAGATTACGGCCCGGGGCGCGCAGGCCAACCTTATTTACGTGGATGTAAACGAATACGAAGACGCTTATTCGATCAAGGGCCGGTACCAGATAAGCGGCAATACGGTAACGGTGCGTGGGCGCTTATTCAAAGGGAAAGAGTCTAAAGGTGAATTTGAGCTGGAAGGCAAAAAGGCGGATGTGCCCGGGTTGGCACAGGCTATTATATCCAAAGTGTCGGGTATGCTTTAGGCGAAGGCTTGTAGACCACAGATACATGTGCGTTTGGGATAGATCATTCCCTGGGAGGCTGATAGTCAGTTAATCAATTTTTTAGCGGCAGCGCCGCGTGATATTTGTAGCAATTGGAAGGAGTATGGGTAACAGGTGCAGCGCACCGGCAATAGATTTCGGTGCGCTGCACCTAAAACCTTGCATACACATTACCGTTCTACAAATATTTCGCCGCGCTGCGGCTTTATTCAGCGGGGCTATCCAAAACTCACGTTAATTCAGTTTTTGGAAAAGCAAAACCGCCAGTAAGAGTCTCACTCGCAGAGAGACTCTTACTGGCGGTTTTGCTTTTC
>SBHD01000206.1 GCA_006226345.1 Bacteroidota bacterium | reverse complement strand
TTGTATAAAATTATTTTTTATTTGAAAATTGGCTGATATAGAAGTCGTTGTACAATTTTCGCCACTGTGCGGAAACCTGCCCGTACAGTTGCAGTTGCGGCTGTTCATCCGTCAAAACCACCACATTTGTGGTATCGTTCGGCAGGACCCGAAGAGGACTGGTATCGACCGGTAAGGTGAATGTTGAAAGCGGGTGTTCGTTGTCGGCGGATTTCTCTTGTGCCAGAAATACCAGGTTGCGGCGGTCTTCAGATCCATCGGTGGCCACTACTCTGGAATTGAACCCGGTATCGTTCAGCGTCTTGAATACCGACCGGCTGATCTCGCCCCGGGGGCCGTCCCAGTATCCGTAAAAATTGATCAGCAGGAGCCCTCCGGCAGCAAGGTTGTCCCGGGTGTCCTCCAGGCTTTCCCGGGTCAGGACATGTTCCGGGGCGGATTCCCCCCGGAAAATATCGTAGATAATTACATCGTACTTTTTCGGCGTCGTTCGGATAAAATGACGGGCATCATCCAGGTATACCGGTATCTCTGCCTGCAGGTCGAAATACTGCTTGGCTACCTGCACCAGGCGGGCATCTATCTCTACCGCCTCCACCTCAAATTGCAGCTGCCGGAGTCGGCGGGCCAGGGTGCCACCGCCCAGCCCCAATACCAGCATCCGGCTGCCAGGCGGGTATTGGGCCGACAGATGCCCGATCAACCGGGTGTACCCCCAGTATTCAGCATCCGGATCTTCCAGGTTCAGCACGGTTTGCAGGGTATTGTTCATTACCAGGCCCCGGTAACGGTGCACGGCCTGTCCGTTATGCGCCTGATCAAAATCCAGGACTTTGATCTGCCCCAGGATGCCTTCTGAATAATAATGTACCTGCCGATCGCCGGTGTAGTCCATGTCGCGCGATCCCATTGCTATGAAGCCTGCTACCATCAGGAGCCAGAGCAGCGGCGCCGTCCGGACCTTTAACCGGAACAGCGAGAATGCCGGCAGGGTGGCCAGTAACAGACCGCATACCATTGCTGGTACCGAGATGCCGTATTCCGGGATAATGACGAAGCCCATCAGGAACGTAACGAGGATGCCGCCCAGGGTCGATATGGCATACACGTTGCCGGCACGATTACCGGCCTCTACAGCAACCTCCGTCAGGATGTTGATAATGAGGGGGGATACCATGCCCATAAATACCAATGGCGGAAACATGAATACCAGCAGGGCCAGGGTAGCGCCTGCCTGAAGTGGAAGCCCGAGGGTGATATTCATGATCCAGTGGCTGGTAAACGGCATCAGAAACAGCGTCAGGCCTGCCAGGATCAGTACCCAATACAATACGTAGAGGTTATTGGAACTGCGGCGTGATAATATGCCGCCGGCAAAATAGCCCGTCATCAAACCGCCCAGGGTAAGTCCGAGCGCAGCGGCCCATACATACAGGGATGTCCCAAAAAATGGCGCCAGCATTTTAGCACCGATCAGTTCACAGGCCATTACTGCGCCGCCTTCCAGGAACGACAACAGGTAGATATAAGAGCGTGTAGGTTTCATCATGCGAAAAAAGCGTAAATATTTTATTGATAAGCGGCCAGCCACCGGCACTCCTGGATAATCTGCTGGTAAAATTTGGTACCGGAGTACTGGTGTAACCGTTGGTAGTAGCCCCGGTACAGTTCCGGCAGTTGCGGCAGGTTTTTACTGCCGGGTTTGTACGTGCAGTCCGGGTGACAGAACCATTGTTTTTGCTGGCAGCGGGCGGCCATAAAAGCGGCGCGTGCCGCCAGTTCCGGCGTCCGGGCTTCAGCCAGGGCCTTTTCGAAATAACTGAGCGCCAGGCTTACGTCAGTGTTTTCCCGGTTACCGTTCGGTGAATTGCGCAGAGGGAAGACCGGCCCCTGGGCCAACCGCTCCCAATTTGCACCGCTGCGGAAGTAATCCATGGCCTCCCATTCATAGCCAAAATAAGACATATTGTAGTAGCCCAGCCCGATCAGGTAATAGTACCAGGCACCTACGGGCTTGTTCATGGCCACGGCGGCTTTGGCTTTGAACTCATAGTCCAGCAGTTTTTCCAGGATCTGCCGGCGGTTCAGGAGCAGAGTGTCGGTTACCGGCCGGTTGATGCGTTCATCGAAAATTTCCCGGAACGGGCTGTATTTGGGCAGGCGCAGTTGTTCGGTCGGTGCGATCTGCCGGAGCACATACAGGGCTGCTTCCGGCTGTCCCACGCTGAACAGGTACGCGCCTTTTGTTTCCAGCAGCCGGGCCTTGATCTGCGCCTGGTTGGTATCCATTTTCATCGACTTTTCCAGCAGGACCGGGTCTTCAGTGTCCGCCAGGGCCAGCAGATCGTCGAGCACGTCCAGGCGCGGGTTGTACAGGATCGCTTCCGGTTTGTAAGCCGTTAGTATGGCCTTGCCGGGGTGTGCGCTTTCGGCGTACCGGGCGCCCAGGAAATCCTGCAGGAACGGCTCGAAACTTGATACTTCCTGGAAAGTCTTATAACTGCGGATCCGGAAAGCCGCCTGATCGGCAGATACCGATGCACCGTCGAGTTTCATGATCTCCAGCACGATCTCCCATATCTCGATCTGCCGGTACAGTAAGGCCTGGTATTTCTTTTTCCGGTTGAGTTGGCGCTTGGTGCGGGAAAAGGATTTGTCGGCAGCATATTTATCTCCGGCCAGTAGTTCCAGGTAGCCGGTCATCGCCTCCCACAATTGCGGGTTGGGTGTTTTTTTCTCCCGGGCTACCTGCCGGACCAGCCGCTGGAGGCTGAGCAGGTGCGCGGCAGCCGCTTTTTTAGGTATGGCGGACCGGATCTTGCCGTGTTTTTTTTCGGTAAAGGGCGAGCGTAAAAAGAGTTTTTCCAACTGTTGAATATCACTGACCAGCATCAGTTCCAACTGGGCGTTGCCGGGATCCAGGCGATAGATCGTTTCCATATCTTCCACCGTATAGGTATGGGAGCGTGCCGATCTTAGTAAAAACAGCGTGGCCCGTTCTTCATCAGACTGGCACATTTTCAGGGTGGCAGCCCATTCCCGGTCGTTGCGTATCTGAAAACTGCGAAAAGCCTGTATCCGTTTGGACGGGCAATGTCTGAATATGACAGAGTACCGGTAGGCTGCTTCCGGGTACTTTCCCAACTGCTGCAATGCGCCGGCCAGATGCCCGAGGGTCCAGTAATACAAAATACTGGGGCGCTTACGGTCAAATTTGGGTATGAAGTAATTATACAGGTCAACGGTTTGCTGCCACTGGCGTGCATAATGTGCCAGCCGTACCACCTGGTAGGCATAGCGCTGCCGGAAAAAATGTGATTTGGTTTGTAAAAAACGGTGTCTGCCTTCCTCGATCAGGGCTTGCATGACGGTTGTATCCCGCACAGGCAGGGTCCAACCATCGCCATAGGCCACGACATGTGGCTCACATCGTTTGGCAAACATGAGGTAATCGATCGCTTCTGTACAGCCGTTGATGGCTAGCACTTCGGCGAAGGTGTTTCCGGTAAGGGCAAAAGGCAATAAGTCACCTGCGCCTTTGGCCAATGCGGCATTGCGCAGGCCGATCAGTTCATTGATGCTGCTACGGTAAACGACATATTCTACATCACTGGTGTCCGGCAGGTCACAGAACCGCCCGATCCACTCCTCGATATTATCGTCTTTCTGGAGGTTTTTACCGAAGTAGTTGCGTTGGTAATAGTCATCCCAGGTGACGAAAAACGGCGCATATGCAGCATTTTTATTTATGATATCCGGAAGCAGAAACGAATAACCCGGAAACGGGCGGGCACCCGGGTCGCAGGCACTCCTGGAGGCGGCCGGTGGTTCCACTGAATGTTTGGGAATAAAGGCGAAAAGTAGCCCGGCCAGCAGGGCCCATAGCCAGGTCTGACGCTGGTGGAAATGAGGGGTCAGTCGCTGTCGTTTAATGTTTTCCATAGTGGTATCAAAAAGTCCGCCGGGAATTGCCGGGGGGTCAGGGTATCCAGGTGATAAAACGCCACCCGGGCATCTGGCGCCAGGTCGGTCCCCGCTGCCAGTGCTGTTGCCTGGCGTAGAAGTTCCCGATCGATCCATTCCAGCCGGACCAGGTCTCCCGGGCGAAGATAATGTCCGCCGAGAAAAGTCGCTTTCCGAACCTCAAAACCGGCTGCCGAATGGCCGGGTGGTGGAGTTGGGATCTGCTGATACCGGCTGCTGTCAGCCAGATCGTCTGGTTCCGGCGCCGGAACGATCTTCCAAAGCGTCGCATTGCGGTACACCAGCGCCCAGGAAAAGACCGGGAGAGCCACGTCGAGTTTTAATGGATAACTGGGTTCGGCACCGATCAGGTATTTCCGTGCATCGGCCGGCTGGAAAATGGAGTTGACTGCATCAGGGGCATCAATATTGCCCGTATTGTACAGCATCAACATGCCGCGATCTGTAGGAGGTATCCCGGTCTGGTTGGGAAATTTATACTGATGGAGGCGTATGGTTGCGCTTAGTGTGCAACGGGGTGGCAGGAGTGGCCGTATCTTTTGTAAAAACAGGAAATAGGAATTCCGTGAACGGTCTGTCCAGTCACAATCAAACTGGACCTCGGTAAAGCCTCTCTGCGGAAACTGGCTGCTAACACTGGTCAGCGCTTTTTGGGTTTTTTCCGCCAACCAGTCAATCTGGGAGGCGGAGATATCCAGAAACACGCTGTTGGTGATGAAGACACAGGGGATGATGTTCTTACCACTAAGCCCTGTAGTATCGGTTACCTCCAGTAGTGCATAGGGCCGGATGACGGTTTCGCCGGCAGGGCGCGCGACGTCCAAAAACTTGATGTACAGATCACGGCAGTGCAGGCTGTCGAGGTAAGTTTGCTGAGACGGGGAGAGGGCCAGCTGTGTCTTCCAGAAATAGAACGCCGGGGTTACGTGCCGTTGTTCGGCCTGGCAGCCGGACAACCAAAGGAGCAACAGCAAAAAAAAGCCGCCAGGAAACAACGGAAAGCACCGTTGTCCTGGCGGCTGAAAACGATTGTTCATGGTGTTGCGGTCATTCATACCGCAAGATGCGTCAAGGCACGATAAAAAGGAAATTCCAGTCCTTATCGAAAACAACAATATGCCGGCTGTCGCCTGTAATAACACCGACGACAATGCGTCCGCTCCGGCGGCAGACCCGCTTGATCTCGGCTCCCGGCAGCTCAGCCTCAATGAGGTCCACCACATCTGCGGGGATGTCCACCAGGCCGGCCGGCGCGCAAGCCCGGCAATCAAACCAATGCTGTGCATCTACTTCAAAAACTCCGTCCTGGGAAAACACCAGAATGATGTGCCCGCTCAACAGGAGAATAACCCGGTCGCCTTTACGCTTGGCCCGCAGGATTTGCGCATCAGGATAATGCGTGTTTACATAGTTGACGATAGCCGGCCGCAGGGAGTCAACGGGGATAATACGTCCGCCCATCAGCCGGCCGCAGGGACCCAGGCGATCGTTGAGCCGGTGCTCCAGTGCGCGGCGACGGAGATTGAAATAGGCGTGCTCTTCTGTAGCGAGGAGGATATCGTAACCTTTACCTTCCGCAAAATAAGCCGCGTCAATGTAGGTCTCAAAATAATTTTCCCCTACGTAATCGAGGATCTCGGCAGGCAGCGTGGACGGATTAACTTCCTGTTTACCGCGGTCATCGGCAATGGAGGTAGCCAGCGATTCGTCATCCAGCAGCTGGTAATCCGTTGCCGTATCTTTCTGGCAGGCAACTGCCCAAATGGTCAGCAGGCCTCCGATGAGATAAAGTGCTAATTTTTTCATTGTGTTCGTGCGTTTAAGTTGTGATCGTAGTGGTGAAAAGGTGAAAGACATCTTTGTGTTTATTTGTTTCTGAAAGGAGCCTGTGTTCAGGGCGCCCAATGGTAGGTCAGCCCAACCTGCAGGCCCCCGGTTATGGGAATGGACTCGAATGGTCCGTTCTGATACATCGAATTGAGCCCGTAATACAACTCGGGCGCCAGTTGAAGCGACCAATTTGGGGCTAACTTGTAGCGTACTGCTGCACCGAATTGTGCGTCTATGACTACGGAAGCCAGTCCGGCCGCGCGTTTCTGGATACGGGCCTGGATGTTTCGCACACCCAACCGGTCGGACCGGGCCGCGGTTAGCCCGAGGGAATAGCCGTTTTCAAAATTAACCCCAATGCCGCCGCGGACACCCAACTGCCAGGGGCCACGGGTAAAGTGCCACTCTACAAGTGCCGGAAGGCGCAGGTAGCGGACCTGTTCGTCTGTACGTAATGTCAATTGCACTACAGCCTGATCGGTAATGGGCCGGCTGGGCTCCCGGCCGATATCCATCCGCATTTCCACCTCACCAAAGGAGGTTTCGATCGTTTGCTGGTCGGAGTTCCGGTACACAAAATCCTGCGCATTGAACTGTTCCTGATTGGTCCGGTACCGGAAGTTGATGGTGCGTTCTGCTTGCAGCCGGATACGGCTCAGTTGCAGGCCGGTTTCAAGCGACCAGTGTTTGTTCAATTGCAAGCCAAGGTCTATGCCCTGCTGCCAGGTCCAGGCGCCGGCCTCGCTGCCGTTGGGCTTGGTGCCCTGTTCGTTCCGGAGTGTACGGGAGGTGAAATAAGAGCCCAGGTGCAGGCCGGTATATACATTGACCCCGTGATCTTTCGGAATTGAATTGCTTGCTGCCACCTGAGGCGGTACTTCTTTCCGGGTTGCCTCCGCCCGGGGTAGTGCAGCTACTGTGCGGGCTGGCTCAGTGCTAAAAGTCGGAGGAAACGCCGCCAAAAGTCCCTGCAATGAACGAACCTGCCGGTGGCTAATGTCCGGGGTAATCAAGGTTGCCGGAACGGTGCTCACAGGCAGCTGTGCCGGTGCCGGATACCCATTCATCCCGTATATCTGCTGTGTTGCCGGAAGGTCAGGTCCGGCAGCAACCTGGCTAACGGTCTGCCGGTTTTTTGGGGCTGGTTGGGTTGGTATAAAGTCTGTCGTTACTGTTTGGCTTGCCGGTGGAGTAGGGGACCGGTGCGTTGTTGTGTTTACCTGCCGGGTGTCTGAAGCCGGAGATTGGATTTGCCGATCCGTAATATGGGTTGTTTCCTGTTTTGTCGCCTGTTTGTTTTCGCCTGGACTTTTGAAAGTGGCCTTCGGGAAGGCGTTATTCAGGGTATTTACTGTGCTATGTTGCTGGTTGGCTACAACTGCTGTCGGTTGCTCCACATCCCGGGCCGACCAATGCCACAGTCCACCGCCGATCAGGGCCAGTATAAGCACGGACCAGAAGATCAGGATGCGGCGGCGTTTTTTGCGCTGATCCAGACCGTTCCGCAATCCCGACCAGACGGCCTCTGACGGCGTGTCCCAGCCATCGGTAGCCGGCGGCGTATCCTGGTGGCCTGCGTTGGTTCGCAGCCATTGATCCAGTTCGTTGTCGTTTAAAAATTCGTCCTTCATAGCGTTGTCCGCTTTTGGTTCGTCGGGGTGGTTAGTCTGTTTGACCGGTCACCATGGCTCTCCGGTGCTCCAGCATTTTTTTTAACAGCACCCGGGCTTTGCTCAACTGGCTCCTGGAGGTGCCTTCACTGATGCCAAGCAGCTGAGCGATCTCTTCATGCCGGTAGCCCTCCACCGCGTATAAATTGAGTACGGTGCGGTAACCTGCCGGAAGTTGTTGCATCAACCTGTTCACCAGTTTGGTTTCATCTTCTTCTGTTTCGGCCATTGCCGGTCCGGCCTCTTGTACGGCCAGCACTTCCGGCTCCAGGTCATCCGTATCGAAGGCCCGGCGCCGGCGGAGCCACCGCAGGGCTGCCCGAACGATCACCCGTCGGATCCATCCTTCCAGGCTACCTTCGCCCCGGTACCTGGACAGATCGGTGAATACCCGCATAAAGCCTTCCTGCAGCATATCTTCCGCTTCCGAACGACTTGAGGCATACCGCAGACATACCCGGAACATCGATACACTAAACCGCCGGTACAGCATCTCCTCGCACAGCGCATCGCCCTGCAATGCGCCCTCCACGAGCTCGATGTCGTTGTGTTCTTTTTTCATTACCGGTCGGGATAGTCGGATCGTTTTTGATTATGTCCCTGTCTGCACAGGCGTTGAATGCGTTTGGCCTTCAATTGATCAAGGGACACCGTTTTGCAAAACGTTGCCTGCCGACTGAATTTTTTTGAATCTTTTTTGTGCAGTATGCAAACCCCAGCCTCCGGGGATAATCCGTGGCAATTTACCAAAAATAACAGCGATAACTGATTATCGGAGCGTGATAATCAATCCGGTACCAGCTTGTCTTTCTTATGTTGAAATTATGCCCGCTGAACCTGTAGAAGCGGAAAGCCGGGGGCTACTTCCGACGTAAAAGGCCGGGGATAAACCGCGGTATCTTTTTCTGATAATCCGTATAGTCCGGGTACTTGCCTGCCGAGATCTTCTCGCTGAAATCCGAGCTGCCGATAAAGAGTAATACCAGCAGGATGGCGCCAGTCAGGGACCAGTTGATCCAACGGCCGGTAGCGGCTACGGAGAACAAGTAGAAACTCAGCCACACGGCCTGTTCAGCAGCATAATTGGGGTGCCGGACCAGTCCCCAAAGCCCGGAATTACAAAATCCCCGGGCGTACGCACCGGTCAGCGGCTGGCCGGAAGCCCGGAGCCGGTATTTCGCTGTTTGGAAATCCCATTGTTGCTGGTCGGCGATCGTTTCTATAATGACAGCCCCCAGAAGGAGGAGGGTCGCCAGGAGGTCAAGACCGTTAAGAGGGGTTGCCTGCCCCTGCCATGCGACTATAATGGGCAGGGTAAACAACAGGATCAGCGTATTTTGATAGAGGGAAATAAAAAACAGGTTAAAAGCCGCCCAGGGTAGGCGTTTCTGCAACAACGGATTTTCCCGCAATACCCCCCACCGGTAATCTTCATCCCCTTTCCACGGGATCCAGTGGTAGCCCCCGCGCCGCCAGAAATTGTACGTAAGGCGTGCGCCCCATACCGTCGCCAGTCCGGCCATCAACAGGGTTCGGTCATCAAAGCCGGCATTTGCCGTTACATACCAGCTGTAACCGATCGGCAGCAGGCTCCAGAGTTTGTCGACCTGGCTGTAATTCCGGGTGAGTTCGCTGACGAAAAAACAGAGTAGGGCGATACTGGTCATAGCAAAAAATAGCTGCCGGACGGTCATCCACTGTGCCGTATTCAGGGGTTGGTCATACCGGATGGCAATAAGGGGCAGAGCAATCAACGTTGCGATCAGGAACAGGATAGTACGAAGCATAACTTTAATCAAGATGACAGGGTGAAATACAGAACGTTCTTAATAACCGATTGCGCAACCATCCTTTCGGCTTTCGCTGGCGCCGTAGTACACGCGTTTTTCAGGATCCCGGCGGATTGCCTGGTAACCACCATATCCACCCAGGCCGAAGCCGACCTCATGCCCCATGCGCATGAGCTGCCGGATCACTTCGTAATCGTATCCGCTTTCCAGCAGTATCCGTCCGCGTTCCGTTGTTTGACCGGTGGCCGGTCCGGTGGGGTCGCTGTTTCCACCGGCATGATCGATCCGGGGTGCATCACCCGCTTCCTGGACGTTCATGCCGAAGTCGATGATATTCATGGCAATTTGGACGTGTCCCAGCGGCTGGAAATCACCGCCCATGACGCCAAAGCTGAGAAAGGGCTGACCGTCTTTGGTGATAAAAGCCGGAATGATCGTATGGAACGGCCGCTTTCCCGGCTCGAACACATTGGTATGGGTGGAGTCGAGGGAAAATAGTTCGCCGCGATCCTGCAGCATGAAGCCGAGTCCGGGTGGTACCATGCCACTGCCCATGCCACGGTAGTTGCTCTGTATGAGGCTGACCATATTGCCGTCCTTATCTGCCACGCTCAGGTAGATGGTACTTTTGGACCGGGGTTCTCCGGCGGATATCCGGTTGCTGGCACGGTCCGGGTTGATCAGGGTGCGCCGTTTGTCGGCATAGGCTTTGTCCAGCAGTTCGGATACCGGCACATCGGCAAATGCAGGATCGGCATAGTATTTTGCCCGGTCTTCATAAACCAGTTTTTTGGTTTCAGAAAACAGGTGGATATGCCGGGGGGTGCCGAAATCCTCTGGCTGGAAGTCAAAGCCTTCCAGGATATTGAGCATTTGCAGGGCGGCGATCCCCTGTCCGTTGGGTGGGAGTTCCCAGATATCATAGCCACGGTAGTTGATCATTACCGGCTCGACCCATTCACTTTGGTGGGCTGCTAGATCTTCAGCCGACAGAAACCCGCCCTGGTCTGTGATGAACCGGCTGATCGTCCGGGCAATTTCGCCTTTATAGAATGCATCGCGGCCTTCTGTTGCCAGGATCCGGTATGTGCTGGCCAGAGCCGGGTTTTTAAAGACATCTCCTTTCTCCGGTGCTTTACCGTCCAGGGTATAGGTCTCGGTAAAGTTGGGATACCGGCTAAACCGGCGGGTACTCAACTGGAGATAAAATGCGATCAGTTCCGTGACCGGAAAGCCCTTTTCGGCGTATTCGATGGCGGGTGCCAGTACATCGCGCATGGGCAAACGCCCAAATCGGCTGTGGAGAGAAAACCAGCCGTCTACACAACCGGGCACCGTTACGGGCAAAGGGCCATAGGACGGGATCCGGTCGTGTCCGTTTTCCAGGAAGTATTGCAAGGTCAGACTTTTAGGGCTGCGGCCGCTGCCGTTCAGTCCGTACAACTTTTGTGTTTTGGCATCCCAGACAATGGCGAACACATCGCCCCCGATACCGCAGCCGGTAGGTTCCATCAGGCCCAGACAAGCATTTGCTGCGATGGCGGCATCCACTGCGGAGCCGCCCTTTTTCAGGATGTCAATAGCTACCTGGCTGGCCAGCGGGTGGCTGGTACAGGCCATGCCGTTTTGTGCGATCACTTCGCTTCGGGTGGCCCAGGTGCGGCCGGTAATTCGATCCTGGGCTTGCAGGATGATGGTAGTCAGGAGTAGAGTCAAAAGTAAACAGAGACGGATCATAACCTGGTCGGATCAGTTAGTGTAGGAGGGCAGGTACCAATGGTTGCCTGTGCAAGTATAACTGCTTGCCCGGAAAAATCTGCTTCTCTGGCGGTACTTATATGAGAGGTTTAAAATACCCGGCTTACCACGGCATCCCGATAGTTGGCACCGATAGGCAGTTTTTCCTTGCCGATGTGGATCAGGTTGCCTTCCAGGGAATCGATCTTGCTGATCGCCACGATATAAGATTTGTGTATCCGGATAAAACGATCGGAAGGCAGCGCCTCCTCCAGGTTTTTGAGCGAATTCAGGGAGAGCAGGCGGCCGGAAGGGGTGTAAAAGGCCACGTATTCACGCATGCTCTGGATATACAGGATGTCGTCGAGTTTTACCCGGTGCACCTTGTGGTCGGCTTTGACCAGCAGATAATCTTTAACGGGCGCCGGATTTTCCGCGTTGTTGTTTTTGGCCCGGAGCAGGGCAATAGCTTTATTAACGGCCTGCAGGAACCGTTCGAAGGAAAATGGCTTCAGGAGATAATCCGTCACGTCCAGCGCATAGCCTTCCAGGGCGTATTCTGCGTAGGCGGTGGTAAAAATCACCACCGGTTTGCTGGACAGGGTACGCAAAAACTCGATGCCGGTGAGTTCGGGCATCTGGATATCGAGGAACAAAAGATCCACCTGCTCCTGTTGGAGGATGCTTATGGCTTCGACCGGATTGGCACAGGAAGCGACCAATTCGAGACTGGGCAGCCGCCCGATGTAGGTTTGCAGCAGAGTGCGGGCAAGTTCTTCGTCATCGACGACCAGGCAGCGGATCGGGTTCATGACCAAAAGAGTTTTAGGCGGATCTTATACACTTCAGGACCCGGTTCAATATCCAATTCGTGCCGGTCGGGATAGAGCAGCTCAAGCTGGCGACGTACATTGTTCAGGCCGATACCCCCCGCCTCATCTTTGGTGAACTGCTGTTCAGGCACACTGTTTTCTACCTCAAAAACAAGGTGCTCATCTGTTGTTTGCAACCGTATCCGGATCCAGCCTTTTTCGCGGTCCTCCACTTTACTGTGCTTGAATGCATTCTCTACGAACGGAATAAACAACATTGGTGCAATCGTGCGGTTGGGCCGGCTTTCATCCAGTTGTACATCCACATTGAGGCCCCGGCTGTCCTTCAGCAGATGCAGATCGATAAAGTGCCGCAGGTATTCGATTTCCTTGCCGAGTGGTACCTGGTCGGCCTTGCAGTCGTACAGCATGTAGCGCAACATACCGGACAGTTTGAGCAGGTTTTCCGGTGCTTTATCGGATTTGATGACTGTCAGGGTATAAATGTTATTCAGGGCGTTGAACAAAAAATGCGGGTTGATCTGCGATTTCAGGAATTTGAGTTCGGCCTCCAGTTTTTCACTGCGGAACTCCGTAGCCTCTTTTTCCTTCCGGTTGGCAAAACTGGCCATTTCAAACAACGCACTACCCAATAGTGAAGTGAAATAAGGCATCACCATGCCGAAATAGCGCATGGTATGCCAGCCACCGCCGCCCCGGCCTCCGCCACCGCCGCCAGGCCGGTTAAAGTATCCCGCCCAGGGCATCAGGTCCGAATGTACCAATGCAGGGATCAGTATTAGCATCCCAATTACGGTCAGGACATAGGCAGCCTGTTTTTTGTTGAAATATAGTTTTGGGAGGAGTACTTCCAGATTGACCCAAATAACCAGGGCAATGCCTGTCAGAATGACCACGCTGCGCACCAGCAACCGGTCGGAAAACTCCAGGCGGCCACCGGATAACAGGATCGGGACGAGCACCCAAAGGGCTCCCCAGAAAAGGATCTGGATCCACGTATTACGACGGGGCAATTGCATCATGTTACAAAGGTGCCTAATGTCGGCGATCTACCCAATTTTTCTCAATGAACGCCCCTTTTTTATCCGTTAACTCCTGCCGGGAGCCCACGAAAACTATATGTACCGACAGGATCGCACAAGGCAGGCATGGCCTGTTGGGTATGTGCAGGAACAGGTATGAGTACGATTTTAAGCCAGACCTGAGAGGTATAGGCCCTATTCGGCTGATAATGGGTATTCCAGGATTTCCCCGGGTGTAGAAAAAAGCCGCATTCATGGGCAAATCTCCGGTGTTCATTGAATTTATTTGAAGGCTTGCGGGGATTGTCTGCACCTTTGAGGAGCAAATTCAAACTATCCACTTAATTCTTTTCCTATGCGTACGATCATTCAACAGTCCATATTTATCCTGCTGTTTTTCGCCAGCCTGACCCTTTCCGCACAACCCGGCGGTGGCGGCCGCGCGATGAACCCCGAACAGCGGGCAGAGCAGCAAACAACTGCAATGAAGGAAAAACTGACGCTATCCGATGCGCAGGCAGGGAAAGTGCAGGAGATCAACCTGAAATACGCCAAACAAATGCAGGCTGCCCGGGAAGAAGCGAATGGTGACTGGAGTACCATGCGCGAAACTATGCAGGGTATGCGGGCCGAACAGGATAAGGAACTGCAAACCGTCATGACCGAAGCACAATGGCAACAATGGGTAAAATACCGCGAAGAAATGCGTGCCAACCGGGGTAACCGGGGCGGATTCGACCAGGGCAACCGGGCTAACCCGGGGCCGCAAAATCCACCTGCCGACCCGAAAAGTGATAAGAAGTCCAAAAAGAAAAAGAAGTCCAAGACGGACGACTCTACCGAACAATAAACACAAACACTACGACACGTTATTGCCGGTCATCAGAGCTGAAGGAGGAAAACACGCTTGTCTGTTTTCCGTGTGCCGGAAAGCTCTGATGGCCGCAATGGCATTTAAGGCAACCGTTTAAGATCTGCCTGTTCCGTTTCATCCTCCTTACTATATTCCACATTTCACCATGAAAAAACTCGTTTTTTGGTTTTGCCTTTTAGTCGGTCAGGGGCTCCTGGCTCAGACGTTCAATGTTTCCGGTAAAGTGCTGGATGAAGAGCAGAACACACTTCCCGGCGCTACCATCAGCTTACAGTATCCCTGGGGTGATGCGGTTAAAAATACGGTCAGTAAATCCGATGGGACCTTTGAACTGAAGGGCATTGAAAACGGCGGATATAACCTGGTCATTAAAGCTGTCGGATTGGGGCAACTTTCCCTGGAGGTTACCCTCGCCAATGCCGACGTTAACCTCGGCAACCTGGTCCTGCAAGCTGATCCGGTGGTACTGAAAGGAATTGAAGTGACCGGCACGGTGCCGATCTCCCAACAGCGGGGCGATACTACCGAATTCAATGCCAATGCTGTAAAAGTAATGAGCGATGCAAGTGCTGAAGACCTGGTGGAAAAACTGCCGTCCATAACGATCGAAAACGGGACGTTGAAAGCACAGGGTGAAGATGTGAAGCAGGTACTGGTGGATGGTAAGCGCTTTTTTGGTGACGATCCCAATGCCGCGCTCAAAAACCTGCCTGCTGAAGTCATTGAAAAGGTGCAGGTCTTTGACCAGCAAAGCGAACAATCCCAATTTACCGGCTTCCAGGACGGGAATACCACCAAGACGATCAATATCGTGACCAAGACCAACATGCGGGCTGGCCAGTTCGGGAAGATATATGCCGGTTATGGCTATGAGGATAAGTACCAGGCCGGAGGGAACATCAATGTCTTTGATGGCGACAGGCGGATCTCTTTCATTGGTATGACCAATAACATAAACATCCAGAATTTCTCCTTCGACGATATTCTCGGAGTTATGGGATCCGGTGGCAGATTCCGCGGTGGTGGCGGTGGCTTCCGTGGGCGCCGCGGTGGCGGCGGTGGTGCCGGCGATTTCCTGGTCCGGCCGCAGGGTGGTATTGCAACCACTACAGCCTTTGGTATCAATTACTCCGATCAATGGGGGGAGAAAACAGAGGTGTCTGCCAGTTATTTCTTCAACGACGGCAAAACAGATGCAGTTTCCAATACCTTCCGGCAATTTCTGAGTGATAATGAACCTGCCGAGATCTATACCGAGTCCAACCAGACGATCAGCAACAACCAGAACCACCGTTTTAGTGCGCGGATAGAGATGGACCTGGACAGTTCCAACTCACTGGTACTCCGCCCGCGGCTTTCGCTTCAGAAAAATGACGGTACTTCCTCTATTTTTGGTGGCACCACACTGAATGAGAATCTGTTAAGCGAAACTTCCAATACCTATTTTTCAGATCTGACCGGTCTTAATTTCAATAGCTCCCTGTTGTGGCGGCACCAGTTTGCCAAAAAAGGCCGAACCTTTTCTTTCGATGTGAATTCGGGTTATGCTCCGCAGGATGGCAACAGCACGTTGCAATCCAAGGATGCGTACTATACCAATCCGGTCTTTCAGGATAGTCTGGACCAGGTATCGACACTTGACCAGAACTCCTGGAATCTTTCCGGTAACCTGGAGTATACCGAACCGTTGGGCGAGAACAGCCAGTTGTTGCTGAACTACCGCCTGAGCTACCAGCAGGAAGATTCGGATAAACAGACCTATGACTTCTTTTTGCCGGATGAGGATTACACCATGCTGAATGAACAGCTGACCAATATTTTTTCCAATGATTACATCACCCACCAGACCGGTGCCGGCTATAATTACCAGAAAGGACGGGACTTTAACCTTAATTTCCGTACCAACGTGCAATGGGCCGAGCTGAACAATGAAAAAGTGTTGCCCAACCCCGGGCAGTTGAATCAGACATTTTTCAACGTACTGCCGTCGGCTATGCTGCGGTATAACCTGTCACAGAATACAAATATCCGGGTGTTTTACCGCACCAGTACCGATCTGCCGTCGGTCAGTCAGTTGCAGGATGTACTAGACAACACCAACCCGTTGCAGCTGAAGGTTGGTAATCCAAACCTTCGACAGTCATTCCAGCAAAACCTGTTCATGCGGTACCGGGGGTCCAATGCTGACCGGTCTTCCACCTTCTTTGCCCTGTTGGGCGGAAGTGTTACACAGGATTATATCGCCAATGCGACTTACCTGGCCAGCAGTGATGATCCGATCTTTCAGCAGTATGATATACAGCCGGGGGCGCAGCTGACCCAACCGACCAACCTGGATGGCTTTTGGAATGTACGGTCGTTTGTTTCCTACGGCCGGCCAATCAAAGGGATCAAAACAAATATAAACCTTGACCTCGGCTATAATTATACCCGTTCGCCCGGCCTGATCAATAATGTGCTGAACTATTCCAACAACAACCGTGTAGCAGTCGGCGTGACCTTTTCCAGTAACATCAGCGAAAAGGTGGATTTTACGATATCGGCACGGCCCAGTTGGAACAAGGTCATCAACACAGAGCAGCGGAGCGGCAATACGGAATATATCCAGCAGAGCTCACGGTTTAAATTCAACTGGATCATTATAGAAGGCTTCGTCCTGCGTACCGATGTGACACATACCCTGTATTCCGGCCTGTCGGACGGTTTCAACCAGAACTATTGGCTGTGGAATCTTGGTATCGGCAAAAAGGTGTTTAAGAACGATCGCGGGGAGATCACTCTGGCGATCAACGACCTGCTGAAACAAAACAGGAGCATCACGCGGAATATCACCGAAACCTATATTGAGGACCTGCAGTCCAATGCCTTGCAGCAATTTGTCATGCTGTCGCTGACCTACAACCTGCGGAACTTCAATACTGGAAAGAATACCACCCGTGAAATGGAACGCCATGGTGATTGGGGGCCGCCGCCGTGGGAGAGAAACAATGCTTTGGGTGATCTATTCATAGGTTGCTATGTGTGGAAAGTAGTTCGTGGCTAAGACCAG
>SBHD01000288.1 GCA_006226345.1 Bacteroidota bacterium | reverse complement strand
TACCCACCGATTGCGAAACCTGCCACTCCACCGATGGCTGGATGCCGGCCCTGTTCCCCATCCACGACAACTATTACCAGTTGAACGGTGCGCACATACCCATTGCCAATGACTGCGCCGCCTGCCATAATGGAGACTACAACAACACACCTAATACCTGTGTCGGCTGCCACCTGGATGATTACCAGGCCGCCGCCAATCCTGACCATAGCGCCAACCAGTTCCCGACAAATTGTACACAATGCCACAATGAAGCCGCCTGGGTGCCCTCCACTTTTGACCACAATACCGTCTGGCCACTGAACGGCGCCCATGCCAACGTGCCGAACTGTACTGATTGCCACTTGGCCGGTAACTACAACAATATCCCCAATACCTGCTATGGCTGCCATCAGGACGACTATTCCGGCGCCACCAACCCCAACCACATTACGAATCAGTTCCCGACAGACTGTACCCAGTGTCATGATGAAAACGCCTGGATACCGTCGACCTTCGACCACAATACCGTGTGGCCGCTCACCGGTGCGCATGCCGGCGTACCAAACTGCACTGATTGCCACATCAATGGCAACTACAACAACACTCCGAATACCTGTGCCGGCTGCCACCAACCGGATTATAACGCCTCGACCAACCCAAACCACGTCGTGCTGGGTATTCCCACCACATGTGAGGACTGCCACACCCCGGATGCCTGGGAGCCTGCTTTATTCCCGATCCACGACAACTACTACCAGTTGAACGGCGCACACCTGGTTATCGCGAACGATTGTGTCGCTTGCCATAACGGCAACTACAACAACACACCCAATACCTGCGTAGGCTGCCACATCGACGATTATAACGCCACGTCCAATCCCAACCACGCCGCCAACCAATTCTCTACCGACTGTACACAGTGCCACAATGAAGATGCCTGGGTGCCTTCCACCTTTGACCACAATACCGTCTGGCCGCTGAACGGCGCCCATGCCAACGTGCCGAATTGCACCGATTGTCACATCGGCGGCAACTACAACAACACTCCGAACACCTGTTATGGCTGCCACCAGGATGACTACAACAACACCAATAACCCGGATCACCAGGTAGCCGGCTTCCCGACCGACTGCACCCAATGCCACAATGAAAATGCCTGGATCCCCTCTACCTGGGACCATGATAATTTATACTTCCCCATCTACAGTGGCAGACACGAGGGTGAATGGACACTTTGCTCCGAATGTCATACCACCCCTAATAACTATACTGCGTTCAGTTGTATCGATTGCCACGCACATGACGATCCGGTCCAGGCGGGTGATGACCATCAGGGGGTACCGGGTTATGTCTATTCGAGTCCGGCCTGTTACGCCTGCCACCCGGATGGTGAAAAATAGCGGATGTTTATCCCTGAATAACAGAATCAGTTATGCCCGTTTAGAGAAAACCATCATAAACAAACCCGGATGTTTCGCACCATATTCCTCATCTTGTTTTTGCTCCTGACAGCGTTTCTCGTGCGTGCCCAGGAGAGTTGGGTGTCCGGAACCGTGTCGTATGTGTCGTCCAGGAATGTCTATGTCAAGTTCAACTCCACCCAGCATATTGCTATAGGTGACACCCTGTTTATCGCAAAGGGCGACAGCCTGCATGCTGCCCTCCTGGTTTCCAATAAGTCCTCCGTTTCCTGCGTCTGCACTCCGTTGATCGAAGGCCCGTTCCAGCTCAATGATCCGATCGTTTCAATTGACAACCAGGCGCCGGCCGCCGCAGAACCCGAACCCGGGGAAGAACAGCCGGCAGCAGAGGAACTGGTGAAAACACCGGATGAGGACCAGGCCACCACACCGGCGGCCAAAAAGAAAATCAAGCCGAAAGTCCGCGCGCAGGTTTCCGCCGCATCGTACAGCACCTTTTCGCCCTATGCAGACCGCACTACCATGCGATATGCTTTTGTGTTGAGAGGCGACCGGGTAAAAAACTCCCGGTTTTCGATCGATAATTATATCGTTTACCGCCATTTTTTAAACGACCCCGACAACATCCGGAACGACCTGAACTATGCGCTGAAGATCTACGCGCTATCCGGCAAATACCATTTTTCCGAGCATACCAGCCTGACACTGGGCCGGAAGATCAACCCTCGGATCTCCAGCATCGGCGCTATTGACGGGCTACAGTTTGAAAAAGGTTTTGGCAAACGCGTCCAGGTCGGCACGATCATCGGCTCACGCCCGCGCCTGAGCGATTACAGCGTAGACTTCAACCTCATCCAGGGTGGGCTATATCTGAGTCTGGGACCCGGCGACAAAAACAGCTACGGCCAAACCACGCTCGCCTTCATGGAGCAGCATAACGGCACCCAGGTGGACCGCCGCTTCCTGTACGCACAGCACGCCGGCGAACCCATGAAAAACCTGAATGTATTCGGATCGATGGAGGTTGACCTGTATGAAAAAGTAAACGACGAGGTGCACAACAAGGCACAGCTTACCAACCTGTACCTGATGCTGCGCTACCGGTTCTCCCGCAAACTCAATGTGTCGCTGGCATACGACAACCGGAAAAACATCATTTTTTATGAATCCTATAAAAACTTTATCGACCAGCTGATCGACCAGGAAACCCGACAGGGGCTCCGGGCCAGCATCAGTTACCGGCCGCTTCGCCGGCTCACCGTGGGAATAAACTCCAGCTGGAGATTCCAGAAAAGTGACCTGAATTCGGCCAAAAACCTGAACACCTATGTCAGCTACAGCAGCATCCCGGGTATCAAAGCTGCTGCGTCACTTTCAGCCATATTTTTGGAAACCAACTACATTAGCAGCCGGAATTACGGCATCAAACTGAACCGGAACTTTTGGAAAGGTAAGTTCAGCACCGAAGTATACTACCGGAACCTCAGCTACCGTTACCTCAACCTGGAGACTAAAAAACACCAGGATATTATCGGAGCCAGTGTTTCATGGCGGCTGTATAAAAACCTCCTCCTGTTCCTGTATGTGGAAAACACCCTCGACGATACCGATTATAATAACACACGCTTTAATACTAAATTGATGCAACGGTTCTAAGACCTTACAATACAGTGTTGAAATCAATCACCTTTTATGCATAAGTTGCTTTTTATTGCATTGCTCATCAGCCTTGCGGCCTGCGATTCCGGGCCCAAAGTGATCGAAGCAGAGTCGGCTGCCGATCATCAGCATTCCACACCGGCAGCCAATCCGGCCGTTGCTACTCAACCGGCACAGGCTGCAGCGGAAATTCATAAAGTGACCGCGGAAGAATCCTTGGATACCGAACGCTACACGTATGTCCGCGTCAATGAAAACGGAGAAAGTTACTGGATCGCATTACCTAAAACGCCGGTCGAGATCGGCGCCACATATTATTTCAAGGGCGGTCTGCTAAAAAAGAACTTCGCCAGCCGCGAACACAACCGGGTATTTGAAACGCTTTACCTCGTAAGCGGCATCTCGCAGCAACCACCAGGTGCCGCTGCCGGCGGCGGGTCAGCGGTTGATCAGGCACTGGGCAACCTCCATGACCACGATCAGATCGAGCCGCCCGGCAACATCCAGGCAGCACCCGGCGCTGTCAGGATCGGAGACCTCGTCGGGCAAAAAAACAAATATGCCGGTAAAACGGTGAAAGTAACCGGCAAGGTTATGAAGGTCAACCTCATGATTATGGGCCGCAACTGGTTACACCTGCAGGATGGCTCTGGAGATAATTACGACCTCACGGTCACCACCCAGCAAAATATTCCACCCGGGCATATCGTCACTATGGAAGGTACGATCGGACTGGATGTGGATTTCGGCGCCGGATACCGGTATGATATCATCATGGAAAACGCGGAAATCGTTCAGTAAACCCCCTGCCGAAAATACCGCATCGGCTGTACGCTGTTACGTATCCTTATGAAAGTACTGACTAAACTATATAACACCCTGCTATCCACCTCGGCTGCCGGATTGTACATGCTCCTGTTTGCAGGTGCTATTGGCGCAGCTACCTTTATTGAAAACGACTTTGGCACCTCTTCCGCTCAAAAGGTCGTTTTTCAGACCCGCTGGTTTGAGGTGCTGCTGATCCTGTTTGGCCTTTCCGTCATTGCCAACATATTCCGGTATAAACTGATCCGGCAAAAAAAGTGGGCGACACTCACTTTTCATGCTTCTATCATCATCATTCTTCTAGGCGCAGGCATTACCCGCTATTTTGGCTTTGAAGGCATGATGGGCATCCGCGAAGGCAGCAGTTCAAACACCTTTCTGTCTTCCGATACCTATCTGGTTTTCGAAGCGCGTCAAAACGGCAAGCGATTTACCTTCAGTGAGCCGGTATTGTTTGCCACCCTCGGGAACAACCATTTTAAAGAGTCTTACCTGCTTGGGCAGGATGAGATCGAGGTTGAAGTGCTGAACTTTATCCCCAACCCCAGGGAAGTGATGCGGCGGGATGACCAAAACGGCAAGCCAACGCTCAAGGTCGTGCTAGGTGGCGCAGGCGGCCGGGAAGAGTATTTCGTGCAGCAGGGCAGCCGCGCACAAGTGCGTGGCACACTGTTCAATTTTGGTCCGGAAGAAGTCCCCGGCGCGTTCAATATCCGGTATGCGGAAGATGGACAGCTACTGTTTAAAAGCAATACAGTATATACCCGGATGACCATGGCCACCCAACAACTGGACACGCTGGTTGCAGATGAATGGCAGCCGCTGGCGCTGCGCAGCCTTTACTCCGGCGGACAGCAAGGGTTCGTGTTTGGCGAATTCCTGCCAAGCGCTACGGTAGGGATCGAGTCCGAGTCGACCAAAATGGAAAGCCAGAGTATGGGCGCCCTGGATATGGATGTACGCATCAACGGGCAATCGAACAGGCTGATCGTTGCCGGAGGCAAGGGCATGGAAGGCCGCTCCCGCATGGCACAGGGCGGGAACACCCAACTAGCCATTTCATACGGCGCCAAACGGGTACAATTGCCCTTTTCCATCCAGCTCCGCGACTTTATCATGGAGCGATACCCGGGCACCGACAATGCCTCCTCCTATGCCAGTGAGGTTACCCTGATCGACCCACGGAATAACCTGGAACGCAACCAGCGGATCTTCATGAACAATATCCTGAACTACGATGGTTACCGTTTCTTCCAGTCGTCCTTCGATCAGGATGAACTGGGTACCTATCTCAGCGTCAACCACGACTTTTGGGGCACACTGGTCTCCTATATCGGCTATGCCCTGCTCACGATAGGCATGATCCTGGTCTTTTTTGATAAAAAGAGCCGTTTCCGCCAGCTGGGTAAAAGCATTCAACGCCTGCGTACGTCTTCCGCTGTATGGGGGTTGCTCCTTACCGCACTGGCCGCATTGCCTGCATCCTCCGTTCGGGCAAGTCCTTTCACAACGCCCGCCCACGCTGTGCATCCCGTACACGCCAAGGCATTTGGCAAGATCGTTGTGCAGGATCACAAAGGCCGGCTAAAGCCCATGAACACGCTGTGCAGCGAAGTGGTCCGCAAACTTTCCAGAAAAGAATCGCTTTATGGCTTCAATGCTGAACAGATCGTACTCGGTATGGCTGCCAGCCCGGAAGACTGGTTTAATGTACCGCTGATCAAACTGGGCAAACACGAAACTATCCGGCAACTGATCCCGGCAGAAGGAAAACTGGCTTCCTATAACGACTTTTTTGACGAAAACGGCACTTATAAACTCCGCGACCTGGTTCGGGAGGCGTACAACAAGGAACCCCGCGACCGGGGCACACTCGACAAGGAAGTCCAGAAACTGGACGAAAAGGTCAATATCTGTGGCATGGTCTTTTCCGGCCGGCTGTTCAAGGTCTTTCCGGTACCCGACGACCCAAACAACACCTGGGTCTCTCCCGCCGACTTCGGACATAACCACCAGGAGCTGAATGCCAGTAGCCCGTTCGCTGAAAAGTTCTATCCGGCCTATATCCCCACGCTTCAGCGTGCCCTGCATGATGGCGACTGGTCCCTGGCCAATCAACTCCTGGTTGAACTGACCAATTACCAAAAACAGTTTGGCAGCGCGGTTTACCCGACCGAAAGCAAGCTGAATGCCGAACTGTTCCTGAACAAACTGGATGTATTTGGTAACCTGGGCAAAGTATACGGTTTGCTGGGACTCTCATTTCTCGTCCTGCTCTTCACTTCGGTCTTCAAGCCCGGACTCAACCTGAAATGGCCGACCCGGATCAGTCTGGGGGTATTTGCCGCAGCGGTACTGTTCCATGCGCTCGGGCTTGGACTCCGCTGGTATGTATCGGGACGTGCGCCCTGGAGCAACGGTTACGAGTCCATGATCTATATCGGTTTTACTACCGTCCTGGCAGGATTGCTGTTCTCCCGTAAAAGCCTGGGTGGACTTGCCGCCACCAATGTGCTGTCCGCCACGATCCTCATGGTGGCCGGTCTGAGCTGGCTCGACCCGGAGATCACCCCGCTGGTGCCGGTATTGAAATCGTACTGGCTTACGATCCATGTATCGCTGGAAGCCGGCTCTTACGGTTTTCTGGTACTGGGAGCGATTATCGGTGTGCTGAACCTGATCTTCATGATCGTAGCGAATGAAAAGAACCGGCAGAACATATACCGCATGATAAACGAAATGACCATGATCAGTGAGATGACCCTGATCGGTGGGCTGGTTATGATCAGCATCGGCACCTACCTCGGCGGTGTCTGGGCCAATGAATCGTGGGGCCGGTACTGGGGTTGGGACGCCAAGGAAACCTGGGCACTCGTCTCTATTCTGGTCTATTCATTTATCCTGCATATGCGGTTTATTCCGGGCCTGCGTGGTTTGTATGCTTTCAATGTAGCCACCTTGTTTGGCTGGGCCAGTGTGATGATGACCTATTTTGGGGTAAACTATTACCTCTCCGGCCTGCATTCGTATGCTGCCGGCGACCCGGTACCGGTGCCGGACTTTGTGTACTACACTGTCATTATCCTGGTGGTGATCAGCCTGCTGGCCTATTGGCGGCACCGGCAATACAGGCAGGCTAAAGGCGAATAATAAGTATTGATTATACCTGTTTTCCCGAAAGCGGGAATATATACTGTACAACTAAAACAACAAGAAATGTCACCTCTCGTCCACCGTCTGTACGTAGGCGCAATGGCGACCATTGTAATCCTGACCACTATTTTTTTAAGTATTGAAGGATATGGCTATTATTCCACGCCCTTAGAAGAGCGCTTTTATCATCCACAACACGATCTGTTCAAGGCGAGCGGATTGCTGGGTCATGGGATCGGGATCGTCGGTACGCTGCTCATGCTGATCGGCGTGGCGATCTACATCGCCCGTAAGCGGTATAAATCGCTGGCCCGCTTCGGCCGGTTGAAATACTGGCTTGAGTTTCACATTTTCCTGTGCACATTGGGGCCCATTCTGGTCCTGTTTCACACAGCATTCAAGTTTGGCGGTATTGTATCGATCGCCTTTTGGAGCATGGTACTGGTCGTGCTCAGCGGTGTGATCGGTCGTTTTATTTATATCCAGATCCCCCGGACGATCGAAGGCCGGGCCATGAGCCTCCATGAAGTAAAAGAGATGAAGGGGGACCTGGGTGAAAACCTGCAGGCATCCTACCGGCTGGACGATGAGAGTTTCCAGGCGGTTCTTGCACTTGCCCATACGGGAGAAAGTCAATACGCCGGGGGGCTGTTCAGCAGCATGTTCACCCAGTATATTGCCGGCCGCCGGGCCCTGCAGGCTGCCAAAACCATGCTTCGGAACCACCGCGTTGCCCAGGCAGACATCCGCAGCATAATGAAAATGCTCCGGCATGAGATCTCCCTCAACAACCGCATCAGCAGGCTGCAGACCATGCAAAACCTGTTCCGGTACTGGCACGTGGCACATTTACCTTTTGCAATTATCATGGTGGTCATTGTGTTGTTCCATGTGGTGATCACCCTGTTGTTCGGCTACAAATGGATCTTTTAATATGCTACTGGAAGAAATCATCATATACGGCATTGTACTGCTGACATGTGCAGTAGTCATCTATTTATACCTGCGCAGCCTGAAAAAAGCCTCCCGGAAAGTAGCTGCCAAGATCAACAAAGCAAAAGAAGAAGGGCTCCACGAGCCGGTCTCCCTGCACCCGGTGATCAACAAAAGTACCTGTATCAAAAGCGGCGCCTGCATTGCCGCTTGTCCGGAAAAAGATATCTTGGGCATTGTCAATGGCCGGGCCGAACTGATCAATGCTTCCCATTGTGTCGGACACGGCGCCTGCTTTCACGCCTGTCCGGTAGAAGCTATTTCTCTGGTGATCGGGACGGAAAAACGCGGTGTCGACCTGCCACATGTCAATGCCAACTTCGAAACCAATGTGCCGGGTATGTATATTGCCGGTGAACTGGGCGGCATGGGACTCATTAAAAACAGCGTGGAACAGGGACAACAGGCGGTGGACAGCATGGTCAAAGCCGGGATCAAAAAGGGCGGCGATGCGCTAGACCTGGTTATCGTAGGTGCTGGTCCGGCCGGCATATCTGCTTCCCTGACGGCAAAAAAACACAACCTGAATTTCCTGACGCTGGAACAGGACAGTCTGGGCGGAACCGTATTCACCTTCCCGCGTTCAAAAGTAGTAATGACGGCCCCGATGAACCTGCCCCTGCACGGCAAGGTCAAACTGTTTGACACGAATAAAAAACAACTGCTTGACCTGTGGAACGAGGTTCTCTCTAAAAACCAGATCAATATTCAGGAGCATACCAAAGTGGAGGAGATCGGCCGGGAAAACGGGCACTTTGTGCTCCGGACCAACCGCGAGGAAACGATAAAATCCAAAAACGTACTGCTGGCGATAGGCCGCCGCGGCACGCCACGGAAACTGGGCGTACCGGGAGAATTGAGCGAAAAAGTAGCCTACCGGCTCCTGGAGCCCGAAATGATCTCGGGTAAAAAGATCCTGGTCGTCGGCGGCGGCGATTCGGCCGTGGAATCAGCCATGCTGCTGATGGAGCAAAACGAAGTCACCCTGTCCTACCGCAAGGATGCCTTTGCCCGTATCAAGCCCAAGAACCGGGATAATATTCAGGCCGCTATTGAATCCAATGCCCTGAACATGCAGTTCAATACCAACCTGACCAATATCGATACCCACCAGGTCTCTCTCCAGGGCAACGACGGGACCGAGCAGGTGCTGGATAATGACCTGGTATATATTTTTGCCGGAGGGGAACTACCCACTCAGTTCCTGCAAAAAGCAGGTATTGAGATCACCAAGCGCTTCGGGTATACGGTGAAAAAACATTAGTGGTTTGTATGATTAATTTCTATGGTTTATGGCGGCAGATTTTGAGCTAGATCTGCGTTGCTCGTCAGTCGTGTAGGGGCAACTATACTCCTTTCTCGCGCCTTGACCTGTCTCAAACTCCGCTCCCCATAATTCCAAAGAATTAATCGTACAAACCACTAGTGGTCAAAACGCCCCGTCATCCACATCCTGCAAAAACCGGATGAGGCCTTCCATATACGTCTTTTGATCGTCCCACATACACATGTGGCTACCGTTGGGGCACAGCAGGAACCGGCCTTTCTGCACCGCTGAAGCGATCCACTTCATATGATCGGGGTCCATAGTATCATGAGTGGCCCCTATGGAAAGTACAGGCACCTTGATGGATGCCATCCGGTCCTTGACATCCCATTGTGCCAGCCTGCCCCCTATCCCGAATTCGCTCGGGCCCTGCATCGTGACGTATAGACTGCTATTCATTTTGCCCAACGAACGCACCACGGGCTCCGGCCATTCTGCTTCCGGAAGGCGAAGGATATGTTTTTCGTAAAAATGCGGGGTCAGGATCTCCATGTAGCGCGGATTGCCGAAGTCGTTGTTGGCCTCGATCTCCCGGATGCCCTGCAGCGCGTCCGGATCCATTTGTTTGGCCAGCACCTCATCGGCATACCGGTCGTATTCCGGGCAGCTCATCATCATGTTGGAAATGATCAGCCCCTTCAGGTTTTCCTGGTACTTCAACGCATATTCAGCCGCCAGAATCCCGCCCCAGGAATGTCCCAGCAGGTAAAAATTGTCCTGGTTCAATCCCAGTGCCTGGCGCACCTGTTCTACTTCTTCCACATACCTGGGCAGGTCCCAGTAGGTAGTATCGTCGGGGTTATCGGAAAATCCGGTACCCAACTGATCATAGTAGATAAACTCGATGCCTTCCGCCGGCAGGTAGCTTTCCATGCACTCCCAGTATTCATGCGTGGCGCCCGGGCCGCCCTGCAGCAACAGGAGTTTGACAGTGGGGTTGTTGCCAAACCGTTTGGTCCAGATCCGGAAGGACTGTCCATTGGATGTGATGGGGATAACTTTAACTCCCCCTGCCAGGATACCGGTGTCGTCCGATGTAAAATAGGTCTTCAGATCAGAAACCTGACCGGCATCGCCAGTGGCAGTATTCGTACAGTTCCAATAGATACCCAGAAGGGCAAACAGCAGAAAAAATACCCGGTACAGCATAACACATTTGATTTTTAAGCCTGTAGTGCCGCTATAATCTGTAGCAAAAAGAGGCCTGTCAACACAGCGGTACGGCCAGGACTATTGAACGAATATATCCCTAAAGGAACTAAAGATACTCCGTATTTTTATCCGGAACCTTATAAAACGCTTGCTGCCCGATGGGCCAATCCACCCCCTTCCGCCCGGTGTAACCCGGCAATACCAGTACTTTGGGATCACGCCGGCTCCAACGTACCAAACGGCACCTGTTCGCGGGCGCAGATCAGCTGTGCCACATTACGCCCAGACAACATGGCCGTAGGTACGCCTCCACCGACAGCGATCCAATGACCGCACATGTAAAAATTGTCGAGGCCAGGCAGAGCAGACGGTAACTGCCTGAACCCGGTTTCCGGTGTCAGCAACCACCCTTCAAAACTCCCTTTCCAGTTATTTGTGAAACCGATTATGGTAGCAGGCGTGGTGACGTCCACCATTTCAACCAGATCCCGGACATTACCGAGTTTTTCGTCCAGCACATGAATGAGCGCATTGGCGATCTGTTGTTTCTCCTGGCGGTACTGCTCCGGATCGTTGCGCTGGAGATCCACCCAGTAGTTCCAGTTCCGGGTTTCGATCATGGTCGAAAGCAACGTCTTCCCATACGGCGCCAGGGTCGGATCAAAATTGTGCACCCGGAGATGCAGGTCCCGGATCTCGGTCTGTGGATCGATCCGGATAGGCTCCGGCAGTGGGAACAGGTAACTGTGCGGCGTAGCCTGGAACGTGCGGCCGATACCGAAAGCAACATAAACCAGCGAAGGGAAAGTCTTGCGCTGCTGGTAATATTCCTCAAACTCCGGGCTCAGGTATTTACCGCCAAGCATGTCAAACAGGGTTGCATGCCCATCGGCTGCCGAGACGATATAATCAGCAAAATACAGTTCCCCGCCGGCCAGTTGGATGCCAACCGCCCTGTCCTGCTCCACCAGGATCTTGTCTACCCGGCTGTTATAATGAAACGTCCCGCCCAATGCCTCATAACGCTCGGCAACGCGCCGGGCAAAATTCAGCGAGCCCCCGACCGGATAACCAGCCGCTTTTTTGTACATCCAGGCCAGCGTCATCATACAAAACAGTATGGGCACTTCCGGCTCAAACAGATGGCCAACGGCCTTGCGCAACAGCGGGTTCTGAAAACCGGAAGCATACTCGGCCGTACTGATCTTGCTATATTTTCCGAATACCCCCAGGTACGGCAGCATCTTCCAGAACCACTTCATTTTATACCACAGGTTAGCTACCTCCTGGCTTTGTTCATTGGGCATATTCAGTTTGGCCAGTTTCCGGCAGGCATCGACAAATTCGTAGATCTTGTCCACATCTTCCGGCGCCGTTTTCAGCATCTCGACCTCCAACTGCTCCAGATCGGTATACAGCGTGATCGTATCCCCATGCTCATCCTCTACCACCGCATAGGTCTCATGGTCCACCATTTCGATCTTGCTGATATCGATCAGTTCGCTCCAGCGTTCGTAAAAACTGTCTGAACTACCGGACCCGACCAGCCAGTGTATACACCAGTCCACCGTATAATCGCCCCGCTTCCAGGATGTACATACGCCACCGGGTGTTTCGTTCAATTCAAAGATCCGGGTATCGAATCCGTTCATTTGCAGGTAGGCCCCGGCACTCAGGCCAGCCATGCCACCACCGATAACAATTGCTCTTTTTTGCATAGGTCGCTTGCTTTGGTGTGGAGCAAGTTACCGGAAAGCAGACCAAAAAGGCTGTGACCCCTGCTAAGGTGTCGGTTGATCTTGATCACTTGACCACCAGCTCATCGGCAAAGATCCAACAGGGATTCCCGTTGCAGGTATGCCAGGCGGGGCAGGTTTTCAGGTTCAGAGCAGTAACCCGTACATATTGAGCCGGTATGGGCTCCCGCAGGTGTACTTCCACTTTGCGGGCCGCTTTTTTCCCGCTGGGCACCACCAGGATATCCTCTTCATGTACCCGTTGATAATACATGCCATTCGCCGATACTTCTACGATCACCTTTTGCGGATAAAAGACCCAGGACTGCTGGTCCTGCAAAAAAGCGATCCGGATATACGAGCAGCTGTCCCCCCGAAGTTGAACAGTTGCCTGGAGGTCATCGCCCTGAAAGCCCAGCCAGTTGTACCGATAATCGAGCTCTCCGATCCGGCCATTGGTAAGTTCACTAGGGTTGCCACCGGCATACGTGGTAGATGCGGGGATGGTCAGCCGGGGCGCATATGCTATAGAGCCTGTTGCGGTGCGTTGTTCTTCCAGAAAGGCGATAAAATCGTCAACATAATGCTCCGGCGTATAGCGGCGCTCGTGCAGATTTTGAAATCCTACTGTTTTGCAATCATCGATAAAGAACCGGAATGCTTCCCGGTATTGTTCCGGCGAATCGGAAAGCATTTCCCGGACCGACAAACTGTCAATTTTAGCCTTTTCCACCCGGGCAAAACTGACCGGCAGCCGGGCCGCCAACAGGTGCCGCTGCCGGACAGGATCGCCCTCCAGCAACGCATCCGCATCAAGAAAGCGGAGCAGGCTTTCCCGCAACAGGTCGGTCGTCAGAAAAAGTTCGTTTTGCGGGATATCATAGATCCAAAGGCGGTTACCATACCTGGCCAGACTGGCGGTCAGGTCGTCGATATATTCCCGGATGGCCGGTTGCGCAGCACCGTAATAGCCCGTGCCGAAGTCCTGCAGAATGGAATCCACATTGGCCTGCGGGTTCCACATTAATTTGGCCAGCAGGTAGGCCCGCATATCGGAAAACTCTGACCGGTCGCGGCCGGAGCCCTGCTCAAAGACCATACGTACGCCGTGTTTTTGAAAAAGCTGCAGATTAGGCTGCAACGTATGCCAGTTGGGAAACGGGCTGACATAGCTGCGGAACTGCACGACATAGTCCCAGATCATCAGCCGCTCGGTAAGGGCTGCCCACTCTTCCACATCCCGCGCAAAATCGCGGCATCCCTCTGCGATCGGCAGCCCGCGGTTGCATTCGATACTGCACAGACAGATGCTGACATTTCCGGCCGGCCGGATATTAGCCGGCGCCTGCCGGGTATACTGGTAGGCCAGGGTGCTGATGATCTTGTCCGGGAATGCCGCTGCAATTTTATTGACAAAGGCCAGCAGGGTGCCGGCCGGACTACCGTACCAGGCATCGGAGGCCGCGCACTTCTGACATTTGCAAAAGTCATAGTTGTCGTTCTGACTTACCGACCAGTACACGGCATCCGGGCGTTCCAGGATCTTTCCCCGCAGGGCTTCCGTTACGATCGAAACCACGGTATCGTTGGTCAGGCATAGTTGTCCGGGGGAACGCTGGGCGCCGTTCCAGGAGAAGTACTCCGGGTGTGCGGCAAAATAGGTTTCTGCGGGACACAAGTGCTGAAAGGTGTGGACGAACATCCCCCATTCACGGTCTTTATCCTCCCGGGTTTTAAGCCGGTGCCAGCGTGCCCAGCCTGGATCAAAGGCCGGTTCGTAATGCAGTTCGCGGTACGGAAAGGCCGGCGTTTCCACCCGGGGCGCTACCACCGGCAGCCGCAAGGTGCTGATCTCCGGCAAAAAGGAATCCCGCGGACTGTATTTTCGACAGCCCAGCCGCTCGAGCAGGTCGTACACGCCATACTCCGTGCCCATGGCACCGGCGCCGGCAATATGAAAGGCGTTGTTCTTGCCCTGGATAAAATAGGCGTCACCGGAAAGTTCAGGTGCCGGCTGCAGGCCGGCAAGGCGCAGATTAGGGTGGCTGCCCAGAAGGACCACCGCCCCCTGGGCCGGCACTTTCAGGCTGGAGACCAGGGCTACCGGCTGCCGGGTCATCTGTTGCAGGTAATCCTGCAGTATCCGGCCGGCGTGTTCTTCGTCGGAGGTAGCCTGGGGTGAAAGTAAAATGGTTGGTGTTTGGGCGCCGGCGCTGCCGATTAAGCGAAAAAACAGGAGCAAACCAATTAGGCGAAGCATGTTTGATTTGATTTGTGATTAAAATCGGTTACGGAAAATAAGGGACTTTATCCATTTGGCTAAAGTCCAGATAAGAAAACTGGCCTGCCGGGTGTCGCAATATACGCTTTAACCCGTTTCAGGGGTACAGGCTTTTCCGGACTTTCAAAACACAAACCCACCTCCCGACGTTAATTTCGGGTACCTTTGTGTTGCCCGTAAATTTATAACACATGAAATTGACTATGCTGCGGATTGTTGCGATCGTAATCACGGTAACTGGCTTTTCCCTTACCCTGCAGGCGCAGAACCCCAACCTTGCCAACCAGTATTTTATGAATGGGGAATATGAAAAAGCCGCCGAATTGTATGGCCAGCTGGTAGAAAACGACCGGGGCCTGAGCGACTATTACTTCGAGCGGTACATGAACTGCCTGCTCAACCTGGAACAATACGACGAGGCCGAAAAAGCCCTGAATAAACAATTGAAGCGCTCGCCCGACAATGTAAAACTCTATGTGTTTTACGGCAATCTGTACGACCGGCTGGGTCAGACCGACGAAGCCAACGCGCAATACGACAAGGCGATCGAAAAGATGTCGCCGGACTATGCAGCCGTAAGCGCACTGGCCAACACCTTTCGTACCAATGCCAAATACGACTATGCGATCAAGGCATATGAGCGTGGCGGCGAATTGTTCAAAGATCCGAAACGCTTTGCCTTTAACCTGGGTGAACTCTACCGCCAAAAAGGGGATACGCCCAAAATGATCGAGTATTATCTTAACAGCCTCGACGCCGACCCCGGCCGCCTGATCACGATCCAGACCCAGCTGGCCCGTTACCTGGCCGATGATGAGTTTCCGGAATTGCAAACTCAACTCTACAGCCGTCTGCAGGCCGACAACAACTCCGATTATATCGAACTGCTGGCCTGGTCGTTTGTCCAGCGGAAAGACTTCAAAAGTGCCCTGCGCCAGTACAAGGCGCTTGACCGGCGCCTGGGCGAGCCGGGACAACGGATCTTCAAACTGGCCAACGATGCTGCCAACGCCCGCGATTACGACACCGCCATCGCCGGCTATGAATATATCATCAAAGAAAAAGGCTCGCGCAACCCTTTCTTTTTCGACGCCAAGCGCGAAGCCATGAACTGCCGCCGCCGGAAGATCACCGAAGGTTTTGACTACACGATGGAAGACCTGCGCGTGCTGGAAGCCGATTATGAGAGCTTCCTCTCGCAATACGACCGGGGCCGCAGCACCGCCTATATCGTGATCCAACTGGCCGATCTGGAAGCCTATTACATCAATGACCTGGACAAGGCTATCCGCCTGCTTGATGAATTGATGCAAACCCCGGGGCTCAACCGGAATATGATGGCCCGTACCAAGATCAACCTGGCGGACTTCTACCTGATGAACGGCGAGATCTGGGAGAGCACCCTGTTGTACAGCCAGGTAGACAAGGAGTTTCGTGAAGAAATGCTGGGACAGGAAGCCCGTTTTAAAAACGCCAAACTCTCCTATTTCAACGGCGACTTTGAATGGGCGCAGGCGCAATTCGATGTCCTCAAAGCCTCCACATCCAAGCTGATCTCCAATGATGCGCTTGACCTGGCCGTCTTTATTATGGACAACCTGAACTCCGACACCACCACGGATGCCATGGCCCTCTACGCGTCGGCCGAGCTGCTGGTGTTTCAAAACCGGTTTGAAGAAGCCTTTCTCAAACTCGACACCCTGCGTACCGAATTCCCGGACAATACCCTTCAGGACGACATTCTGTACCTGAAAGCCCAGATCTCGGAAAAACGGCGGGAGTACGCCCAGGCGGCAGCGCTCTTCCAGGAAGTTGCCGAAAAATTCCCGGAAGATATCCGCGCCGACAATTCACTGTATGCCCTGGCGCTGCTGTATGAGGAAAAACTCAGCCAACCAGACAAGGCCAAAGAACTGTACGAAAAGATCTTTCTGGATTATTCCGGCTCCGTTTTCGCCGTAGATGCCCGCAAACGCTTCCGGATCCTGCGGGGCGACAAGGTGCAGTGACCCGGCTCTGATCAAAAGTAATTTCACCGCATAGACGCCGTGACACAGAGAATATTGCTCTGTATCACGGCGTCTTTGTGTTAACAGGTTCAACCTGCCCCCGGTCGTTCATCCGGCAGACCTGTCTGTTTGTCGTCTTTCTGCCTCCCTACTCCGCATTCCGGCAAAATAGCCTTGACTTTATCGGTCATTCTCCCATATCTTTGTGATATCAAATCAATATCAGTAAGAAATCAATTTAAAAATATGGAAAAGATCGTAAAACCTGCTTCGGGCTGGGCCATGCTTACCCTCTGCTTTTTGATGTTTTTTGGCGGGAT
>SBHD01000120.1 GCA_006226345.1 Bacteroidota bacterium | reverse complement strand
TTTTAAAACAAAAATAGTTTTTTAAAACAAATCGGGTAATATGAAATCACACGCTGAAGCGGCTGCTCTGCAAGAAACTGAATTACCCCCCTGGGAAGCCAGGGTTAACAGTATTCCCAACCGCCACCGGCGGTTCGGGATCCGGGACTATATTCAGACCCTCGATCCGGAGCAGGACTGCCAGGAGATCTCCTACCTGTTTACCTGTTATGAATTTCCCTGGGATGTTACCCGGTCGCTCGAACTGGCACTCTTCCGGGTTTTTGGCATTACTAATAGCACGCGTTTACTTGTGAAAACAGGCGAATTTCTGGAGCGTACCCAAAAGCGTTACGATGATACTGTTCTGATCCTTTCCGAGATCCTGGAGCATGGTTATGATAACCCGCGCGGACATGCCGCACTGATGCGCATGAACAAACAGCACGGCAACTACCGTATCCCCAACGATGAATATGTGTATACCTTGTCGACGTTCATCCTGGAACCGGCCCGCTGGATCGATCGCTTTGGCTACCGCCAGGTGACCGAAACGGAAAAACAGGCGGCTTTCCATTTCTGGTCAGAGCTGGGAAGGCGCATGGGTATCCGGGATATGCCCGGATCCTATGATGCTTTTGATACGTTTAACCGTGCTTATGAACGGGAACATTTCCGGTATTCGAATGATAATGAACTGATCGCACGGGCCACCCGGAATCTTTTCCTCTCCTGGTTGCTCCCCAAACCCTTGTGGCGGTTGGGCGCTCCGTTCATTCATGCCTTATTGGATGATCCGCTCCTTGCGGCGGTCGGATTGCAGCCGGCTCCCCGCTGGATGCAGCGGCTGGTCCGGGGCATATTGCAGTTGCGCGGCCGGTTTGTCCGGCTGCTGCCACCCCGCCGTAGCCCCTGGCTCCGCACAAAACTGCCCAACCGCAGTTACCCGGATGGGTACGCGATCGGGCAGTTAGGCGCACGCCCCTGATCAGAGGCGTGGGTGTGCTCAATTCTCTATCGGCAGGAAGCTGTATTCCCGTCCGTAGCGGAGCATTTGTTTGACGAAGTCTGTTTCGATTTCTACTTTAACATCTGTGATATTGCCAGCCTTGTCCATTTCCGGCACCAGATGCGGCTGGACGAATCCGGAGTACGGCTTGGTGGGCAGGGTGGAATAGCGGCGTTTTACTTCGCGGACCAGTTCCGGATCGACCTTGACACCATAGTTTTCGACCAGATCACGGGCGGCGGTAAAGTCGCCTTCTGATTTGACGCGCTGCAGCTCGGACAGCAATTGGCCGAACAGGTCGCGGAGTTTGGCGTAGTCTTTAATATCGATATAGGTCTTGCCTTGGCGCGTTTCCATGGCCACGACATTGTCGGCCTTGCCTTTTTCAAATACCCAGGCTGCCACCAGGTGGCGGTTGCGCATATGGTCTTCTTCCAGGTTGTCGCCGGGCTCGATACGCCGGAGTTGCTGCATCAGGCCGTTGCGCAGGTAGGAATCGTATTCGGCCTTATAGGCTTCTGTATCAGGCATGAGGCCCCATTCTACCAGTTTGGGGTCGGCCATAAAGTAGAGGGCTACCAGATCGGCGCGGCCTTCCTCCAGGGTGCTGGAGTATTGCTTGAGCGTAATATTGGGTTCCGGTACACCCGGTTTCATCTGTCCGCTCGCGTGTCCGATCACCTCGTGCAGGGCCGTGTGCATTTTACCGCATGCTTCACCGTATTTTTTGCCCCGCTCTACCTCTTCAGGATCATTGGCGAACTCGGCTGTAGCCGCAGCGCCACCGGCCTTGTTGTAGGCATTCTCAATATTATTCAGACTGATAGATTTCGAACCGTATTGTTCCCGGATCCAGTTGGAGTTGGGCAGGTTGATCCCGATGGGGGTGGCTGGTGCGGCGTCGCCGCCTTCCATGGCTACGTTGATTACCCGGTAGGAAACGCCCTGTACGTTGGCTTTTTTATAGGCTTCCGGGATCGTGCTGTTATCTTCGAAATACTGTGCGTTTTTACTCACAATAGCCATTTTCTCCGTAGCATCCGGGTCGTTGTACTGCACTACGGCTTCCCAATCGCCTTTATATCCTTTCGGGTCATGGTATACTTCGATGAATCCATTGATAAAGTCGATGGTGCTACTGGTGTCCTGTACCCAGGCAATGTTGAATTCGTCAAACTTTTTCAGATCCCCGCTTTTGTAGTATTCGATCAGTAACCCGATGGCTTTTTTCTGTTGGTCGTTTTCGGCAAACGGGATGGCTTTTTCAAGGAAATAAACGATCTTATCGATTGCCGCGCCGTACATATTGTCTTTCCCGGCGCGCCAGACCAGTTCGAGTGGTTCACCACCCTCACCGTTACCGGTCAGCTTGGAGTTCAGGCCGACAAGGGGCGGGTTCGGGCCGGCTTCCTTGCGTTTCTGGCTGTAGTACTGATCCACCGCATCGGCGCTGATGTTTTCATAAAAATTCACGGCGGAGGCTTTGACAATATCCACGCCTTCATCCTTGTTGACACGCTTTGCCATGACGGAGGGGTCAAAGAGGATCGGCGTCAGCTCCGCGATCAGGGTATTGACGTTTCCGGTTTCGGAAACCGGCAGGGCTTCAGCATCGCTGTTTTGGAGGAGTTCGGAAAAATAGTCGGAAGAGAAGCCGGGCACAAACTTGGTCTCATTATAGTGGTGGTGGATGCCGCTGCTAAACCAAACCCGTTTTGCATATACCTCGAAGGCTTTCCAGTCGGCGGTGGATTTATCTCCCTTGTAGGTTTCAAAAACGCCTTCCAGGGTTTTACGCACCAGGAGGTTATATCTGCAGTGCTGGTCGTAAATAATATCCCGGCCCGCAAGGGATGCTTCGCCGAGGTAGTAGATAAAGGTTTTTTGCCGGAGGTCGAGCTGGTCCCAGCCGGGCAGGTCGTACCGCAGGATCTGCAGGTCGGCAAAAGTATCGAGGATCACCCGGTTTTCGTCGGCCGGTGTATCGGCAGGAGGGGTGGGGTCAACACAGGAAAAGATAAAAAAGGCGCCCAGGAGAAACAGGGCGGATACGAGCTTATTGTATTTCATAATTGTCGGTATTTCCCTGCAGCAACGCCGCAGGATTGATTGAGCACATAGTTTTTACATTTACCCGGCGGGTATCCGTTATTTTTTTTGGGCAGCCAGTTCCATGAGCTGACTATACAGGTTCATGATGTTTTCATCAGCAGGGTGTTCACGGTCGCCCCAGGCAATCCGGTTCGTCTTCCCGTCGTCCAGGATCTCAATGAACCCGTACATATTTCCCGGGTACATAAAGTCGAGTTTTTCCAGGCCAAGGGCTTCGGCTTTTTCAAAGAGTTTTTTTGCCGATTTTCGGTCGCATCCGGTAATTTCCAGGGTTTCGGGAGATTTGGAAACTGTTTTGAACAGCTGGCCGTTCTCCAGCAGGGTATAGGCCGTTTCAACGCCGGTAAATCCACCGCCATTGCCAAAGCGGAGGTACTCATCGGGCAGGTTGTCGGCAGTATACCGGGTTTGTTTACATTGGCTGAACAACGCAGCGGCGCAAAGCAGGGTAACAGACAGAAAACGGTATTTCATACGGATCGTTAAATGGTGAATCGCAAAAGTATAAAATGGACGGGCCATATCGTAAAACACATACGGGCTGCCCTGTTGAAGGGCAGCCCGTAGTGTAAAATACTTCATATGTGTGGACTGGTTCAGACAAACGCGGAAGGCTTCGGTGCTGCGGCCAGGATCTCGTCACTGGCTTTATCAGCAAACTTTTCAAAGTTCTTGATAAAAGCGCTGGCCAGTTCGTTGGCTTTGGCATCGTAGGCGTTTTTATCCGCCCAGGTATTCCGCGGGCTGAGGATCTCGGCCGGTACATTTGGGCATTCCGTCGGCATGGCAAGGCCAAAAACACGGTGCTTGGTGTACTCAACCTGGTCGAGTTCACCGTTCAGGGCGGCCGTGATCATGGCACGGGTGTATTTAAGTTTGATCCGGCTTCCTGTACCGAACGAACCGCCGCTCCAGCCGGTGTTGACCAGCCAGACATTTGCCTTGGTGCTGTGCAGTTTTTCACCCAACATGTCGGCATACCGGGTGGGGTGCAGTGGCAGAAACGGTGCGCCGAAGCAGGCCGAGAAGGTCGTTTTCGGGTCGGTTACCCCTACTTCTGTGCCGGCTACTTTAGCCGTGTAGCCGGAGACGAAGTGGTACATGGCCTGTTCGGGTGTCAGTTTGCTGATGGGCGGCAAAACACCGAAAGCATCGCAGGTCAGGAAGAAAATGTTCTTCGGGTTGCCCTGGCCGTTACTGCTCGGAACGGCATTGCTGATGAAGTGGATCGGGTATGAAACACGGGTGTTTTCCGTGACACTTCGATCGGCATAATTCACCGTGCGGGTACCCTCATGAAAACCGATATTTTCCAGAATAGCACCGTGTTTGATCGCGCGGAAGATATCAGGCTCTTTTTCTTCGGTCAGGTCAATGGCCTTTGCATAACAACCACCTTCAAAGTTAAATACTTCCGTATCGCTCCACGCATGCTCATCGTCGCCGATAAGGGGCCGGTGCGGGTCGGCACTCAGGGTGGTTTTCCCGGTGCCGGAAAGGCCGAAGAAAAGCGCAATGTCACCGTCCTTACCCAGGTTGGCAGAACAGTGCATCGGCAGGGCATGTCCGCGGGTTGGCAATACGAAATTGATCACCGAGAAAATGCCTTTTTTGATCTCGCCGGTATAGCCGGTGCCGCCGATAAGGAGGCGTTTTTTGGCAACATTGACGATTGCAAAGTTACCCTGGCGGGTACCGTCCACTGCCGGGTCAGCCAGGAACCCGGGCGCACAGAGTACCGTCCAGTTGGGGTCAAAGGTCTGCAGTTCTTCCTGGCTGGGCCGGCGGAACATATTGTAGGCGAACTGGTTGCTCCAGGGGTATTCCGTGATTACCCGGATACGCATGTGATAGAGCGGGTTTTCGCTGGCATTGGCTTTTACATCGCGGACATAGAGCTCTTTGTCCCGTACGTATGCGCAAACCTTGTCCCAGAGTTGATCGAATTTGGCGGGGTCAAAGGGCTTGTTCACCTTGCCCCAGTCCACCTCTGTCCGGGTAATATCGTCTTCTACAATAAATCGGTCTTCGGGGGAGCGTCCGGTAAATTTACCGGTAGAAATGGCCAATGCGCCGCTATCGGCCAGTTGTCCCATACCCTTGACGATCGTGTGTTCGATCAGTTCCTCCGGGGTAAGGTTCCAGTAAGCGGTTTTGTAGCCCGTCACCCCAATGGTGTCGAGCGAAGCGGCGGGATTCCGAAATCCAACTTCCTGCATGCTTGATGTTTTATTTTGGTTAGGCAATAAGTTTCGGATGCGGAACCCTCCAACCGGCTGTTAGGGCACAACAGGCGATTAAAGCACCTGTCTGCTGGTTTGAGTGGCATCCACACTACAAAGATACGACAGGGGCTGTCGAAAAAGGTGGGTTTGCCTGGTTTTTTAGATTGTGTCAAAATAACGAAAGCAGGAGAAAGTTTGGTGGCTTTCGCAACAATACCCAATGAATGTATTGTGAGGGGTTTTAAAAAACTATCAATCCAAATAAAATTCCATGGGGTTTGGCTATCCCGGTTCAGTATTTGATCGAAGGCCTGGATAAAAATTAACACTTGAGGCCTGTGTTCCTTTATCTGATCGGGTAAAACGGCGGGTTGGCAGGCATTCAGCTGCTGTTTTCATTCGAATGACTTCCGGCAACTGATATGATCGCTGATAATTTTAAAGGTGAAATAAGCGAGCGCCGGCAGGGAGCAGTTACCCCGCCGGCGCTTGCCATACTCAAAACTGACGCAGTTGCCTGTCAACCTGCCTTACAGATCAAAATTGGGGGACAGTTGCTCGATATCCCGTGCGTAGAAATCATTAATGACCCGGATGACCTCTTCCGGGTCGTCCGTGATGTGAAACAGGTCCAGATCTCCGGCATTGATATTATGGTGCCGGTCCAGCATCACCTCTATGATCCAGTCTTTAAGCCCGCTCCAGAACTCGGTGCCCATCAGTACGATAGGCAAGGGGGTAATGGTCTTGGTCTGGACCAGCGTGAGAACTTCGAAGAGTTCGTCCAATGTCCCGAACCCGCCGGGCATGACAACAAAGCCCTGGGCGTATTTCACGAACATCACTTTTCGTACGAAGAAGTAGCGGTGCTTCAGGTTGAGCGCAGGTGCAATGAAGGGGTTATGGCTTTGTTCGAAAGGGAGGTCGATATTCAGGCCGACGGAGGTGCCGCTTTTCATCCAGGCGCCTTTGTTGCCGGCCTCCATAATACCGGGGCCGCCGCCGGTGATCACACCGTAGCCTTCCTCCGACAGCCGGGACGCTACTTTAGTTGCCAGGTCGTAGTAAAAAGTGCCGGGCTTGGTCCGTGCCGATCCGAAAATCGAAATACAGGGGCCTACGCGGTTGAGTACTTCGAATCCCTCCACAAACTCCGCCATGACCTTAAACATCGTCCAGGCGTTCTCACCGCGGAGCTTGTTCCATTTTTTCATTTTACTCTGGGCTTCCTCACGACCATTATCTTCAGGTTGTATCGCATCAAGGGCAGGCTCTTTCTCAAACTTTTCCATATGGATCAGATTAAAGGTTAAATAAAAAGGACAAAAAAGCCTGCCGGATTCCGGCAGGCTTTGTCTTTAAAGCAAACGCAAATTTTTACCAAAAATGGTGGAAAATGCAAGTTTTTCGACTGTTTTTCATCTGTAAAGGAATATCAGGACTTTCCAGGAGTTGGTATTTCGAAACCACTTCACTCCACGGATCCGACACTTCAGTATGGTTTTCCAACCGGTGTCCCGGCATACGAAACACCTTTGTCCTGCAGGATAAAAGCCCGTTTCTTATGCGTATACTTTTTTGCTTCGCTGTTGTCTGGATATGGAATATCACCCTTGCCGCACAGACTATCATTACTGGTACTGTTCTGTCCTCCCGTTCGGATACGCTTGTCGGTGCTAACGTATGGCTGCGCGGAACATTTGACGGGGCGACAGCCGACCCGGCCGGCGGGTTCCGGTTTGTGACCTCTGTTACGGATACCCAGCAATTGCTGATCACTTGTATAGGGTACGATACGTTCCGGCAGACGCTGGTATTACAGGGCGGTACAGTTCTGTTGACGCCGCGGCTGCGGGAGAGCGCGGCTGCCCTGCAGGAGGTGGTGATCTCGGCAGGCTCATTCGAGGCGGCCAGCGACCGGCGGCGCGCGGTCGTATTATCCCCCATCGATATTGCCCTTACCGCAAGCGCCACTGCCGATATTGCCGGGGCCGTCACCACTCTTCCGGGTACGGTACACAACGGTGAATCCGGCCAGATTCTGGTGCGGGGTGGCGCAGGATACGAGACCCGGACGTTCATCGACGGCCTTTATGTACAAAACCCGTACAACAGTTCGGTGCCCAATGTGCCGGCGCGTAACCGCTTTTCCCCCTTCCTTTTCAAAGGGACCCAGTTTTCTACCGGCGGCTATTCAGCCGAATACGGGCAGGCCCTCTCTTCGGCCCTTATCCTGCAGACAGAGGACCTGGCACCAAAGACGACTACCGGACTTTCGGTGATGTCGGTCGGCCTTGGACTTGCCCATACGCAACGCTGGAAGCGCAGCTCGCTGTCAGCCTCCGTTTCTTATTCTAACCTGGCACCCTATTTCGTTTTGGTGTCCCAGGAACTGGACTGGCTTACGCCACCGCAATCGGGTGGGGGAGAGGTGATCTTCCGGCAGAAAGTGTCGGATACGGGCATGTTCAAGGTTTACAGTTCCGTCAACCGCTCCCGTATGGAACTGCACTACCCTGATCCGTTCCGGCCACAGGATATTCAACCGCTGCACCTGCAGGCCGATAATGTATATACCAACCTTTCCTACCGGGATATTCTGAACGATAAATGGGCCTTGTTTGCCGGCGGAGCCTATACGTACAACCGCGATCAGATCGCTTCCGGTTTCCGGCAGGATACCCGGCAGCAGTCCGGGCAGTTCCGGGTTACCCTGACCCGCGGATTGGGAGATAAGGCCAAGTTAAAATTCGGAGCGGAATACCTGCAGGGGCATTTCAACGAATATATTAGGGAGGACGGAACGGCTGCGCATCATACCCTGCGTTCGGAAACGTACGGTGCGGGTTTTGTGGAAGGCGACCTGTATTTTTCCAGGAGGTTCGTCGCCCGTGCCGGCCTGCGCGCCGAACATTCTACGCTGCTGGGGAGAGCCAGCCTGGCACCCCGGCTGTCGGCAGCCTGGGTAATCAGGAAGGACGAGCAGATCGCCTTTGCCGCCGGCCGGTTTTATCAGACCCCGGAGTATACCTTGCTGCGGTTCAATACCGATCTGCGGTTCGAACAGGCGACCCATTACATGCTCAACTACCAACGTATCCGCAACGGTTACACCTTTCGCATCGAAGGCTATTATAAGCAGTATGATGACCTGGTCAAGATCGATACGGCTACAGGATTGTCTAACAACCGGGGCGCCGGATTCGCCCGTGGTATTGACATTTTTTTTCGCGACCGCAAATCCATCCGCAACGGCGATTACTGGGTTTCCTACTCTTTCCTGGACACCCGGCGCGATTACCGGGATTTTCCGGGGCCTGCCGTGCCCACTTTCGCCGCCCGGCACCATGTTTCAATAGTATACAAACACTGGTTGCCGAAGATGAACACGGCGTTTGGCGCAACCTGTTCCTTTCAGTCGCCACGACCCTACCATGACCCCAACCGGCCCGGCTTTAACCAGGGGCGCACACCAGTATATCAGGACCTGAGTATCAATGCGAGCTACCTGACCAATATCGGCGGGCATTTTACCATCCTGTATGTTTCGGCGACTAATATCCTGGGCCTGAACCAGACTTTCGGGTACCAGTTTGGCACCGAGCCGGGAGACGACGGGCTGCTACCATCACGGGCGATCCGGCCGCCTGCCCGCCACTTCCTGTTTGCCGGGCTCTTCATCAACTTCGGCCAGCACTACCGGGCCGACGAAACCACGACTGATGATCTTTAGCGGCGAGGTGTGCATTTCACTCCCCGGATCCGACACTTCAGTACACTTTGTTTTCAGGGCAGTAAGCAGCCCTGCACTTTTGTCCTGTCACATCATAAACACTTCACAACCAAAATTACGCTATGAAAAATATTTTTTTGTCTGTTGTACTAGCCCTGATCGCCAATACCCTCACTTCCCAGGAAACTTCCTATCAGGCTGCCATGACCCAGGCTGTGGCTGCGCTTGATTCCACATCCGGAATTGATGCGTTTCAGGCGTCGGCTAATGCTTTTTCGAGGATTGCTGCGGCGCGGCCGACGGAATGGCTGCCATATTATTACGCTGCATTTAGTAACCTGCAGGCGGCGTTTCCATTATTTCAGCGCGATGCCGCCAAAGCGACCCTGATCCTGGATCTGGCCCAGGCCAGCCTGGACAAGGCCAAAACCCTGGCCCCGGAGGAATCGGAGTTGTCCGTGCTGCAAGCCTATCTGTATATCGGCCGACTTATGGAGGACCCGATGAGTAAGGGTGCCCAGATCACCCCGATGGTTTTTGGCGAGTTGGGCAAAGCCGCTGCACAAAACCCGCAAAATCCACGGGCGCCTTTTCTGAAGGGGACATATGTACTGAATATGCCGGAGTTTTACGGAGGAGGTGTCGAGAATGCCCGGCCCTATTTTGAAAAAGCGGCAACCCTCTTTGAGGCCGAAGCCAACCGGGGGCTGTTGCCGCATTGGGGCCGAAAGGCCAATACCGGATACCTGAAACAGATCAGCGAGGAAGGCGGAAATTAAAAACACCCTGTCCGGATAAGCAAATGCCGGAATACACAAGAGCCGCCGGCATCTACTACCTTTACATCCAAACCAGCCACAACATGGAACTTTTCAAAAAGATCGTCCGGGATTTTATTCTGATCGCTTCTATTGGCGGTATGATCGGCCTGTTCCTGTTTGCCAATCCGATCACGGTTTACGAACGTGGCGGCCTGTCTTTGCTGTGGGCGTACATCTGGCGGGGCGGTGTGGGTACGGCCGTATTATGGCTGGGTAATGCCTATTTGAGTGCCGTACCCGACCGTTGGTATACCTGGACGGCTGCCCCGGTCAAACGCCTGGTTGCGGCGACGGTGCTGACCATTGTTTTTACCTGCGTAGCCTGGGTGTTTATGGAATGGCTATTTTCACTTGAGCGGTACGGTTCGGATTTCGGGCGACTGGTCCGGGAGTTGACCATCAACGATTTCATCATCCCGCTGGTGATCACGTTCCTGATTTCTATTTTTATGCATGGCCGGGGCTTTTTATATGGCTGGAAAGAAACGTTGATCGAAGCAGAGCGCCTGAAAAAGGAGCATATTTCAGCCCGGTACGAAACGCTGAAAAGCCAGATCAACCCGCACTTTCTGTTCAACAGCCTGAATGTACTCACGTCGCTGGTTCACAAGGACGCCGATCAGGCTGAACAGTTCATCCGGCGCTTGTCAACGGTTTACCGGTACATCCTGGAGAGCCGCGATCAGGAGGTCGTGCCGCTCGAAGAGGAATTGAGTATCCTGCGGGCGTATTTGTTCCTGATGGATACGCGTTTCGGCGCCAGCCTGAAGGTGGATATCCGAATTCCGGATGATATCCGGGGGCAGATCGCCCCGCTTACCCTGCAAATGCTGGTGGAAAATGCGCTGAAACACAACGAAGCCTCCAAAGCCCGCCCGCTACAGGTGGAGATATATCAGGAAAACGGATACCTGGTAGTGGAAAATACCCTGCAACCCAAAAATACCCTGCCGGAATCCACCGGTCTGGGACTGGCCAATATACAGGCGCGCTATCAGGTGCTGACACAAAAACCTGTGCGCATCCAGCCGTCCGATACTGCTTTCGTGGTTAAAATCCCGGTGCTATGAACGTACTGATCATTGAAGATGAAGACCTGGCTGCCTGGGGGCTGATCTCCAAATTGCAGCGGCTGGAGCCGGAAGTGGAAATACTGGCCACACTGGATACGGTCAAGGCTGCCGTGGACTGGTTTCGGCAGAACCCGGCGCCAGACCTGGCCTTTTTCGATATACAGCTGGCCGACGGACTGAGTTTCGAGATATTTGAACAGGTGAAGGTGCCGTGCCCGATCATATTTACCACGGCATATGACGCTTATGCGTTGCGGGCGTTTAAAGTGAACAGCGTCGATTATCTGCTAAAGCCAGTCGAGCAGGAAGATCTGGCCCGGGCATTGTCCAAGCTCCGGCAGTTGCAGGGGCCTGCGGCTATCGACCCGGAAACCATCCGGCAGATGATGGCAGTGCTGGCCCCACAAGAGTATAAACAACGGTTTATGGTGAAAGTCGGCGATCACCTCACTGCTGTTGCTGCCGGGGACATTGATTTCTTTTTCGGAGAGAACAAGATCGTTTGGCTCCGGCACCGGAACGGTCGGAAGTACCCGGTGGAATACACGCTCGAACAACTGGAGCAAATGCTCGATCCGCAACATTTCTTCCGGCTGAACCGGCAGTATATCGCCGCGATCGGAGCGATCGAAGATGTGGTGAGTTATTCCAACAGCAGGCTCAAGGTGAGCCTGAAGGCACCCCTGAGCGACGGGCCCGTGCTGATCAGCCGGGAAAAAGTGGAGGCATTTAAACTATGGCTGGGTAAATAGCCTTCTGCGCCCGCCGTAGATTAGTTGAATTCACCGCCAAGACGCAAAGACGCGGAGATTTATGCTTTGCGTCTTTGCACCTTGGCGGTGATTAAAATCGCAATGAGTTTGGGTTTACATACGAGCCAAACTCAAACTCCGGAAAGATCAATTTCTTCCAAGGGCAAAACGGCCACCCAGTCCAAACTGGAAAACGCCAACCGAATTGCCATCAGTACCTACATTGTAAAAGCCTACGTCCAGGCCAAATTTATTCCGGTTGCCAAACAACAGGCCGGTGTTGCCGCCTGCATAGTTAATGCCGTTTTCTGCACCAAAAGTCGTGTTGAACTGGTAGATATAACGTGGAGTGAGGTACCAGGCAAAATTCTCTTTCGGGTGTACGGACAAGTATAACGGTACCTGAAAATTCCATAAACCGGCATTGAGAAGGCCGAAGGTGCCAATCTCCGCACCAAGCGCCAGGGCCAGTTGCGACTCCCGGTCGCCCACGACCTGAAATTTTGCCCCCACACCGAGGTTCATCGTGGTACTGAGCCGGAGGCTCAGGTCGATCTTTTCAGCAACGCCCAGACGTCCGCCGAGTTCTACGGTACTGATAAAAAAAGTGGGAATGTTGTCATCGCTGGATTGATCGTCCCAATCTTCGAAATCCGGGCTTTGCGCAACATTAAGGGATGCTGACAGCTCGCCGTTGCCCTTTCCAACGGTACGTCCATCCTGGAATCCGGTGAGGGAAGCACAGTTGGACAGGAGAAATACCAGGCCAAAAAGACCAAGCGCAGATAATAGGAATTGATTTTTCATGAATAGGGATATTTAAGTGGACAGGATAGGTATTTACGTGAAAATTCGGACATGCGGAATAGACGGGATCTTGCTGTACTGGGTTGCGGTATTATTTGATTTTTTATGTTTTTTAAGGAAGGCGCTTATCCTTCATCCGTGTCGCTATCGCAGTGGTACAGTTCCTGTTCGCGGGGGCGCATCGGTCGGCCACCACGCCCATTACCGCCGCTTTTGGCTTCCGCCTGCATCTTCTGGATCAACCGGGCGCGTTCTTGGCGAACCCATTCCTGCATGTCGCGGTCGGCTTCCCGGTCAAAATACTTGATGCCGTCCACCCATGTTTTTTCCGCTTTGGCGTAAATGGACAACGGGTTGTCGCTCCACAGTACCAGATCGGCATCTTTGCCGGCCCGGACACTGCCGACGCGGTCGTCGACATGCAGCAGTTTGGCCGGGTTGAGCGTGACCATCTTCCAGGCTTCTTCTTCACTGACGCCGCCGTACTTGACGGCTTTGGCGGCTTCCTGGTTGAGGCGCCGGGCCATTTCGGCGTCGTCCGAATTGATCGCTACCGTTACGCCCTGTTTATGCATGATCGCGGCGTTGTAGGGAATAGCCTGGTACACTTCAAACTTGTAGTCCCACCAGTCACTGAAGGTACTGCCCCCTACGCCGTGTTTTGCCATTTTGTCGGCGACTTTGTAGCCTTCCAGGATATGTGTGAAGGTGTTTACCCGGAAGCCAAACCGCTCCGCTACCCGCATCAGCATGGTGATCTCGCTTTGTACATAGGAGTGGCAGGTGATAAAGCGCTTGCTTTCCAGGATCTCCAGCAGGGCTTCCATTTCCAGGTCTTTGCGGTACGGTTTGCCGGAGCGCTTCAGCCGGCCGTATTCCTGGGCGCGGGTGAAATAGTCGACATATACCTGTTCCACACCCATGCGGGTTTGTGGATAGCGGCTACCGCTATTTGACCAGTTGCTCTGCTTGACGTTCTCCCCCAGGGCAAATTTGATCTGGCCGGGCCAGTTTGCAAACTTCATCTCCTCCGGGGATGCGCCCCAGCGGAGTTTGATGAGCTGGGTCTGGCCGCCGATCGGGTTGGCGGAGCCATGCAGGATGTGGCTGGTGGTGACACCGCCTGCCAGTTGGCGGTAGATGTTGATATCTTCCGAGTTGATAATATCACCGATCCGCACTTCAGCGGAGGATTCCTGGGTGCCTTCATTGATGCCCCGGGAACCGGCAATGTGGGAGTGTTCGTCGATCACGCCGGAAGTCAGGTGTTTACCGCTGCCGTCAATCACTTCGGCATCATCGCGAACCGGCAGGGACCGGCCGATGCGTTCGATCTTGCCATTGGCAACCAGCACATCCACGTTTTGCAGGATACCGGCGCGTTCGTTAGTCCAGACCGTCGTATTCCGGATCAGGTAGGTACCTGCTTTCGGCTGTTCCTTCCATCCAAAAGCGGTGAACGGATAAATGATATCGCCGACTTCGGGCGGAGCCGGTGTTTTTTCCGGGCGTTTGCGCCGGCCGGCCGGCGCATCGCCGGTTCGTTCGGCCTTCCAGTTGATCCAGGTGCCGTCGGGCAAGGTGCCGCGGCCCTCCCAGCTGCGTTCGCGGACTTCGCCGGAAAGGGCGATATAGGCTTTGTTGATCGTGTCAGGCTGAAAGCGCAGCGTGACCAGGCCGTTGGAGTACTCCAGACTGGTTTTGATCTTAGAACTGTCGGCCCGCATTATTTCCGTTTCCGGGGCATCGGGTTCGCCTTTGACCGTCAGCGTGTAGGTGCTGTCGCCGGCCTGGAGTTGATAGATGCCGAGCAGGTTGCGGCCGTCGTATTTCTCATCTGTTACCTGGAAATACTTTCCGTCCACCCAATTGTCAAGGATCTTGGTCTTTTCCTTGAAAACATCGCCGTCGGTGATGAAAAAGTTGGCAATTTTTCCCGGTTCCAGGCTACCGATCCGGTCATTTGCCCGGAGGTATTGTGCCGGCTGCCAGGTCAGGGCTTTCAGGGCATCCTGTTCGGACAGGCCGTATTCTACTGCTTTCCGAACGGCAGCCCAGAATTGTTTTTTATCCTGAAGGTCGCTGGCAGTAAAGGCAAACGGGATGCCGGCGGCGGACACCCGGGCGGGGTTGGACGGTGCAAGTTCCCAGTGTTTGAGTTCCGTCAGCGACTCACCCAGCGCACCGTATGGATCGCTTACCTCTTTGGAGGCATCCGGAAAATCCAGCGGCACGATCAGACTTTGCCCGGTGGCCTTGACTGCTTCCAGTCGCTGGTATTCATCGCCGTTGGTTTTCACTACGTATGTTTTACCAAACTCCTGGCCGAGGCGGGCGATCCGCAGCACATCGAGTTTGTCTTCGGCTTCAAAGATCTGTGGCAGGTTTTGCACCTGACTCCAGGCATCCAGGGAAAGGTTGGTTTCTTCCTGTTTGCCATTTTTTTCATACCAATCGGCATCGAGGTAGGTTTGCCGCAGCAGAGCGATCACTCCCATGAGCGAAGAGGGGTAGTTTTGGCTGCTGCTGCCTTTCCGGAAGGACAGGTGGTGGCTTGCCCGGGGGATCAGAACAGTTTCATGTTCCCGCTCGTCGGACAGCAGCACCAATGCACCGGTGCCACGGGAGATACCGTCGGCATTATGGGTAAGCACAGCGCCAAAACCGAGTTTTCGCCAGGCTTCAGCAGCTTTGGCATCATTGGAAAATTCCTCGCCGGCGGCATATTCCGGCTTGAGGGCCTCATTCCAGGCATACGCACCCTTTTTATCAGAATACTCTTGTGTTGAACGTGGCTGAAATCCGCCTCTGGCACCGGCATTTCGGGACTTTTCGATCCCGTAATCAGTGGCGTAGATATCGATGAGGCCGGGGTAGATGGTTTTTCCGGAGCAGTCTATGGTAACGGCGTCCGCCGGTACGGTAACATCCTTGCCACAGGCAACGACCTTGCCTTTTCGGATGACCAGCGTCGCTCCATCCAGGCTGTTTTGATAATCGGTGAAAATGGTGGCGTTGGTAAACGCAAAAGCACCGTCCCGCTCATCGGAGGGTGCCGCTTTTGGATAGGTGATCTGGCCGGAAAGTAAAAGGGGAAATGTAAAAAGAGCAAAAAGCAGGGCAGCAGACCGGGTAGATATTCGCATAAACAGAAAGGTTGTTGTACTGGCAAATGTAACGAATATCCGAAATCGTTTGGGGGAATCTTACCGACAGTACGACATCCATGTGACCGGGCACACAAAGTGCCTGTCCGGCCTTATTCCGGGTCTTTGGGCAATTTGCGCGGTTTGGGTGTCCGCCCAGCCTCCTTCAGCGCCCGGCTGATAATCCATTCCAGCTGTCCGTTGACGCTTCGGAATTCATCAGCCGCCCACCGTTCCAGTGCCTCGTAGGTGGCTTCATCTATGCGAAGTACAAAGTTCTTTTTCTTGGACATTTTTACGGATTGGACGGGCTGTGTCTCAAAAGCCTGCCTGTAGTTCAACGCCATGACGCCGGAACTTCAAGCAAACAAGCTTTGTTCCGGCGATCTGGCAATGAAAGTTGGTTTTATGTTTACACAGCAATCTTTTAGTGCAGCCCCATTCAGCGATTATTGGTGCAGGGTGCCGGTGTTCAAAACCGGTGTGGCGTTTTTATCCCCACACAGCACGACCATGAGGTTACTGACCATAGCAGCCTTCTTTTCCTCGTCGAGGTCGACGATCTCTTTTTTCGACAGTTGCTCCAGGGCCATTTCCACCATGCCCACCGCACCTTCTACGATCTTGCTTCGCGCAGCCACGATGGCGGTAGCCTGCTGGCGCTGCAACATGGCGCCCGCGATCTCAGTGGCATAAGCCAGGTGGTTGATGCGGGCCTCGATCACATCGATGCCGGCGATTTCCAGCCGTTCGCTGATCTCCTCTACCAGGTGGTGGTTTACGTCATCGGAGTTGGTACGCAGCGTGACATCGGCATCTTCGTCTTCGAGGTTGTCATAGCTGTACGAGCCAGCCAGTTTCCGAATGGCGGATTCACTCTGGATCTTGACAAATTCTGCGTAGTGCTCCACCGCAAAAGCTGCCTTGAAGGTGTCCTGTACGCGGTATACGACCACCGCACCGATCATGATCGGGTTGCCTTGCTTGTCGTTTACTTTGACCACAGGGACGTCGAACGTAACGGCCCGGATCGAGATCTTCTTCTTGGTATAAAAAGGATTGACGTAGAAAAAGCCACTCTCTTTTACCGACCCGACGTATTTGCCAAAAAGTGTCAGCACCCGGGTGCTGTTGGGTTCAATAGCTATGAAACCCGGTGCTATGATGGTTACAGCCAGGAAAACAGATATCACGCCGATAATGATAAACTGATAGACCACCAC
>SBHD01000088.1 GCA_006226345.1 Bacteroidota bacterium | reverse complement strand
GACCTGGATGTATACTATATGAGCACCAAGGAATTAAACAGCCAGGATAAACCCATTCACTCCGATAAGGTTATCATAGAGTTCCAGTTGAAATACCACGCCCGGATCGGCGGCTTTGGCTTTTACAATTCCTGTTCTGTCTGCCATAGGTGAAATAACTTAATGATAATTGATCAGGTTTATATCGATGCCCTTTATCCTATACCAGCACGGTAGCAGGACAGGACATAGCGGCCTTCCTGCGACCACACTGGTAAAGCCGGGAATACACAGGATATGTACCGGTTCGGCGGTCCTGTTACCCCGGCAGTTAATCCGGCATGGAACCGGATCATTAACTAGCTACAAGATCATCAACATTAAATTTCCCCACCGCTGCATTGATTAACATAAAAGTGCCCGCAGTGGGCCCGGGTACAAATTGATCGGTGGTTTGGCCCGTATCATCATTCCTCACCTTAATTTTAAAATAGACCTCCACCTGATTGCCGGCCGTTGACGGATAAAACCTGGAGCCATAAGGTAATACCACACAGTGTGTATCCTCCATAACAGGGCCGTTGAATACTATGCTTGACATATGCTCTGTGTCGCCTGACGCATAGGCCTTAACATGCAGCTCTACCGTAATTTGACCATTGAACCCGTTGGGCGTGCCACCATTGTGATTGATCAGCGCACTTGCCAGGTCCAGCTCAAATGCCACGCCCGGATCGGCTGCTTTTGCTTTTACAATTCCTGTTCTGTCTGCCATAAGCGGTAATGTTTAAGAATTTAAATGATCAGATGAAATATGCTGTTATTACTCCAACAAGACAAATCCGGCCCATTCTTCTGCTGACAGGCCTGCTACCCGCAGTTCGCGCTGTGCCGCCCGGAAGGCATCCGGTACGGGCATATCCCGTTCGAGCCAGTTTTCATAAAACCGGGTCATCAGCAGCGCCGTCTGCTCATCCGGCACTTTCCACAGGCTCATGATCAGGTAGCGGGCCCCCGCGATCTTAAAAGCCCGCTGCAAGCCATATACGCCTTCACTGCCGGCTATGTCGCCCAACCCGGTCTCACAGGCAGACAGAACCACCAGGCCGGTATTTTTCAGGTTCATTTGGGCAATTTCATAGGCTGTCAGGATACCGTCTTCCGTTGTTCCCGGCGCCGGCTTCCCCGACTTCCAGGCCTCATTGGCGCCGGCTAATAACAATCCGGAACGCATCAGTGGCTGGTTGGTTGGTACCCCGGCAGACCCTGCCGGCAGAAAAAAACCATGCGTAGCCAGGTGCAGAACAGCCGGAGCGGTCTGTTCGGCCGAAAAGGATTTGAGTTTAGCTTCGTGCGCATCGGAGCCGGCATATACCTGCACAGTAAAACCGTTTTGTTGTAATACTGGTGCGATGCCCTGCACCTCGGATGCTGTGCCCGGCAGGTAAGGCCAGTTTTCACCGCCCCACGACCGGCTCCGGGAGGGCTGGTCAGCCGGTATATCGAGGACTGTTTCCGCAGTAGGAACTCCATCGTATGTAATGCCCCCGAATAATGCTGCCGGCACACCGGGGCTAAAATCGGTAGCGGCATCGGGGATGGCCAGGGCACGGGTACTGCCCAGGCGCACGAGGCGGTAGCGGTCGGCCAGACAACGCACCGAATCCAGCGGGATGGCATCCAGGCTGATCCGGTGGAGCAAACCTGCCGGGGCATAATAGACGGTGGTGGTGCCGGCCAACAGGTCGTCCAGCGGCTGCCAGATCAATCGGTACAGATCAACGTAAGTATCCTTGCGAACAGGTTGCACACCCCGCATAGCCAGGGTTGGGTCGCTTCTTCCCGGCAGGCGGTAAGCCAGGCGGGCATCCGGCACCCGGGAAAGTTGTTTTTCTTCAAAAAGCGGCACTACCTGTGGCTGCGGATCACCCGGACGAAGCACCAGCGCCGCATACAGTACGCTATCGGTTGGCCTTGGAAAATTCAGTTCAAAGCGGACGAACTCCACGGCTGCTGCTCCCGGCTGCAACTGTTCCTGGATCATGTGCCAGTCCACCTGGCGCATCGCTTGCCCGTATTCCGCGACCTGTTGGGCCAGCGCTTTTTCAGCCTGGTTGGCCAGGGCTTCCAGTTCGGCAATACGGGCACTGTCGCGCTCCTGCAGCGGCCAGGCATATTCCCCGGCCAGCTGCCGGCGGTAAGCTTTGAGCCGGCTATGCCATTCTGCTGCCTGCGGGTCGGTGGCAGCCAGGGTATTCAGCCGTATTGCTGCGGAGAGCAGGTAGCCTTTGTAGAAAAGCGCATTGTCATAGCTCAGGCCGGACAACTGCCCCGGTGACTGGTGGGCAGTAACCCGCCGAAAGAGTTGGTTTTGCATTTTGATCCCGGCATGTTCGATCTGCCGGGCGTATTCGGCCAGCTCACTTTCGGATAAAAAGGAAAGCCCTTTGGCAAGCCGTTCCTGCTGCAGGCCTGCCGCTTCCGCCAGCAACCGGTCGGCCTCGTCAAAGCGTTGTTGGGCTTCGGCCGTTTCAGCCAGGTTACCCAGCGAATAAACATAATCCGGATGGTCGGAACCCAACACCTTCCTGCGGATATCCAAACATTCCCGGTAGAGGCTTTCTGCCTTTTTAAAATCCGTGGCATACCAATGTAAAATGCCCAGGTTATTGAGCGCGGACGCATAATCGGGGTGCTCTTTTCCAACCACTTCTTCCAGGAGCGTCAGGAGTTGGTGATAATGATCTTTTGCTTCCAGCTCCCGGCTGGTTCTTCGATACAGTTCAGCCAGGTTGTGCAGAGTACCGATATATTCCGGGTGCTGCTTCCCGATGGCCGACTCCTGGATGGCCAGGCTTTCCAGGTGCAACCGTTCTGATTTCTCAAACTGCTCCAGGTCGTCGTACAAAAAAGCCAGATTCTCTAAGGAAAGGGCATATTCAGAATGATCCTCGCCAAAGATCTGCCGTGTAAGGGTTATACTTTCCTGGTATAGCTCCTCGGCCTGTTGATACAACCCCATGTCGTGATAAAGGGAAGCCAGGTTGTGCAGGGAAGCCGCATATTCCGGATGTTCCCGCCCCAGTAATTCTTCCCGCAGATCCCGGCTCTGTAAATACAGTGGCTCCGCATTTTCGTGTTGCCCCAGGTCGCGGTACAGGTTAGCCAGGTTATTCAAAGCATTGGCAAAGGCCGGATGATCGCGCCCCAACACCCGCTCCCGGATGTCTTTGGCTTCGCGGTACAGCGGCTCGGCCTGTTCATAGCGGCCTGTCCGCCAATACACATTGCCCAGCCCGGTGAGCGAAGCAGCGTAATCGGCGTTTTCCTTGCCTTGCACTTCCTGTTGCAAGGCACAGGCCCGGCCGAAATACA
>SBHD01000267.1 GCA_006226345.1 Bacteroidota bacterium | reverse complement strand
GCAATTCCATAACCGACGGGCGACCAGGTTTCAAATGCCGGAATACCATCGGCATGAATACGCAGCCCTTCCAGGAAGAAACCGGTAAGGCCAATGAGGAACAGCAGCCAGAGGAATACCTTGTCGTCCTTTTTATACCCCGAACGATCATATTGCCCGGGCTTCAGATCCGGCCGGGTATAATCCAGCTGTGGCGGATGACTGCCCCGGCGGAACATCATCATGACCAGTCCGGCAAGGAACAACACCCCGAATACGTCGAGAAACAATGAAAACCACTTATAAAACGAACCCTGCAGCAAACGGTACTTGAAAACCGGCTCGATAAAATCATGGTCAACCGCCACGATAACCGTACCGATGAACAGTACCACAAAACCCCAGAAGATCATCCAGTGGGCCGCCCCGGCATAGGTATCCCGTTTATATACGGTTTTATTGGTGGCCATCAGGGCCAGAGCCTTGAAAAACCGGGCGCCCAGCTGATTAAAGCGTTCGGCATCCCGGCCGCGACGGTACTTTTTGTATTTCCGCCAAAAACCGAGCAGGAAAAAACCGATCGTGGCAAAACCAACGACATAAAATACCAGCTGCATCCAGAAAGGGAAGTTGCGGAAAATCTCTCTTGTAGCCTCGTGCATGACGTAATTGGTTATCGTTTATAGTTTTGAGTTGTATTACCGGCTGACTGGATCAGTTGATTTTTCACCGCCAGGACGCGGAGACGCAAAGACATAAACTCCGCGTTTCCGCGTCTTTGCGGTAAATAATCAATATGAAGCCTCAACCGTGGACAGGACCGGGACTGTTGCCTATAACTTGCCTGTCATGGCCGGCACCACATCAAACAGGTCTTCCGTAGTGCCATAATGTGCAAAGTCGAAGATCGGTGCGTTTGCATCGGTATTGATGGCTATGATGCACTCTGCATCCTTCATGCCTTCAATGTGCTCCGGTGCGCCGCTGATTCCGATAGCGATGTATACTTTGGGTTTCACCTTCAAACCGGACTTGCCCACCTGACGTGTTTTCGGCAGCCATTTATTGTCGACGATCGGGCGGGAGCAGGAGAGCGCTGCGCCGAGTTTGTCGGCAAACTCCTGGACGATTTCCAGGTTCTCCTCGTTTTGTATACCCCGGCCCACACTGACGAGTACGTCGGATGCCGTAATATCCACATCGCCCCCTTCGGGTTCGTGGAGCTGTTTGAATTTGATCTTAAGCCCGCTCAGATCGGGCGCCGGCACGTCCTCTACAGCAGCGCCACTGCCTTTGCCGGCATCAGTCGGAAAAGCGCCTGCCAGTACAGAGGCGATAAAGCGGTCCCCCTCCACGGCTGATTCTACGTTCATTTTACCGCCGTACAACTGACTGGTGACATTTCCTGCCGAGAGGTCCGATGCATAGGCGATCAACGGTAGCCCGCAATCGATACTCAACCCTGCCGCGATATCCATACCCTGAGAGGTGTTCCCCACCAGCACTGCTTTTGGCGCATGGCTGTTTACCAGCGAAGCGATCGTCTTGCAATAGGCTTCCGGATTAAACTCCGCTAATTGCGGGCTGTCCACATACAGTACTTTGCCGGCTGCAAAATCACCGGCCAGACCTTTGGCGCCGCTACCGAGCAATACCGCAACGGCCTCGCCACCGGCGGAAGCGGCGAGTTCCTTAGCCTTACCCAGCATTTCGTAGGTAATATCTTCCACCTTTCCATTGAGGTGTTCTGCTATAACGAATATGTTGTTTGCCATTTTTTTGCGTTTAACTTTAAGATTTACTTTTAATGATCTCGACCAGCTTCCCGGCCACATCCTCGGCAGAACCACTCAACATTTCCGCCTTACCGCCACTTACCGGTTTGAACATCCGGCTGACGGACGATCCGGCAGAAACACTTACATCACCCGCCGAAACTTCCTCCATTTCGGTGGAGCTCATTGCCCGGCGTACTTTGGCCACCGGCACGTAGCGGGGTGTTTCGCGGGCAGCCTGGATACCCAGTACAATAGGCGTGGCTGCTTCGAATTCTGCGTAAATACCGCCGCTGTATTCCTTTTTCACCACCACATTGCTGCCGGCGACGGTTACGCCGGTCACTACACTGATGTGCGGCATATTGAGGTAGTGCGCCAGTAGCACACCCAGCTGACCGTCGCGGTCTTCCACCGACTGAACACCTGTAAACACCAGATCGGCCCCCATCCCTTGAATGACATTAGCCAGGGCGCGGGCAGCCTGATGATTGGAAACATGCGCATCCAGGCCTGTAACCTTGACTACCTTATCAGCGCCTTTTGCGGCGGCGGCATAAAGGGCTTTGTCGATGTCATTGCCGTCCAAAGCAATTGCGGTAACCGTGCCGCCAAACTCTTCTTTCAGGAGCAGCGCTTCTTCCAAAGCATGGTCGTCGTATTCATTAACCTTAAATTTCAGCCATTCCCTGTCGAGGTCTTTACCCGAGGAATCAATTTCGAGCTCCTCAACCAGGTCGGGCACTTGTTTGATTGGTACGATGATATTCATATATCTATTAGTTTGAATTTATGTGAGCAATTTTTCCAGTTCGAGTTCCTGGCGGATTAAAGTCAGGTCGTCCGTAGCCGGGAGAAAGGGGAAATCCCGGTATGAATCGCTCGGGCGATAGCTGCCGTACGGCCGGGTACAACCCGGCTCTCCGCTTTCACCCGGGCAGCCGTTGGTCATGAACGGCACCCCGCCGTCGAGCGATTTCAGCACTTTATTGATACCGGAGGTCGGATCCTTCAATCCCGTGATATTTCCTTCCTCGTCAAACCGGATATTCCGGCGGTCGAGGTGGTATTCTTCGATCAGGTGTTTGACCAATTGTACCCTCCGCCAGCGCGTGATCTTTGATTTTGGGAAACTGGCCATGCGGGAGTCTGGTTCGGGGTTGAAACAGAAGAGATAGGCCAGGATCTGTTTTTCTTTCAGGCTGTAGAACATATCCACCAACTCCCGGTCTGTTTCGCCCAGGCCGACCACCGTGTGAATATTTACCTTCCAGGGGCCGTATATTTCACGGGAATAGTTGATGATGTCCCAGTAGTTTTCCCACTTGAGCCCGCCTTGCGGCACGTTAGTACGCGTATCGAAAAATGTTTTTTCAGTGATCGCATCCAGGCCTACGCCGATCATGTCGGTACCCAGGTCTTTAAGTGCCTGCAGGCGCTCTCTGTTCAGCGTAGGCGGGGCCACCAGCAGCGAAAGCGGGGTCTTCAGGCTCCGGGTGATCTTTTCCGTGATCTCATACGTGTCCTTATAGGCCGAGCCGTGCGTCACCATCGAGATACAGAGGCGCGTCAGTTTGTCCTCGTATTGCGCCATGCGGTCAATGACCAGGTCTGTTTCATACAACGGCCAGTCTACCCGGATAAAGGACTTGTCCTCATAATCCCCGGGGCGGGTCCGGGCCAGTCCACAGTAGGCACAGTCAGAAAGGCAGCCGTTATCGTAGTTCAGCAAGAGGTTGATGCCGCCGAACTCGAATTCCCGGGCGAACCGTCCTGACTGCAGGCGCAGGGCCATCGCGCTTGCAGCGCTCAGGCGGATATATTTCGGGCTTTCTTTTTTGGGCTCGACCGGTGTTATTGTGGGTAAAGGGAATTCCATGCTTTTTCAGTTATTTCGATTTAGGCGCCTGTTTAAAATTCAATTGATGGCCTGCAAGCGGCCAATATTATTTTATACTGCGTTAAATTTTTCGTCGGATTGTCCGCATATGACTGCAAAATTTGCCTTGTCTAAAATAAAATTTTCTCGCTTTCGGCACATCATTGAAATTTAAACAGGCGCTAGACCTGCGGATAATAACAAGAACCTTCATAGGTGTACTGTACTTCTTTCATCGCCCCCATAACAGCCCGCCATACCGATTCGAACACTTCTGTTTCGCTAAGGCCCGGTGTGTCGGGGGGAATAGTTGCGAATGCCCGGGTAATGGTTTGTTTTATCTGTTCCTTGTCCAGACGGCTCCATTTCAGTTGTGCTTCAATGTGCTTGAACAGTTTCTCCTGTTCGGTAAAATCACCGGTGATCAGGACACTCTTGATCGTTTCTCCTTTTAAGGCCACATAGGTGCGTAACAGCCCGGCTGCAGTCTTTTTCAGCCCCATGCCAGTCATGTCCGACTGCGGCGAATGCTCAAAGATCCAGTCGTCATTGGCGTACCGTATGCCGGCCAGGTGATCGATCTCCGTTCGTTCTTCCGGTGAAAGCGCCTGATCTTCCAGGCAGATATTAAAATGCTTTTCAAAACTCTGTTTCAACATTTGGCGGACCTCGTCTACGGAAACCGTTCTGTTCAGTTCCCGTGAAACCGTAGTGATCCGCTGCTCCACCTTGCCGATCTGTGCCTTGTCTCCGATTTTCTGGAGCGGGATATTCAGCACTTTTAACATAACCGGGATGTCCAGGTCGACCAGCAGGCTGGTATGGAACTGGATGGCTCCGTGCGGATTGACGTGGATACCCAGTCCGGCGATCTTTTTTCCCGATACCTCCAGGTCGTTTTTACCCCGGAATGTTGCCTGTATACCCAGGTTGCCCAGCGCCTCCAGTATGGGTGTGGAAAACAGGTGGTACAGTGCCCGGGTATTTTCTGATCCGAACACATTTGCAGTGGCCAGGCAGAGTCCCAGCTGGCCATGCCCCATGATGATCGCCCCGCCTCCCGTCAGCCTGCGGCTGTACTGAAATCCATTTTGCCGAACGGCCTCCAGGTTGAGCTCCGCGTGGATATTCTGAAAGCGTCCAACGAGCGTGCTGTAGTCCTGGTAGGTATACAGGCGCAGTGTGGCATCTTCCGATGTTTTGTCAGAATAGCCATTCATCAAAAACTCATCCGTTGCCAGGCCGGCAGCGGCCGACACTCCGTCTTCTTGTATGTAGCGCCAGGTCATCATGCCAGATCGTCGTATCAGGTCCCGCAGGAGCAGGAGTTTTCAAAAAACACCGTTTTCAGGCCCATCTCCTTTGCGTGGGCGACTACGCCCTCTGCAGGATAGGCAATGCCGTTGAATCCCGCTTCCACGGCGGCTTTGTCTACTATTTTCTTGTAATCGCCAAGGGGACGGGCGCAGCCCAGCATGATATTGGTATCCGGCATTCTCAGCCGGGCCTTTACGAAAAAGTCTGCCACTTCACCGGTGTCCGGCGGATCAATGCCCCACATGTTAGTGTCACTCATGGGTACCAGAATAACCACCACCAGCGAATGAACAGGATATTTGGCGATCATATCCAGGGCCTGATATTCGCCCAGAAACTTGCCGTAGTGCAGGCCCAGAATGATGTGCGGGCGCAGGCTAAGTCCGTATTTGGCCAGTAATTCCAGCGAGCGGTCGAAATCCTCCACGGTGGCATCGAGGTGGTATACTTCCCGGATCGTTTCATTCGAACCGATGATATCGAGTGCGACGCCATCGACACCGGCATCTTTTAGCGCAGCAACCTCCTTTTCGTCCCGGATCAGGCCGGTGTGCATGATGATGCGGAGGCCCAGTTCTTCCTTCACGCGCCGGATATCGTCAATGTGCCGGATAAAGGGCACCTCACCTGTCTTCAGGGAGCCACCGCTGATCAATACGGACTCGGTGCCGTTGGCAGCCAGTCGCTGGCACATGCTGAACAGCCCTTCCTTGCGGTTGAGCGGGATCATGGGCTCCAGGATCTTTTTGTTGCAATGGTCGCAATCGAGTGCACAGCCGGCACCGGTCAGGCTGATCGGAAGGAACGCCCTGGGGTTTTGAGGTTCGAACTCCGGGATGGAGTAGTGTTTCAGCCCCGGCGCAAAAAAACTGATCTCATCCGGAAAGTTTTCCCGGCGAACGGAAAAAGCCTGCCGGAACAATTGCTCCGGTCCGAGATCAGGCTTTGTGGCTGCAGGTGTCTGGTTTACATCGATCATCCTAGTTATCCCTTTGGGTGTTTTGCATTTCGGTCACAGGGTCTGCCAGCCAGCCTTTTTCTTTGTACCGGGTGATCTCTGATTCGAACCACGCACTTACCTCCGTCTCACCGGATAGCAGGTTGTTCTGCTCGTCCTCCGGTTTGGCCAGTTCGATCTCTATCAGCCAGCCTTTACCGTAGGGGTCTTTGTTGATAAGGGCCGGATTTTCCAGCACTTTTTCATTTACGGCAGTGATCGTACCTGACAGGGGCATGATCAATTGCCCGACGTGTTTTTCGGCTTCCACACTGCCAAAACTCTCGCCTTTGGCGAACGATCTGCCGGTATTTTCCATCCGGATAGCCACAAAGGCCCCGGATGTTTCCTGTACCAGCGGACTCATACCGATACGGGCGGTAGTACCGTCGATATCGAGCCAGTAGCCTCCCGCCGTGTCGTACGAAATATCCGTCCGGATGTCGAAATTCTTTATTCTTTTCATAGTTACAGGCTGCAATTAATGATCTGCAGAAAGTGTTTTACAGTGCCTCGTCGATCAGTTCAGCAATATCTTTCACCAGCAGTTTGCCCTCATTTCCGGTTGATTTGACGGCGTCTTCAAAACGGGAAACCTCATACGGACAGCAAACGGCCAATACATCCGCGCCGGTTTCAACGGCTTCCCGGACGCGGTTTTCGGAGAGGCGTTCCGTGACATGGTCGGCCATGAAACCGTCGAGCCACATACCGCCGCCACCACCGCCACAGCAATAGCTTTGCTCGCGGCATCGGCCCATTTCGATCAGTTCGACGCCTGGTATGGCGGTCAGGCAGTTTCTCGGCGCATCGAATTCGCCATTATGCCTGCCGAGGTAACAGGGATCGTGGAAGGTAACTTTGTAATTCAACTTCTTGGTGAAGTTCAGTTTTTCCATCAGAGGGGCCAGGTATGTTGTGTAGTGGATCGTTTCGAACTTGCCGCCCAGTTTCGGATATTCCTTGCGGAAAGCATTGAGGGCATGCGGGTCGGTGACCATCACTTTTTTGACCTTGTATTTATTGAACAGGCCAATGTTATACTCTGCAAATTCCTCGAACAGACCTGTTTCACCCGCCAGGCGCTGGGAGTCGCAGGAGCACTTTTCTTCCGTGCCCAGGATGCCGTAATCCGTACCAAGCAGGTTTAAAATGCGGGCAAGCGCGCGGCTTGCATCTTGCCCTCTGGTGTGGTAGGCCGGATAGCATTCGACAAACCACAGCATATCCACCGGGCGCTTGATGTCTTTCATGAGCGGCACCTCAACACCGGCGTCTTTTGTCCAGTCGGCCCGTTTCCGTTGGGATTCACCCAGTGGGTTTCCGTATTCGAATGTTTTTTCAAACACCTCCTGCAGCTCTTCCGGCACCTTGCCTTCCATCACAGCCTCTTCCCGCACGGCGGGCATGATCTTGATCATATCCACTTCCTTGGGGCAAACACGCAGGCAGTTCATACAGGTGGTGCACTTCCAAAGTTCATCACTGTTGAACAGGTCTTCGCCCAGCTGCAGGCTGCGAAATATTTTCCTCGGGCCATACTCGCCAACATTATCTACGGGGCAAACCGGGACGCATTTTCCGCATTGGTAACACCAGCCCATGGATTCTCCGCCGGCCAGGTCAGTCACCTTGTCGAGGGCAGTGGTATCGTAATCAAATACCACCCGTTGTTCAAACATCCGGTTCCAGTCGGCTGTAAGTTCGATACCTTCGACAACGACGGACTCTTTTTCTCTGATTTGCGATTTGTCAACTGGCATAACTATTTCGAATTAGGATAATTTTAAGTTTAAAATTGGCACTCAGTTCCGGTTGTCGGCTGTCACGCCGTAAACACCCAGTATCCGGGTTGAAAACTCCGCCACGCCGGGCATGACCTGGTTGAATTCCTGTGTCATACGCATCCGCAAGACGGTGTAGGCATAGATCACATACACACAGCTGAGATAGACATCGGTGCCGAAAAGCTTCCGGCTGATGGTCTGAAAGCCGGCCGCTTCCCCCACCTCGTGTACAAAAGCGATGGCTTTCCCAACTTTGAGGTAGGCTTCGCCCAATGACGGCGCAGTCAGATCAAACTCCTCTGTGGTGACCAGTGGGAGGGACCCGGTTTTGATCTTCGGGTTCCACATCCAATGGCACCAAAGCCAGTATTGATCCGGAAAGGTAAAATGCAGCAGCTCACCTGCCAGATCAAACCGTAGGTGTTCATCCAGGCCCTCCATGCGACCACAAAAATCCTGGAAGCGGCTCTGGATCGGTTCATTTCCGTACAGCAGGTCGTGGACATGTTGTTTGAACGGTTCCAGGCCTGTTTTTTCCAGCATTTTTTTAGCTGTTCGGCGGACGGAAAATATGTACCGGAGGGTATTCATAAGGTCTTCCTCCGTCAGCCGGGCAATATTGGACTGTTCAAACTGCTGTCTGAACAGTTCGCTTTTCACTTCCAGTGCCTCGGAGATCCGAACGAGGTGTCGTTCCTCGACCTTCTCCAAAGTCTCCTTCATGAATTCCATTGCAGTTTCCGTGTCAACGATCTGACCCATGTATCGATCCTTTTAGGCGCTTAAGCCGGCACTGCCTGCAGTTTTGTGATTGCTGTAATGGCTTTCATGGCTGCCAACCCGGCCATCGACACTGAATCTTCCAGGTCAGCCGGCCCCGTACAGGCACCCGCGGCAAATACGCCCGGGACACTGGTCGATACCGTGTCGAGCGGACCGCCGGTAGTTTCGATGAAGTGGTATTTGTTTTGCTTCAGGCCGAATATTTTGGCCATTTGTTTGGTGCCTTCGCTTGGCTCCATGCCTACAGCCAGAATGACCATGTCCATCGGGACCTCCATGGGTCTGCGCAGGGTCGTATCCTCCCCTTTTACCAGAAGGCTGTCCCCTTTTTTGACGATCTCCGTGGCCATGCCTTTCACATAATTGACCTTGTACTTTTCCTGTGCGGGCCAGTAGATCTCATTCTCCCAGTAGCCGTACATCCGCATATCAATGTAGAAAATAAAGACCTTGCAATCCGGCACCTGCTGCCGCACTTCAATGGCCTGCTTGGACGAAATACCACAGCATACCTTGGAGCAGTATTCGTTGCCGATCTGGCGGTCGCGGGAGCCTACGCACTGTATGAAACAGACGCGCTTGGGCTTTTCACCGTTGGACGGGCGTACAAAGTTGTGCGCCTTCAGCATTTTTTCAGCATCCGTAAGGGTGATGACGTCGTCGTGCTCATAGTACCCGTATTTCTGGGTTTCACGACCTGGATCGAAGTGGGTGAAGCCAGTAGCGACGATCACTGCGCCGGCTTTGACCTCGATCTCTTTTCCTTTACTGATGCATTTGACGGTAAAGTCGCCCATCGAGCCGGAGGCATCCGTCACGAGCGTGTTGTACAGGATCTCCACATTTTTATGGTCCAGGATGGGAGCCATCATTTCAGAGAGCGCTTCACTGGCATCTCGGAGATCCGGTGTTAAAGCGGCGTATTGTTGTTCATCCGGATTACCACCGAGACGATCTCTTTTTTCAACCAGGATCGCTTTGTAGCCCAGGTCGGCAATACCTTTGGCAGCTTCGATACCCGCAATTCCACCACCGATAATGAGAATATTTTGATTTGCCATTGTTCTATACTTGGTAAAAGTTTAGGTGTTGATTTCAAATAACTTACTTCGCAGCATCCTCCCAGGTCATGTATTGTTTTTCCCCGGACTTGATCTTGGCGCACTCAGCTTCAAATTCAGCCCAGGTCTTTTCTACGTCGATGCCTATTTTTTCCAGGAACGGCTTGTTGTTGGTGTTATGCCAGTGCAGCTGCAACACTTTATACGGATGCGCGCCCATGGCAAGTGCTGCCATTTGCGAATCGGACATAACCGGCAGCCCGACTTTTTTGTCGTGGGCTTTACCGACCACCTGACTCTGATCGAGCGTAGTGACACAGCCGGTGTCATGCGTAACAGTGACGTCCGGGCTGGCTTCTTCCATCATTACCTCGATCTTGCGTTGTACCGAGAAGGACCTGGAGAAATCTCTTGAAACCAGGATATGCCGGAAACCGAAGCCGCAGCAGTCGAACCAGGTCGAATAGTCCGCTACATTGATACCGAGTTTTTCCAGTACGCCGGTAATAATGGCGGTGCGCTGGGCGCCGTAGATCTCCTCGGAATAAATGGCGTCTTCTTCGATCAGCTTATGGTAATGGCAGGCTGGGTGTACTGTGGCGGTGATGTTGCTCATGTCGACCACCTGCCGTTCTGCGATCCGGTCGCGCATGGCATATACCCATTCGCTGTAATGCACGATCTCTTCCGGTACGACCAGTTTTTTCCCCAGCCGCTTCATGATATCGCGGACTTTCCGGCGCAGATCAGGCTGATGGACCAGTGCATGGCGCACTTCCTTGTAGTGCCCGAAGCTGGTGCCGCAATGGATCAGCGGAAAATAACCGACCTCATGGGCCGCAGCAAAGTTCCGGATCGCTACGGCAGCCTGTGCCTCCGGGTTGGAGGTAGCGGATGCGTAGTAGTTCCAGGCCGTACAAGAGGTTTGGTCAGTCGGATCATGGTAGTCCAGGTTAAACGCCCGGTTCAGCCAGAAGATCGAGGTGGAATACCCTGGAATGTGGCCGCATTGTCCGCAGCTTTTATGGTGCCAGGTTTTCTCCACCGGTATCTTTTTTATCCGGCCAAACTTGGTTTTAACTTCCATGTACGGTTCGGGTACCCGGATGACCTCCAACTCACCCTCCTTTTCCAATTGGAAGAGCTCTTCCCGGAGGTCATGGGTTGGTGCTTCATTCGGGTCGATATCAAAAACCCGATCAGTTGCTTTAACTACTGGTAAGTGTATCATGCATAGAGATTTTCAAATTAAAACTTAGGGCTTGCTCAATCGAAGGTTACATCATAGCCCGCTTCTTCCAGCCGTTCTTCCATGACATCCACTAATATCATGAACAAGCCTTCGTCGATCTCTTCGATCATGTTCATAACTCCGGTCATGTGCCAGATGAGGTACAGTTCGATGATGGTTTTTTCATCCACTTTCCAACCTGTTTCAATGGTGTGCAGCGTCTCCGGCGGTAGTGCCTTGCGCCAGACTTCCAGGTTCTCCGAGATTTCGTGGACATGTTTTCCCCAGTCTGGAAATGCGTTGGGTTGCAACATATCCGGGGAGACCTGTGAACCGGTAGACATGATCTTATAGATGATCCGGCCATAGCCTTCCAAAGCCTGCTTGGCGGTCTGGAGTCCGTTGCGTACGGCTACTTCCCGCAAGACCGTTATGATCTGGCCGGGCGAATTTTGCCGGGGGCACCGGTCACAGGAAAAACATTGTGAGCAGTCCCACACGCTGTCATTCATCAGCGTATAGACCAGGTCGACATCCTCCCGTGCTACAGCCTGTGCGATCACCCGGGGGCTGAAGTCATAAAACCGCGCGGAGGGGCATGCAGCCACACATATACCACACTCGTAGCAGCCGTACAGGACATGTTCCCAGCGCCCGTCGGCTTTGGCCTCGTCAAAGAGCCGTTCCTTTTCCTCGTAGGGGACGTCGGCATATTTGTTAATCGATAAATCTAGTGCCATATCTGTATAAGATTTTAAATGCCGGATTGTCTGAGTGCATGATACAGGTACACTGTCGTGTGTACATATGCCATATTGTATTTCAGACAACCCGAATCCCTAAAGGCCAATGCCCGCCTGTAAGACGGATAGAGGCGCGCGATTAATATTCATCCGTACCTTCAATGTGTGTACAGGTGACGCCGTCGGCCTGGATCTTTGCCCGATAGGCTTCTACTGCAGCGTCACCGGTCAGCAATTCTGCCAGGTCGGCTGCGAGGTCTTCCGGTTTCATTTTAATGATCCAGCCTTCATTGTAGGGGCTGCGGTTGACCAGCTGGGCATTGCCGCCCAGGCTTTCATTTACCGCTATGATCTCACCGGAAACAGGCGACTTCACCGGTCCAACCCATTTGCCGCTTTCCACCGTGGCGATCGGCCGTCCTTTTTTCCGCTGCGTGCCAACACTTTTGGCCTTGGCATGCAGTATGGGGCCGGCGAGGGACTGCGCGACATCCGTCATGCCGATCGTGACCGTATCGTCATCATTGACCCGCACCCAGGTGTTGTCGGGTACGGAATAGTACAGGTTTGTAAAAACCACGCAATCATTTATTTTTTCGTGTGCCATGGATGCATTAGTTAGGTTAATAGGTAAAGGTATTTGCTCATCGGGTGGCATCAGAAATACATGACATGGTCGTACTCCAATGCCAGGTCAATAATACTGGTGGCGCCGAGGATCTCTACGCCGTCGATCAGGTCTTCGGGGGTCATATCCCAAAGGGTAAGGCTTTGCTGGCAAACCCTGAGTTGTACTTCATTGTCCATGGCCATTTCCAGCATGGATTTCAGGGTTACGCCACTTTCCGGCACCAGGGATACTTTTTCAGCCTCGCCTTTTTTCAGCTGATTGGTACCATTCATGGTAAACCAGACCATAACTTCCATATCCATTGCGGCGGCGGCAACGGCATAATACAGTGGCGAGTAGGTGCGGGTAGGTGTGTCCACACCGTGTGTTTGAATAACAAGGATCTTTTTGCCTTCGTGGTCTTCCATCTTAAATTTCAAATTTTGTATTACAAAAGGTCACATTGCTTTTCAGGGTCTGAGTAAACGAAAATGAAGTCCCGGCTCCAATCCCAGTCCTCAATTTCATCCATTAAATACGTGTACAAATCTTCTTTATCCTTTGCTGTTTTCAGCAGGTTTAATTTTTTGGCCCGGCCGGATTCCGTTCTTTCCAACACCTCCAGCAGCAGCCATTGATTAGGCCTGGCATCATAAAGCATTGCCATTTCACCGGCATCGTATACTTTTTGCTTTTCAGGCACTTTTTACATGTTTTATGTGTCTATTTTTATCATTTGGCCTTCATGATTGCCTCCACCCAATCGTTGATCGTAATGCCGGGCGATTCGATCTGGTGTAACATATAGAATGCCTCCAACACTTCTGTCAGGCTCATTTCATCTATGTCTACGTTTCTGAGGGCATTTTCCAATCCCTTCAGTTTGCCAACGGGCTGAAACGTCAGGTCTCCCTTGATCGAAATCAGGTCGATGCGCTGCGCTTTGGTCCGGATGAGGAGATCAATTCGTCCGCCTTCCGTTTTCCAGGCGATATCGTACATCCAGACACCAGCATGGATCTTTACTTTTCGCCGGAGCCGGGAAGGGTGTGCGGTGTATTGATACAGCCACTCTTTGGTGACAAACTTCTCATCCAATTGCTCCATCATCCTGTACTCCTCATCGGTAAATGTGCCGGGTACGATCTTTCTCCCGAGCGCTTCAGCGCATTTTTGTACATATGTCTGCTTTACCGCTCGTATGTCCGGCAGCACCTCCAGCTCCTGTTGCATCGACGTCATATACCGTTGAAGCCCTTGCCGGAAATGCTCCCGGAAATGTTCGTCCGGTACATTCAGCACATTTGCCATCCGGTTGCAATCAAAGCCGAACAGGAAATTGCCCGTCACGACTTCCGCATTCCCGATGGCTGCTGCGCCGGTACCCACTATCTTTTTTCCGCCGACATGCACATCGTTGGGCGGGTGCAAATAGGCCTTGATTCCAAAGAACTTATAGGTTTCCACCAAGGGGGCTACAAATAGGCTGAAGCGGGTGTCTGTTTTTACAGGCAAACGATCCGGCCCGAAAATCCACTGCGTGAACAGTTGGCCGTCATCGAGGTAAACCGCGCCACCTCCGGTTTCTCTCCGCAGGACGGGGATATCGTTTGCGGCGCAAAAACCAGTGTTCACTTCCTGTTCCAGGTCCTGATGGAATCCGATACATACATACGGGTCAACAGGTATACTCAGAACGATGGTGTCGGGGGTGTTCTCCTTTTTTGCGTGGGCTAAAGCATGGTAAATAGTCTGAGACCGTAACCAGGAAACCCTGTCTGCATCAATCAATCGAATGTTCAAGGTGCTGATTCTTTCTCTTTAAGCATGCAATAGCAAACAGATTGTTCATTCGGTTCCGCTTCTGCCTGTTCTGGTTGCTGGTTCAGATAAACATGTTTACCTCCGCTTCCGCGGCAAAGGCCAGAAATGCAGCGGCACCGGCTACCTCGGCTTCTTCAATGAAGTCGTCTTTGGAAAAGCCGAATACATCCATGGTCATCTGGCAGCCGATCAGGCGCACGTCCATATCGATGCAGGCTTCCCGCATTTCTTCCACTGTAGCGACTCCTTTGTTCTTGAACATTTTTTTCATCAGGCCGGTCGCCATACTTTCAAAGCCGGGGATATTGGCCATTAGCAGGTTCGGCATTGGCCATTCGATATTTTGAAAACCTTCCGAGCCGAAAGGCATCTTCATTGGCATGGCAGGGTTTCCCAGGGGAGAAACCTTGGCATCGATTTCTTTCTTGAGCAGCGGCAGGCCGTAAAAGGTGAAAAACACCCCTACTTCCCAATCCATAGCAGCAGCAGCAGAAGCGAGGATAAAGGGCGGGTAAGCCCAGTCCAGCGTACCCCGGGAGGCCACAAGGGCCAGTCTTTTTTGTTTGTCAGCCATGGTTAGTGCGTTTTTTTAATAAGAAAGCGAAATACGTTATTGCCCTCATCTGTGGCGGAGAGTAACTCGTGCCCGGTTTGCTTTGCCCAGGCTTGCATATCCGGCATAGAGCCCGGATCGGTGGAGATCATTTCCAACACTTCCCCAACTTCGATCTCCTTCATGGCTTTTCTGGTTTTCACTACAGGCATCGGGCATAGCATGCCGGAACAATCCAAGACTTTAGCGACATCTGACATAATCTACTTCAGGTTTAGCAAATGATAGAATGGATACGTTTGGATTGATTGGAGCGAAACAGATCTGTTTCCGGCTGTTGGAGCAGTATGGGGTTAAAGAAAATTGCAGGCTTCCATACAGTCGAATATTTTGGTGATTTCCGTTAAAGCCAGGCTGTATTTGACATTGCGGCCTTCCCGGAAAGAATTCAATACGCCTTTGTCTTTCATTTTGGTAAGATGGTGTGACAACAGGGATTGTTCCACCTGCAGTTGATCCAGCAGTTCTGCAACAGTCTGTGGCTGCCTTGCTTCCAGCAGCTCCAGGATCTCCAACCGCATCGGATGGGAAATCGCTTTGAGGATCTCCGCCATTTTTTCCAGTTTGGCGATTTCAATATTCCTCATGCTTCGTTTGTCTTTTCTTGTAACCATCGGATTGCTGTGGCAAAGTATGAACAATTGTTCATTTGTTCAAAAGAAAAAAACAGCTTTTTCATTTGGCAAGTCCTCATTTAGAAGGAATATAAACAAGCAAAACTCCGTATGGGCTAAATATTAGACTGGATTCGGAAGCCAGGCCAGGATGGCAGGGTTGCAGGGCAGGAGTTCGTCCCGGTTACGGCGTTCTCAAAAAGCTTCCTATTTTTGATCCTTCAAACCGAAGTAATTTAAGCTTTTCTGGTAAAAACCATTGATCCTGCATGAAAAGTTTACATCACTTCACTACCTTTTTCATATGACGGAAAACTATTTTGATGCGTTCAGGCGCCAGGTTATTGGGATTGATCAAACTTTTCATTCCCCCTTCGGCGAAAAGCAGATCATTTATGCCGACTGGACTGCAAGTGGCCGGTTGTATGCGTCCATTGAGCGCCGTTTACAGGAGGAGATAGCACCCTTTGTCGGCAATACCCATACGGAGACGACGGTGACGGGTTCGAGCATGACCCGTGCCTACCACGAAGCCCTGAAGATCATCAAGCAACACGTGGGGGCGCGGGAAAGCGATGTGATCATTTCCTCCAATTCGGGTATGACCGGGGTAGTCAATAAATTTCAGCGTATCCTGGGCCTGAAAATACACGAGCAGTTCAAACACAAGGTCAAGCTCTCCGAACAGGACCGTCCTGTGATCTTCTGCACCCACATGGAACACCACTCCAACCAGACATCCTGGCTGGAAACCATCGGTGATGTGGAAGTGATCAATGCCGATGAAACAGGGCTTCCGGACCTGGGGCACCTGCAGCATCTTTTGAACAAGTACGGATCGCGCAAAACCAAGATCGCTGCCATTACGTCCTGCTCCAATGTTACCGGCATTTTTACACCTTATTATAGTATTGCGGAGATCATGCACCAACAGGGCGGCCTGTGTTTTGTGGATTTTGCCTGCTCGGCCCCGTATATCCCGATCGATATGCACCCGGAAAACCCGGATCAACATCTGGATGCTATTTTCTTTTCACCGCACAAGTTCCTGGGCGGACCTGGTACGACAGGGATCCTGGTATTTGACTCCAAACTGTACAAGAACAAGGTGCCCGACAATCCGGGAGGCGGAACGGTTGACTGGACCAATCCCTGGGGGGAGCACAAATACATCGACGCGATCGAAGCCCGGGAGGACGGCGGCACTCCGGCATTTCTCCAGACTATAAAAGTGGCCCTGTGCATCAAACTGAAGGAGGAAATGGGCACGGAGAATATGCTGGCCCGGGAAGAAGCCATGTTGGCCACTTTGCTGGCCGGTCTGGAAGATATTCCCAACCTGCATATTCTGGCCGGGCATATTAAAAAGCGCTTGGGGGTGGTGTCGTTTTATATCGACGACCTGCACTACAACCTGGCCGTACGCCTGCTGAATGATCGCTACGGGATCCAGGTGCGGGGTGGTTGTTCGTGCGCGGGTACTTACGGACATTATTTATTGCATGTAAGCCCGCAACATTCCAAATCCATCACCGACCGGATCAACGTTGGCGACAACTCTACCAAACCCGGGTGGGTGCGCGTATCCATTCATCCGATCATGACTGATGAAGAGATCCGGTATATCGTACAGGCTATCCGGGAGCTGTGCCAACACCACCGGGAATGGGCAGC
>SBHD01000047.1 GCA_006226345.1 Bacteroidota bacterium | reverse complement strand
CGCAGACCTGGACATCTCAGAGGCGCCGGGTGACCTGGAAGAGCAGGATGCCGTGGACGATAACCGGAATGGCAAACTGGATGCGGGTGAAACAGACAATAAACCTGCAACACCTGGCAAAACGGTTACCGTTATTCTGAAAAACGGAAAAATCCCTAAAGAGGGCGTGATTGAACTGGCTATTCGTTTTGATAAAGACCTGCCAACGAATAGTGCTTTTGTGGTGTATTTCTCCAAAGAGATCAATGGTGTGCACTATGAACTGGCTGCTGATACAACCGGCCTCGACCATCCCGGTACCACCGCTGTTCAACCGGTTGGTCCGGGGGTGGTCCGAACGGCCTTGATGTTGGTCAATACTACCGGCGATTACCTTACGGATCTAAGCCTGGTATCACCATTGCCATCCGGTGGGCTGGCCGTGGGGCCTCCCTTTGATTCCAGCCTTGTGCTGCAGGCAGGCCCTGGTACATATACCCTCCAACTCATACCACCGCTGCCTCCCGGTGACTTTGTCGATCTGGGAGTTGACTTTGTTTCAGAAACGGATAGCAGTACAGCACCCTTCAGTATTCAAACGACCGGGTCGCAGCCATTTGATTGTGGACTGGCTGCTTCTGGCTTCACCGGGCTGCCATGTGATCCGTTTGGTAACTATCAGCTGACGATCGATTCCCTGACCTACAATACCGCTCCCTGGAGCTGGCAGGAGTACGAATTCGTAAATACTACGGATAAGAATGTTTCTGATCTCGAGGTTGTTTTTGCCGGCACCGGTGGTTCGCTAACTGTTCAGTTGCTGAAAAACCCGGAAGGCTGTCCACAGCCACAGATACCTTCCAACGGGAAAGTGACCAACGTGATGAAAGTGGTCTGGCCTGCTGCCTGTATCGAGCCGGGTAAAAGTGTACAGGTAAAAGTTGGTACTCTGAACGGACCGCTTGCGATTGCGGGGGGCGCCTGGACGATAAATGGGCAAAAAGAGGCAGATCTGGACCTGGACAGCGGTGTGCTGGAGGGTCGAGGCAGTGGTACCCCTGACGGGAAGATGAACGTTTTCTTCGATGGGGTATGGGCCGGAGATTACCGGCCTGATGGGTCAGGACTGGATACCGTGTTGCTGACCGCTTTACCCGCCAATGCCGCTTTGGGCGTAGATGTTACCATCGTTTGGGATGGCCGGCAGGGGTGTTCAGATACGATCCCCGATGCCTTTGATGCGCCGGATTGTCTCAATACGGGCTATTTTGCCGTTCAGCAGGTGGAGCAGTTTAGTTACCTGGATCCTGTGGTACAGGCATTGTCTGACGATGGCGAGTTGACATTTCGCTACTTCAACCCGCCCACAGCCGATCCGCGATACCTGAACATGCTGTACTTACCCTTACAAGCGTCGGAACCGGTCTGGTTGGCTGAAAATATTCTGCTGGAGCCATTTGCCGATACGGTCCAGTTGATCACCCGTGTGGACTTTGATCCGGATAACATGCTTGATCCGGCGGTATTTGATCAAGTACGCCTCCAGGTGCTGATCACGGACACCATATTCACTGCTGTTCCGGAACCCGGCGAATACACTTTATACCCGGTTGACGTCGCTGTTTACAGCATTGGAGACTTTATCGAAGACTCTACTTTGCTGGAGCCGGTATTTCCGTTGCAGATTTCGGAGCCGCTTGTTGATGACGAGGTTCTGTGGGTGGCTGAAACACCGGTTTACGCTGATCTGAGGACGGATATGCCCAATATCGATCTGGATAACAGCAAATACAAAGCCGGTAGTAAGAATGTGCCCGATGGGTATGCCGGCGACCGGAAAGCCTGCGCACCGGCTGGCACAACGAATAGTTTTTCCTGGCTGCGCAAACACCATCCGGCCATAGACGATAGTCTTAAAAAAGCCTTTGGTACCGGCGATGAAGCGGATATCATGCGGAAAATATTGTACGAGTTCAGTGCATTGATGAAGCGGAAGCCAAATATGGGCGCCAGCCCGGACAATATCATTAAAGCTAAACTGGAGTTTGTGGATAAGTACAAATTGCCGGTTCGGGTTAAATTCCAGTCGGTAAATATTGATACCAGTATTAAATCGCCGGATAAGCGTTATGGCCACGAAGCGATCAATAAAAACCAGCCGACCACTCCGCAAAATCCACAGGCCAAGATCTCACTGGACTGGATCAAATCGGAATTTGATAAAGGGGAGGATGTTGAGCTGGGTATTTACCGGGTAAAATATGACGCGTCGAACAAACGGTATGTGCTTAGTGGGCACCTGGTCACACTGACGGATATCGATAAAGCCAACAAGCGGTGGACGATCAAATTCCGGGATGACCGGAACCAGCGCAACAGAGGTGGGCTGCGAAAAGACCGGCGAACTTCTGCCCGGGAGTTTAAAGGTAACCCGGCAGCGTTCCGTGGCATGATCCGGTTGCCAAACCTGGATAACAGTAACGGCAAGGCATTCCTTGGAAGCGTCTTTTCTGAAAGCTTTGATTCGACGATCACATTTGCGGCGTTGAATATCAAGTCGGCGGACATAACGCCAGCCTCTTGTGTGCATAGTCCAGATGGCAGTATTGCCCTGGTGCTGGAGGGTGGTGTGCCGCCTTATACAGTTACCTGGAACAATGGCGCTGAAGGCCCGGTGGTAATGGACCTGATGACCGGCGAGTATACCTGTACAGTGACGGATGCTGCCGGGAATACACTTGAAGAGACATTCTTTGTTCCGGCTCCGCCGCCAATGGTAATTGAAGTGGTCAGTTTGGTTTCGCCGTATTGCCCGTCTGATCCTACCGGCAGTATTGAAGTGATCGTGCAAGGCGGAACACCGCCCTATCTGGTGAACTGGGGGAATGACAATATCGGACCGATACTTACAGAAGTGCCGGCCGGTGACTATACGGTAGTGGTCACGGATGCCGGTGGTTGTATGGAAATAGCGACGATAACCCTGCCCGCCGCCGATGATATTGCCCCGATCGTTTCGGCAACTGATGCCAGCCTGTTGCTTGATGCCGGATCGACCGTAGTGCTGACACCAGCAATGTTCCAGGTGACGGCAGTGGATAACTGCGGACCGGTCACTATCCTGCTGGAGCCGGGAATGCTGGACTGCAGTGACCTGGGTACGACACCTGTTACCCTAACGGCTGTCGACCTTAGTGGCAACAGTACCAGTGTTGTTGTAAACGCAACATTGGCAGATGTACTGCCGCCGGTAGCAGTAACCATACCGAATATTGCGGTAGCCCTGGATCCGGTCGGACAGGTAGTGATTTCGCCGGAACTTATTGATGCCGGTAGTACAGATAACTGTACTGTGAATGCGCTTGCAGTGGACATGCCAGTATTCGACTGTAGTTCTGTTGG
>SBHD01000190.1 GCA_006226345.1 Bacteroidota bacterium | reverse complement strand
AAATTGACTACCGGGATTCATCATTGAAAATGGGCAATCCCCTTGTCTTTAAAAGAGACTACAGCAACATGTACCGCCCGTATGACCGGTTTATGAAAGACTACAAGCAAATGATAGGTGGGCAGGAGTGGGACGGTATCTTCTTTTTTGTTACCGAGATCGCCAGGGATATTTGGATACGGAACTAGGGTTTGTCTGAAAAATGGAAAGGTCAAACCATCCATGACGGTTTTTAGCCTGGAACAGGCTTGTTCCGGCATTATTCGCTCCGCCCGGCCGGGCGTTTATTACAGGTACGTGCAGTACCATCATTGACAACTTCCCTTAAGCAGGTTTCTGCAAAGCGATCTAACGCTCTTTTTCCAATCCGTCAATATATAAGGCCTCACCAGAATAGAGTTTTGCCGACCTGTTACTGCATAATATTAATAAACCACACCCCCGCAGACAGGTGTTTGCAGCAGCGCGAAATTAGTAAGATATCGCTGCTGCAGGAAAAATGCTGGTCATCCTGTTTAGTGATAACTATCATGAAATACAGGGGGGGAGATTCACTACTTTGCACATAAGTCTTACCCTAAGGAAACAGTGCCGGCCTTGTCTGAAGGTGTTAATGCCTGTTCTGAAAAACTATACTGTGGCGCGCTTTTACGACTAAGGCTGAGTTGTCTTGATTGGAACGTAATTCCATAATGGGCAAGGGGCATTTTTATACAACCCGTTCAACTTTAAGTCAGGAAGCCGTAACAAGTATGAAAGACATCGATACCCTTTTACAAGACTGTAAGGAACACGCCTTTGATTTGCACTTCTCCCGTGCCAAAGAGTGGAAAGCAGAGAAACCCGATCGGGTAGTAGTCGGCTACCTGCCGATCTACTTTCCCCGGGAAATCATACACGCCGCAGGTGGCCTTCCTGTCGGGATCTTTGGCGGAGGCGATCAAAAACAAATCGTCAAAGGTGATGCCTATTACCAATCATACATTTGCCATATCCCCAGAAGTGTGATCGAACTCGCACTGGATAAACATCTCGAGCATTTCGATGGCTTTATTTTTCCTTCCATCTGCGACGTAATCCGAAACCTGTCGGGTATTTTCAAGCAAAAGAAGATCGGGAAATTCGTGAAGTATATGGACTTCCCGCAAAACTTCCTTCCGGAAATCGGCGGGGTGTTTTACCAGCAGGAAATGCAGCACATCCTCCAATACATTAAGGCTGTCAATGGCCGGGAGGTTACCCCTGAGCGTCTCAACCAGGCAATCCGGCTTTACAACCGCAATCGCGAATTGATCGAGATTATCTATGATATCCGCCAGCAATATCCCTGGCGCCTGCGCATAGAAGATCTGTATCATGTTCTGCGGGCCGGAACCGCTATTCCTGTGGAAGAACACAATGCCATCCTGGAACAGGTCTGCACCTATATACAACAGGATATCGGCACGCCGCAGGATAAGGTAAAGGTAGTAGTGTCGGGGGCCTTTTGCGAACAGCCATCGCTTGGTCTGATCAAAGCAATTGAAGAAGCAGGTTGCTATGTGGTGGACGATGATTACATGCTGGGCTCGCGCATGATCCTTGGTGATATTGACGATAGCACCGACAACCCCCTGGAAGCCATCGCAAATGCTTACATCCGGCAAAGCCAATACTCCTCATCCATCTTTGATATTGACAACCCCAAAGAGTACCGGCTGGCCAAAATCGTGGAAAAACGGGACGCTGCCGGTGTGATTTTCGCCTCTGCGAGCTTTTGCGACCCCAGCTTGCTCGATGCTCCGATTTTTCAGAATGCTTTCAACAAACTCGGCATCCGGTATATCGCCTTTCAGTTCAGCGAAAACATCAACCAGTTCAAGGTCATCAAAGAGCAGGTGGGTGCTTTTTCCGACTCCATTAAGTTGTGGGAAGACGAACCCGCCGAGGCCATCTATTCCTAACCACGCCTAAATATATATACGTATGACGAAGGAAGTGCAAAAAGAGAAAAGTATGATGCTCCAGAAGGAGATGATCGAAGGGCTTTTCAATGAGCTGTCCATCGCAAAAGAAACGGGCAAAAAGGTATGCTACACATTTGTGCCGGGTAACCTGTCCGAGCTGATCCGGACATTTGATATGCTTCCGGTTTATCCGGAGATCAATGCCCTGCAAAGTGCCATGCGTAAAAAATCAGCCGGCTACATCCGGGAAGCTGAACGGCATGCACATTCTGAGGATGTGTGTACGTATGTAAAATGCGACGTGGGCATGATGATGAAGGGCAATATCGGCCCGACAGGCCAAAAAATCCCTGAGCCGGATATCCTCCTGTTGAGCTATACGGGCTGTTTTACGTTCATGAAGTGGTTCGAGACCTTGAAGCGGGAATATCCTAATGCCAAGGTGGTGATGATCCATACGCCATACCAGGAAGACGGTCGGATCACACCCGAAATGCGCAACTATATGGTTCAGCAGTTGAAAGAAGAAGTGATCCCGCAGATGGAGGCGGTGTCGGGTGTTAAATACGATGAAGAAAAACTGAAAAACATACTTGCCCTCTCCAAAGAGGCCGAAGACTGGATCACAAAAATATTCGATACCACCAAAAACAGGCCTTCGCCGATAGATGCCTATTTCGCCGGTGTATACTATATCGGCCCCATCAACATCGGATTCCGGGGCACCCAGGAAGCGGTGGATTACTATAAAGCACTGTATGATGAGATCCAGGAACGGATCCGGCAGGGCCTTGGCCCGATCACTCCGGAGGGTGAAATGAAGGAGGAAAAGTACCGGCTCGTAGTGGAAGGCCCTCCCAATTGGACCAACTTCCGGGAATTCTGGAAGATATTCTATGATATGGGGGCAGTGATCGTAGCCTCTTCCTATACCAAGGTCGGCGGGGTTTATGACCTGGGCTGGCGCCATGACCCGCAGCGGCCGCTGGAGTCGTTGGCCGAATACTGTATGAACTGCTACACCAACCTGAATATCCCCCAGCGCATCGATCTGCTATCGAAATATATCCGGGAATACGAGGCAGACGGCTATGTCACCAATTCCATTAAAAGCTGCAATTCTTTCTCCGCCGGGCAGCTGGGCATGATGCGTGAAATTGAAGACCGCCTGGAAGTGCCGGTTGGTTTTATTGAATCGGATCTCGTCGATCCGCGTTATTTCTCCTATTCGAATATCAAAAACAGGCTGGAGTCCTATTTCCAGATGCTGGAACAACGCAAAACACTTCAGGCAACGGAAAATGTATAGGTCATGAATAAATACTACTTAGGCATTGATTTGGGTTCTACCACCTCCAAAGCAGTTATCATCAACGAAAAGGATGAAATCATCGGCCGGGGTATTACCAACACCAGAGCCAATTATAAAGTGGCCGCCGACATCGCGCGGGAAGAAGCCATTTATGATGCCCGCTTTACCCTGTTGGCCAACCGGATCAAACAGGATATGGAGGCCAAACCGGCATTTAAAAAATATATGGAGGATATCCGCTCCGTCTTTCAGTATCAACAGTTCAAACGCCGGATGGACCGCCTGGAAACCGTGCTGCGCGATACCGTGCAGGTGTTTCCCTATGAAAATAAAAATGTCATTGCAGAAAAGCTCAATGAGATCATTGAGACCATCCGGCCTCAGATACGGCATGGCTTTATCAATGAGGACCTGGGCGCCAGGAATCAGTTTTTCCGGGATATCGTGAGCGAACGGTACAATGCCGAAGTGGCACAAAAGGGCGCCGCTTTCTATGAGCCGCTGATGCTCGCCTTCGATAAGAGTATCACTCCCGTCGAAAATGAAATGGTCCTGTATAATTTCAAGGAACTGGTCCTGGAGTCTATGAATATCCTCGACGAAAAATACCAGGGCGTGGCAGACCAGCAGGAAGACGGCAGCGATGAAGACTGGTACTTCGCCGAACTGAATGCCGTGAAGAACAACTATAAAAATATTGAATACTCCCTTCGGCAGCATATTGAAGAGATCGTAAACGAGGAAATTCATATCGCCAAAATGGTCGGAACGGGTTACGGCCGTGCCTTGCTGCCTTTTCCCGAAGACTGTATCAAGTCCGAGATCCTCTGCCATGCCTTTGGTGCGCATGCGGTGTTCCCCAATACGCGGACGGTGCTGGATATCGGCGGGCAGGACACAAAAGCCATTCAAGTCGACCGGCACGGGCTGGTCACCAGCTTTCATATGAACGACCGCTGTGCCGCCGGTTGCGGCCGGTACCTGGGATACATTGCCGATGAATTTGGGCTCTCCCTGAATGAACTCGGACCGGAAGCCATGAGCGCAACCAAAGAAACAACCATTTGCTCCACATGCACCGTATTTGCCGGCGCCGAGGTGAAGGAACTCCTGCACAATGGTGAGGAGCGGCCCAATATTCTGGCTGGTCTGCACAAGGCTATCGTACAGCGTGCCATGTCGCTTATCGCCCGGTCCGGTGGCGTCCGGAATGAATTCACGTTCACCGGCGGGGTCGCCCGCAATCAGGCCGTCCTGAAATATGTGAAGCAGATGGTAACCGATTCGTACGGTGAAGTGACCATGAATATCCACACCGATTCCATTTTCATGGGGGCGCTTGGCGGAGCCATGTTTGCCCGCAGGAATATCAGTGCGGACCTGCCGAAGGCAACCAAATCCGTCGAGATGGCCGGAGACTAGTTTGCTCCGGGGCTATGAAGTCCAAGGAATCACTATCCGGTTTACGTAAAAAAAGAATTGTCATGCAAGATTCGATTTACACAATGGGTGTTGATGTGGGCGGCAGCTACGTCAAAGTCGTATTGATGAACTATGACCGGCACCATTCGGGCGGCCACCAACTGATCGACAAACACGCTGAAAAGATCAGGAAGCGCAATCCAAAGGAAGTGGTCGTGGAAGCCGTCAACCTAATATTGAAGCGGAACAACCTGGATTACGAAAAGGATGTCGCCTATCTGGCTTCCACAGGAGAAGGAGAGATGGTGATGAAGAAAACAGGGCACTTTTACAGCATGACCTCACATGCCCGTGGAGGAGTCTTTTTTGTGCCGCAAGCACAGACGATAGTGGACATGGGCGGTCTGTATGTGCGGGCGATCAAGGTAGACCCCCGTGGAAAGGTGCTGGATTACAAAATGACCGGCCAGTGTGCTTCCGGTTCCGGTCAGTTTATTGAGAACATATCCCGTTACCTAGGTCTGGCAGTAGAGGAAGTAGGCGAACTATCCCTGAAAGCCGATAATCCTGAAGTCCCCTCCGGCATTTGTGCGGTGCTCGCCGAAACAGATGTCATTAACCTGGTGTCCAAAGGCTTGTCTACTCCCAATATTGTAAAAGGGATCAATCTGTCCATTGCCAACCGGGTCATCAAACTATTGAGCTCGCTTCATGCTGAATCGCCAGTTGCCCTTGTCGGCGGCATGGGCATGAACATCGGTATGATCCAGGCGATCCGGGAGTTGGCCTCTGACAGCAAAAAATCCAACCTGGAGTTCGTCTCGCACCCCGATGCTATTTATTCCGGCGCTATCGGAGCCGCTCTGTGGGGTGGGTTCCGGTATTACAAACTGAGGGCCATGCAGGCCGCTGTGGTGGAGTAAAGGGCGCTACTGTCACTTAAAATCTGGTATTATGAAAACGCTGCACGCTGAACGTCCCTTGGGAGCCATCATACCCAATATTGCCGTTTTACTCAACCAAAATGCCGGCCGCTTTGGTAAAAAAATCGTTTTTCAATCCAGAAAAGGGAAGCCATCTTATTCCGGCATTACATGGGATGACTTTTACGACGATATCCGAAACATTGTCTGCAATCTCCGGCAAGCCGGCTTTTCGCATGGTGACAAGATGGTGCTCTTTTCCAGAAATTGCCTGGAAATGCTCGAGCTGGAGCTGGCTATTATGGCTTCGGGGGGCATCGCGGTTCCTATTTTTGCTAATTTCAAGAAAACGACGGCCGAATTACTGATCAACCACTCTGATGCCCGCTGGCTGGCCCTGGAGGGCGAGACCCAATTGGACAATATCGGCCCGGATCTGAAAATCGAACACTTTTATGTATTTTCTGACCGGATTAAAGATGCCCGGTTCCCCGCGCTGACTCCGTTCAGCCAGTTACAAAAAAAGCACCCCGATGCAAAGGGTGCCCTTCCCGAAAATATCCATCCCGATACCATTTGCCTGAACATGTACACATCCGGTACCATGGGTACGCCCAAATGTGTGCAGCTTTCCCATAAGAACATCCTCTCCCAGCAAGTGGCGATCGGACATGTGCTGGGCGTCACCGAACACGATCGCTTCCTGTCTTACCTGCCCTGGCATCACAGCTTCGGGGGGATATTTGAATTGTTCTCGGCCTTGTACAACGGAGCGACCTATTCGCTTGAAAGCAGTTATGGGAAAGACCCGGAAATCATATTCGAGAACTGGAAGGCCGTGCGGCCGACTGTGTTTTTTAGTGTGCCAAAAGTGTATCAGGCACTGTATGACATGACCCGTTCCAGCAAGGATGCGGAAGAAATCTTTTTCAATTCAGGCCTCAAATTCATTTTTACAGCGGCAGCAGCACTGCCGGAACGCTTATCTGATGAGTTTGAAAAACGTGGTATCCCGGTTATCGAAGGCTGGGGCCTTACCGAAACTGCTCCCTGTTGTACTCTCACCGACCCCTCGCTGAAACGCGTGCCCGGTGTGGTCGGCATGCCAATTCCGGGTGTGAGTATCCGTATTGCTGATGACGGTGAGATCCAGGTAAAGGGCCCGAACGTCATGGTAGGCTACTACAACAACGAGGAGGCCAATCAGGGGATATTTACCCCCGACGGCTGGTATTGCACTGGTGACGTTGGCGAACTGACGGAGAGCGGTTTGAAACTCATCACCCGGAAAGACCGGATCTTCAAGCTATCAAATGGCGAAAAAGTGATCCCGACCGATCTGGAGCGGGCTATCGAACTTAAATGCCACTATGTGCAGTATGCCGTAGTGTCCGGCAGCGGGCAGAATTATCCGGTAGCGCTGATTTTCCCGAATAAAAAAATGCTCAAAGATCCGGATTACGAGATCAGCCCCGGGGAAGGCTGTTTCTGTCCCAGAACCCTGACAGAACTTTCCCGCTGTCTGACAGGCTGTTTGCATATTGCCAATGACAGTATTGGGCAGAAGTTCTCTAAGCTGAAATCGGCGGCTATTATTTCTGATGAACTGTCTCTGGACAACAACACCTTAACGCCCTCCATGAAAATGGCGCCCAAAAACGTCCTGGAAAAGTATAAGGCCCACCTGCAACTCCTTTACGGTGAAGCAGTGCCGCTGGAGGAGGAGGTATATGTTATCGAACTGGATACGCACAAACCAACCGAGGTATGTACAAAATAAAATCCACCGAACAGATGAAGGAAATTATGGGGACCTATTTCCGTTCCCTGGAATCAGGCAGCCGGAAAGTTGCCTGGTGTACCAGCGTCGGCCCGGCCGAACTGTTACGCGCCTTCGGATTTGAAGTTTATTTCCCCGAAAATCATGGCGCGCTCCTGGGGACTACCCGCACTGCCATGGATTACATCCCCGAGGCAGTAAAATGTGGCTACTCCGGGCATGTATGCTCCTACACCACAGCTGATATCGGCGCTTTTCTTAAAAACGAAACGCCCCTTCAAAAACACTATGGCCTTAAAGGGGTGCCCGCGCCTGACATTCTCGCTTACAATACCAATCAATGCCGGGAGGTGGAAGACTGGTTTACGTTTTATGCGGATTATTTCAACTGCCCCATTGTAGGTGTTCAACCGCCCCGGCACCTCGATGAAGTAAGCCAGGACGAGGTGGACCTGGTCGTGGAGCAATTCAAAAAAATGATCCCGGTCTGTGAAAAAGTGAGTGGTCAAAAATTCGACATCGACCGCTTCCGGGAAACGGTGCGGCTCAGCAAGGAGGCGACTCTCCTTTGGCAACAGGTATTGCGAACCGCCTCCGCTGCCAACCCGCCGTTGAGCTTTTTTGACGGCACCATCCATATGGGGCCGATCGTGGTGCTGCGCGGTACACAGGTTGCCCGGGATTACTATGCGGCCTTGCTAAAGGAACTCGAAGAGAACGTCCGGAACGGCCTCGGAGTATTGCCGGAAGTCCGTACCCGGATTTTCTGGGATGGCATGCCGATATGGGGCCGGTTGCGCATGTTGAGTGATTTGTTTGCCGAAAACCATGCGGCAGTGGTGGCCTCTACCTATTGCAGCAGCTGGATCTTTGATCAATTTGATGAACATGACCCCTGGGATTCCACGGCACGGGCCTATACCGAGATTTTCATCAACCGCAGTGAAAAAGCCAAAATGCGGATGCTGGCCGACTGGTTCCGGGAGTACCACATAGATGGCATTGTTTACCACGACTCGAAAACCTGTTTCAACAACTCCAACGCCAAATTTGGTATGCCGCAGCGGCTTCAGGCACTGACCGGTGTGCCCGCTTTGGTCATCGAAGGCGATCTGTGCGACATGCGCTTTTTCTCAGATGGGCAAAGCATCACTAAAATCGAAACCTTCCTTGAACAACTGGAAGCGTCTAAAATCTACAACTGATGTCCGGCAATAAAAATATTAAAATTGGAATTATTGGGCTTGGACCGGTGGGCTCGGTATTGGCCGTCAAACTGCGCGAAGCAGGGTGCCAGGTGGCTCTGTGTGAACTCAACGAGGTCAAGCGCAACAAGATCAGGAACGAAGGCCTGACACTGCAAAACGCGATCACTGCATCGGCCCGCTTCGATGAGGTGTATGCGACGGCATCCGAGATGGCCGGCCTGGATCTGGACTACCTCTTCTTCGCCATTAAATCCTACCATCTGCCTGTAGCCCTTCAGGCGGCTGCGGCGCTGAATTCGGAAAAGCTGCGGGCTGTATCTGCCCAAAACGGCATTGATGTGGAGGATGCCCTTGCTGACACTTTCGGTGAGTCCAAAACGCTCCGCATGGTAATCAATTTTGCCGGGGCGGTGGTGAACCCGAACACAGTCAAAGTGAATTTTTTTCAGCCGCCCAATTACGTCGGTTCGATCAATGATGCCTGTACAGACAGCGCCAGGCAACTGGCTGATCTGCTCAATAGCGTACAGCTGGAAACACATGTGGCCAATGCTTTTGAGATCCAAAAAAGAAGTTGGGAAAAAACCATCCTGAACGCCTCCTTAAGTGCCTTGTGCGGGGTAGGCCGGCTGACGATGGCAGAGGCTATGAACGATCCGGATACCATTGAGCTGATCGAGCAGATTATTGCCGAAGCGATCCTGGTCGCCGAAAGTGAAAAGATCCGGTTTCAGGACGACTTTGTCCGGCAGTGCATGCGCTACCTGAAAAAAGGTGGTGACCATTTCCCCTCGCTGGCCCTCGACCTCATCAATAACCGGCCTACTGAAATCGACTTCTTTAACGGAAAAATTGTCGCCTATGGCCGCAAACATTACATCCGTACCTCGCTCAACCTGTCTTTTACCAATATGGTCAAGGCCATGACCAATAAAAATATTGTATCGCGAATTCCCGGCACGGTACCCGAGGTGAACAAAAAAATTCTGGAAAAAGGACTGGCGGGTAAAAATATTGTGCCGGCTGCTTATAAAAACGCAGCGTGTTTTCTTGGGGTTGACCTGGGTTCTGCATATACCAAATTTATGGTAGTCGATGAAACCGGCAAACCTCTTTTCCGGTACTCCCTCCCTACGCTCAGCAATGACAAACTCGCCCAGAAGAATGTCATGCGAACGATAGCCTCCAATTTCAATATTCACCAAAGCTGTGCAACCGGCTATGGGAGGCGCCATTTCACGGAAACCGATATGGTCAAAACCGAGATCAATTGCGCTGCAGCAGGGGTATCGCATTTTTTTCCGGGTGAAAAAAACATCATCGATATCGGCGGGGAGGATATCAAGATCATCCATTGCAATCAGAACAACGGCGTCGAAAACTTTTACATGAATGATAAATGTGCCGCCGGGACGGGCGCTTTTCTGGCTGAAATTGCCGAGCGTGCGCGTATCAGCCTGCCGGAGATGAGTAACCTGGCCGCGCACTCCGATTTTGACCAGCTCCTGAATAGTTTTTGTACCGTTTTTGCCAAAACGGAAATCATGAACTGGATTTTTGAAGGAATGAGCCCGGAAGATATTGCTCGCGGCATTTACTTGTCCATTGCCGGGAAAGTGGCAAAAATGCGTCTGGATCCCGCTATCCCCACCTTTATGATCGGCGGGGTAGCCGCCCACCATCCGTACCTGCGAACCATGCTCAGCGAACGGTTCGATCAGGATATCCGCATTGTCGATCTGCCCCAATACACGGTGGCTTTCGGTGCGGCTATCCTTGCGCGCGACCTGTACCTGCGGACAAGGAGCCAGGAGCCGGATGAACAACAACCCGCTGTCGAGCCACAGGCGAAAGAAGCCGTGTAACTATAACTCTTTTAAAATCTGCATGCGCTATGGCATACACGTTCAAAACACTTCATATTGATAAAATTGCGGTCGTCGGTGCCGGTCAGATAGGTCCCGACATTGCTTTGCACTTCGCAAAGGTCTTATCACCTGCTGAGGTTGAAATTGTGGTGCTGGACATTGCCAGGGAAGCTTTGGAACAGGCTCAGCTAAAAATCGATAAGAAAATTCAAAAAGGTTTGGAGGCTGGGGTCTTCAAACCCGCCCGGGCGGACAAGATGAAAAAGGCGCTCACCTTTACTACGGACTACGGTGCCCTGCGCGGTGCCAGTATGGTGGTGGAGGCTGCCACGGAGGATGCCGCGGTTAAAGATAAGATCTTTCGGCAGGCAGAAGCCCTGACCGATGGCAAGTGCATTTTCCTCTCCAATTCTTCACACATGCAACCGGAAGTGATCTTCCAGGGGCTGCACGACCGCTCCCGTTGCCTCGTGGCGCACTATTTCTTTCCGGCGGAGATCAACCCGGTGATCGAAATCGTACCCGGAGCGGAGACTGCCCCCCACCTGGCCGAATTACTGCCTGCGTTTTATGAAGCCATCGGAAAAATACCGATCCGGGTTAACAGTGCTTATGGATATGCCATTGACCCGATATTCGAGGGGTTGTGTCAAACAGCCGTCATGTGCCTGGAAAAAGGCTGGGGAAATGAAAAAGAGATCGATGCTGCGGCAGTAAAAGCGCTGGGCCTGGGTGTCGGTCCCTTTACCGCCCTGAACCTGACCGGCGGCAATCCGCTTACGGCACATGGCCTGGACGAAATGGGCCTGCAGGTTTTACCCTGGTTCAAGACCCCCGCCATGCTGCACGAAAAAAATAACAGACGGGAGGCATGGGCAACGGCCGGACGTGGAGAAGCGGTGACGCTGGATCCGGAGCAGGAAACCCGGTTGGTCGAAACGTTTCAGGGCGCCTTTTTTGCATTGTCTGCCTTTATTCTGGATACAGGGATCGTTGATATTGACGACCTGAACATGGCCTGTGAAATTGCCCTGGTCGTAAAACCGCCTTTTGCTTTTATGAATAAGCTGGGCATCGACCGGGCACATGCACTGGTGACCGCATTTTGTGCCGCCAATCCCGCATTTCCATTCCCTCATTCACTGGAACGGGCGAGGGCAGCCGGCGGCTGGCAATTGCGCGATATCGTTGGCCGGGTACGCGATCAGGTGTTGTTCCTGACGATCCGGCGCCCTAAGGTTATGAATGCCCTGAATTTGGAAGTGCTCGGGCAGATCCGCGAATCCCTGGAATCCGTTAAAAATGATCCCGCTGTTCGTGCTGTGGTACTCACCGGTTTTGGCATCAAGGCATTCGCTGCCGGAGCCGACCTGAATATGATCACCGCTCTGAAAACTCCGGCGGAAGGAGTACGGAATTCACAGCATTTTCAGGCAGTGGTAAACTATGTGGCTGCCTACTCCAAGCCGGTCATCTGTGCGCTGAACGGGTTTGCGTTTGGCGGCGGAAACGAGCTGGCCATGGCGTGTACGGCCCGCGTCGCCCGCAAGGACCTGCATGTTGTCTTTGGCCAGCCTGAAGTCAACCTCGGTTTTATCCCCGGGGCCGGCGGCACCCAGCGGCTACCCCGCATCATCGGTGTGGAGAAAGCCGCTGAGATATTGCGCACCGGCCGGCCGGTGACCCTGCAGGAAGCGCTGGAGATTGGTTACCTCGACAAGGTAGCGGATGGCGATCTGCTCGAAACAGCAGCCAGCCTGGCACTGGAAATTGCTGGCGACAACTGGAAGCCCCGATCGATACCGGACGGTCCGATGCCTGTAAAAGGACAACCACATGACCTGGAGATCGGCCACCTGAGTAAGAAAATTGACGGCATTCTGGTAAGAAGTATTTACGACGGATACCACCTGCCTCTACAGGAGGGGCTTGCGCTGGAATCCAAACTGTTTGGGGCCTGCATGGAGACTGCAGATATGAAAATCGGCCTCGAAAACTTCAAAACGAACGGACCGAAAGTTCCAGCTAATTTTATTCATCAATAATACGTACAGGGCAATGAAGGCCTATTTTGATAAGAAAAAAGGAATTGGCATCCGCTACGATGACATCTATCTGGTCAACGGCGCCCGGACGCCATTCGGAAAACTGTGTGGTACCCTGGGGAATATTTCACCTACCGACCTGGGCATTTATGCTGCCCGGGCCGCCTTGAAGCATGCCGGTACTGCCGCTACGGATATTGATCAACTGATGTTTGCCAATATCGGTCAAAGCTCTCCCGATGCCTACTTTCTCCCCCGGCACATCGGCCTGTACGCAGGTCTGCCCGAAACAGTGCCTGCCGTTATGCTACAACGGATTTGCGGCTCGGGCTTTGAAACGATCATTGCCGGAGCAGAGCAGATAACCTTAGGGAAGGCCCGGACCGCCCTGTGCGGGGGGACGGAAAACATGACCATGTCGCCGACCGCTGCCTTTGGCAACCGTTTGGGCCATCCGCTCGGAAAGCCCGGTTTTGTCGACATGTTATGGGAATCCCTCAACGATACGGCGGCTGTGCCCATGGGTTGTACGGCTGAAAATGTAGCTCGGGAGTACGGCATTACCCGTGCCGATACGGATGCTTTCGCTACAGAATCCATCAACCGGTATCTGGCAGCAAAAGAACGGGGCTTTTTCGACGGGGAAATAGTGAAAATGAACACCGCGGTATTTGAGGCGGAGGGCTTGAAGCCGCGAAAGGTCTTTTTGCCTAAGAAATTGACCGACTTCGATGTGGACGAGAATGTCCGCCCGGCTAATCCGGAAGCCATGGCTAAGTTGCCGCCTGTTTTTGAGCGCGAAGGCGTACAAACGGCTGCCAATTCCAGCGGCATTGTGGATGGCGCTGCCGCTGTGGTGGTCGCGCACGGCGATGTAGTAAAAAGCCTGCAGCTGAAACCACTGACCCGGATCGTCGCGTCTGCTACCAGTGCACTCGACCCCAAGGTGATGGGCCTGGGTCCGGTTCCTGCTATTCACCTGCTCCTGGAAATTGCCGGCCTGCCATTATCTGATATCGGCCTGTTCGAGATCAATGAAGCTTTCGCGGCGCAATATATCGGTTGCGAACGGGAGCTGGACCTCGACCGGGACCGCTGTAATGTCAATGGCGGTGCTATTGCACTTGGGCATCCACTGGCTGCCACCGGTACCCGTTTGTCCCTGACCTTGTCGCGCGAAATGAATGCCCGCGGCGTACAATATGGCATTGCCTCGGCTTGTATTGGCGGGGGACAGGGCACGGCTATTTTATTTGAAAATATGAATTGAACAAATGTACCTGAACAATGGATACCATTAAACAATGGCAATTGACGGCACCTGATGCCGAGTTTACCTTGGTCGAATCGGACATGCCCCCGATTGGGGAATCAGAAGCATTGGTTAAAGTTGCCGGTTGCGGTGTGTGTCATACCGACCTGAGCTTCTGGCACTATGGTGTGCGTACAAAAAAAGAGTTCCCCCTGACTCTGGGGCATGAGATCAGTGGAACTGTCGTGCAGGGGCCTGCACAGCTGATGGGTAAAAATGTAATCATTCCGGCCGTTCTTCCCTGCGGGGAATGCGAGCTGTGCCGCAGAGGGCGGAGTAATATCTGCCAGCACCAGCGTATGCCCGGGAATGATTTTCACGGCGGGTTTGCCTCGCATATTTTGGTACCCCACCGCTATTTGTGTCCGGTGCCGGATTCTATTTTGGAAAAATATGCACTGGAGGAGCTAGCCGTCATCGCTGATGCAATTTCCACACCTTACCAGGTTGTGCAAAAATCGGAACTGGAGCCGGGAGACCTGGCCATTGTGATTGGAGTTGGCGGGGTCGGTATTTACGGGGCTCTGATCGCCAAGATCATGGGCGCCCGGACACTGGCCATAGATATTAGTGATGACAAATTGCAGATTGCCCAAAAACATGGAATTGACGCAGTCCTGAATTCCAGTAACCTCGACGCCAAAGCGATCAAATCGAGGGTGCGGGAAATTGCCACGGAGCTCGGGGCTTCCAAATACGGCTGGAAAATATTTGAAATTTCGGGTACGGCAGCGGGGCAGTCACTCGCATTTAGCCTGCTCACTTTTGCCTCTACGCTCAGTATTGTCGGATTTACGATGGACAAACCGGATGTGCGGCTGAGTAACCTGATGGCATTTGATGCCAAACTGATCGGAACCTGGGGCTGCAAGCCTGAATTGTATCCGCAAGTGATCGACCTGATCGCATCCGGCCGCCTGGAGATCCGTGATTTTGTCCAAACCTTCCGGATGAGCAGGATTAACGAAGTATTCCAAAATGCACTGAAGCACCACTACTCCAAACGGCCGGTGTTGGTGCCGGATTTTGAATAAGAATTTGATAATCAATAAACTCTGGTGATTATGATAAAGTTAAAAAATCACAACATAACAGATTGCGAATACAAGCACATTATTTTCGAAAAACGCCCTTGTATTGATCAGGACGGCACCCCTGTTTCCGGGCTTTATAATGCCTGGATCGTGCTGAACAATGCCGCGCAATTCAATTCTTATACTACATCTGCCGTGAAGGAGATCATCCTCGCTTTCGGCGAAGCATCCAACGACCGAAGTGTGGTGGCCGTAGTGTTTACAGCAGTAGGCGACAAAGCCTTCTGTACTGGCGGTAACACAAAGGAGTACGCCGAGTATTATGCCGGTAATCCGCAGGAATATTCACAGTACATGCGCTTGTTCAATGACATGGTCAGCGCCATTTTAAAATGTGAAAAACCAGTCATTTGCCGGGTCAACGGTATGCGGATTGCCGGGGGACAGGAAATCGGCATGGCCGCCGATTTTACTATTGCCTCTGATCTCGCCCGCTTTGGGCAGGCCGGCCCCAAACACGGCAGTGCTGCTATCGGAGGAGCTACGGACTTTCTGCATCTGTTCGTCGGTATCGAACGCGCCATGGGATCACTCACGTTGTGCGAAACCTGGACGGCCCATCAGGCGTATCGCCTGGGCCTGATCACCGATATTGCGCCGGTGCTGAAGGTAGATGGCCGCTTTGTACCGAATCCGCTCGTAATCCTTGACCGATATGCCGACGAGTATGGCCGGATTGTTTTTGGATCCATGAAAACCGGTGCGGAACTACAAAAGGGCAAGGAATTGCTGAGTCGGGGAACGATTGACCTGTCCATGCTGGATGAGACCATAAACAAGCTGATTGCCAAACTACTCCACACCTTCCCCAACTGTACTGCCAAAACCCTTTCGGAAGTACGCAAGAAAAAACTGGAACATTGGGATAAAAACAAGGAAAGCAGTCGTGAATGGCTGGCCTTGAATATGATGACAGAGGCCAGGGCGGGCTTTCAGGCTTTCAATGAAGGGCCCAAGAATGAGCGGGAGGTGGACTTTATAAAACTCCGTCGGCTCCTCGCTGAGGGTGCCGAGTGGAATGACGACTTGCAGCGTAGCATATCACCGCAATACAAAACCGAAACTGTGTAATGTAATATGGAAAAAATACGTATTGATTATTCACACGATCGAGCCGTTGCGAAAATAATCCTGGACGATGGCAAAGGCAATGTGCTTGACCAAATCATGATGGAGGAGATCCAGGTGCGGTTGGATCAGTTTGCCCGCAACGACAGCCTCAAACTGGTCACTTTCGAAGGCGCCGGCAAACACTTTTCCTTTGGCGCCAGTGTGGAGGAGCACCAAAAGGAATATGCCGCTGCTATGCTGCAGGGATTTCACCGCCTGTTTTTCAGCCTGCGGGACCTGGCTATCCCAACCTTGGCCAAAATCAGCGGACAATGCCTGGGCGGCGGACTTGAGTTGGCACTCATGTGCAATCAAATGTTTGCCGATAAAACGGCCCGGCTTGGGCAACCGGAGATCGTGTTGGGGGTGTTTCCGCCGCCGGCTTCTATACTGTTACCCGAAAAGATAGGTTTGTCCAGGGCGGAAGACCTGCTCCTGACTGGCCGGTCTATTGATGCGGAAACCGGGCTTGCCTATGGATTGCTAAACCGGGTATTTGAAAACCGGCCTGCGCTGGATACCGGTACCGATGCCTGGATTGAGCAATATATTTTACCTAAAAGTGCTTCTTCGTTGCGCTTTGCGGTCCGGGCTGCCCGGGTGAAGTTCAATCATTTTCTGGGCGATTTTCTGCCCCAGTTGGAATCGATGTACATCGATCAGTTGATGAATACAGCCGATGCCAATGAAGGAATTGCCGCTTTTATCGAAAAACGCAAACCTGCCTGGAGTAATAACTGAGGTCCCTGAAAACGCTTGAAATAGGACTGCCATCACCGACATCTGCTTTGGCCGGCCGTATGCTTGTCCCGGGATGATCGGCAGCCGGCGGAAAATTCGGGTTATAAAAAAACAATTTCGCGACGCCGGAATTGCGACCGCAACGGTCCTCAATAAGGTCGGTATGCCAATGGCATTCTGGCAAAACGGATAACGCTTAAACACGCAGTAGTGACGTGACTGACAAAAGAATAGTATTGGTTACTGGCGCTGCAAAGGGTATTGGCAGTGCAATTGTCCGGCGTTTTGTTGCCGAGAACTACTTCGTTATTGCTGCCGATATCGACGTTTCCGG
>SBHD01000378.1 GCA_006226345.1 Bacteroidota bacterium | reverse complement strand
TAGTAATTATAAAATATTAACTAGATTTGAAGTGCAGTTCAGACACCTAACGAGAACAACCGTTGTCCATGCCTTTGGTTTTGCAACAATATGCTTACTTGCTTTCGGGAGTAGCGGTACTCCTGTTCACCGTACACTTTAATACTCCACTTTCAGCACAGGTTAATCACCCTACCCTTTCCCAGCCTGCTTACCACTTCAATGCGTATACCAAGAAAGACGGGTTGTCCACGAACAGTGTTTGGGCCATTACCCAGGATAAGTTCGGGTTTGTCTGGTTGGGCACCGACAACGGGCTGTATCGTTTTGATGGCCAGGAATTCCTCCCATTCCGCCACGATCCCGAGGATACTACCAGCATCAGTTCCAACTATATTACCTATTTCAACCTTGACCGGCAACAAAACCTCTGGGTCGGCACCAACAACGGGCTCAACCGGCTGAATACGGAAACCGGGCAATTAAACAGGATCGACCTTCAAACAGAAGGGAACCTGCATGTCGCGTATGTTCTGGAAACCCGGGAACATCAAATATGGGTAGGTACCATGCGGAATGGCCTCTTCCGGTTGGACGGCGAAATTGATGGCCAGGGATACCACATCGAGCATTTTGAGCATAACCCGGACGATCCCGGGACGGTCGGTTCCGCCCGGATAAACCACCTGATCGAGGATGAGAAAGGCCATATCTGGGCAGGTTATCCCACGGGTATTGATCGCATCGACCCGAAGTCTGGGAAGATCCAGCATTTTTCACATCCATTACTTGCCGAGGGATCCGGAAACCGGATCAATGACCTGCTCCTGGACCACGAGGGAAATGTGCTGATGACGTTTCTGTATTCCGGCGTTTACTATATACAGCCGTCCAGCCCGCAGCCACAGATCCGCCCTTATTTGCCCGCACAACTCCATCTTCCGCAACCTCCGGGCATTATCTACACCGAAATACTCATCGACCAGGATAAAAATTTCTGGCTGGGAACTGCCACACACGGCCTGTTCCTGATCGATTCAACGCGCAGCCATTTCAAGATCATGGAACACCGGCCGGAATATTCAGGCTCGTTGTCTTCTTCCGATATCCGGGCGGTCTATGAAGACCCGCAAGGGTACATCTGGATAGGAACCGGTGATGCCGGACTTAACCGGGGAAAAAAGATCCCCGATCAGTATAACTGGTTTCAGCATGATCCGGAGCAACCGGGCAGCCTTGCCGACGGCCAGATCAGGGCCATCGCTGAAGACCCGGACGGTAATATCTGGATCGGTTACCTGGGGCAGGGGCTCGAACAGTTTGCGTTCAACCAGCGGCATCAATTGGTCAAAAAACAAGCGCTACGACAGGATGCGCCGCAGGGCAATGCACTCTCCAGTAATGATATCATCAAGATAATAACCGACCCGCAGGGTTTTCTTTGGATCGCTACCAACGGGGGAGGGCTGAATAAACTGGACCCACGAACAGGCAGGATCGAGGTTTTCCGCCACAACCCGGAAGATCCTACGACTATTTCCGGAGACCGTATATGGACCATTTGCGTAGATCATAGTGGGTACATCTGGCTGGGGACCTATTGGAGAGGGCTGTGCCGGCTGGACCCCAGGACAAAAGAGGTCAAACATTTCAGGCACGACCCGGATGATCCGAATTCCCTGTCGTCCAACCTGGTCAATGCATTACTGACCGATCCGGATGGGTATATCTGGATCGGTACCGACGCCGGTCTGGACAGAATGGATCCACGCACGGAGACAATCCTGCATTTTCACTATGATCAGCAGGAGCCGCATTCCCTGAGTAATAACCTGATTTTCAGTTTACATGCCGGGCCGGGCCGACAGCTTTGGGCCGGCACCAGTATCGGCCTCAACCGGCTACTGCTTCCGGATGACCAAACGAAGGATACGGCTTATCGGTTTGAAAGGTTTTATGAGAAAGACGGGCTGCCTGGCAATACCATTTACAGCATTGCAAGTGATCAAACCGGCAACCTTTGGGTTGGCACGGATAACGGGCTGGCAAGATCACTTCCTGCCCAATCCAAAATTATATTCGCGTTGCTGAATAATGAAGACGGGCAGGAGCACGCAGTTTATACTCCCAACGCCTATCTGCACCATCAAAAAACCGGCTGGCTCTTTTTCGGAAACAAAACCGGGTTGTTGGCCATTCACTCTGAGTTGTTGAATCGTATTAATTTGAACTCCAGGCCAGTGCTCAGTGCTGCGACAAAAATGCGTCTCGAAGGTTCTGCCCCGGAATCGATCACCAATTACTTTGTCAGCGAAAAACCAAACATTTCCCTGAGCCACCGCGATCAGATCATCACACTCAACCTGTCCGATATTTACTGGGCCGAAGGAAGGACCTATGAATACCAATTGAGCGGATTTAATGATCAATGGATAGAGGCAAACGATAAGATGGAGATCACGTTTACCAACCTTACTCCTGGCGATTATGCACTGAAGGCTCGTCTAAAAGGGACGAACAACCAACCGGTTGAAGCGGTCCATCTGCTGGATATCGCTGTAGTACCGCCCTGGTGGAAAACCGGCTGGGCCTATAGTCTCTACGTTTTATTGGCCGGGAGCCTGCTCTTTGCCCTGTACCGTTTCCAGCTCAACCGGAAGCTGGAGCAGCAGGAAACGGAGAATCTGCGTGCGTTGAATGAATTTAAGAACCAGCTGTACACCAATATTACCCATGAATTCAGGACACCGCTTACGGTGATCAGTGGCATGATCGAACAAGTGGAGGGATACGACAGGATCAAAAACCTGATCAAGCGCAACAGCGCCAGCCTGCTCAACCTCGTCAACCAGATACTGGACCTGCGCAAGGCGGAACTCGGCAAGCTGGAACTCCACCTGGTACAGGCTGATGTTGTGTTATACCTCCGCTATATTCTCGAATCTTATGAGGCCTTGGCGGAGCTCAAAGATATCCAACTGCATTTCCTACCTGCCGAAAAGGAATTGTGGATGGATTTTGACAAGGAGAAGCTGCTGCGGATCATCTCCAATCTGTTGTCCAACGCCATCAAGTTCACGCCGGAAGAAGGAAATATCTATCTGTTGCTGGAAAAATCTTCCATCGAACAGCTGGCAGGTCAGAGCCTGGAGGCTGTGCAGATCCAGGTGGTTGACAAAGGTATTGGCATTCCCAAAGAGGAACAGGAGTCAGTTTTTGACCGGTTTTATCAGGCTGCCCACAGTTCCCCGACGGAGGCAAAGCCCGCGGTTAACACTTCTTTTTTTCAGAGAGGAGACAAAAAACTTCAATACCGTGGTCCGGGCGGCAGTTCTGGAATCGGCCTTGCGCTTACAAAAGATCTGGTCAGTTTAATGGGCGGGCGGATAGCCCTGGACAGTGAGCCAGGAAAAGGTTCCACGTTTACT
>SBHD01000177.1 GCA_006226345.1 Bacteroidota bacterium | reverse complement strand
ATCCTGCTCCTTGTTACCCCATGGTTCCGTTTCATACACATGGCTCTTTTTAACCGCTTTCCCGATCAGGCGGTTGATCAACCCTAATGCGGTTTTAAGATTGGCTGCCCGGTCGCCGAGATTGCTCCCCAAACCGAGATATACGTTGATATATTTTTTTGGACCAGTTGTCTGCATCGTCTGCTAGTTTAAATTGGGCATGACCGGTTGGCGCGCAAAGGTATAAAATTAGGACAAGCGTATAAACTGTTGCATTACGTCGGTAGTTGCCGTAAGGCTCATTGCTGTTGCCAGCTATCCAACTCCCGGTTAAAAATACAAATCAACCCTCGAATAACTCGGAATCCCATAACTTTGCCGCCGTTTTTTAACTGGTCTAGTGGATGGACAACCGGTAATTCATAATTACAGCATAGTGACCGGCGTTTTATGTGCAGGTACTCTTTTAACCGGCAAAGTAACGCTCCGGGGAATTCCGTTTCCAACCACCTTAATCTACCGGACACCTTTTCAGCATTTACATTTATTCCACCAATATTTAAATAACCTGCAAACAGTAGTAATCATGAAGAATGTATTCTTAACCTTGACTGCTTTTACGCTGATCGCGCTAACCGCATGCAACAAGATTGACTCAGCCTTGGTTGAAAAAATACAGGCCAGCCAGAATAAGGCCCAGGAGATCCGGACCGAAATGGAAGCGCGGGCTCAAAACGTATCGAACCTGAATGAACAGATGGAAAAGGCACCGGAAGGGCTGAAAGGCACTTCTGAGTTTATGGAACTGTACAACATGGTCAATGGTTTCACTACCAAGTACGGCTCTATCCAGGCAGAACTGGACTCGATCAACACCAAACTGGAAACTCTTTTAGGTGACTATGCCGATGGGAATCTGAAAAAAGATGAGGTAGTGGTAGCACATGAAGCTATTGTTGCCAACCTCGACAGTTACCAACCGGCCAATGACCGTTTGGATACAATGTTCGACGAATTATCTGCACGATTTGCCAAAATGACGGCCAATTGGCAGGGTATGTCGGAGGAAGAGCGCACTGCCGCTGTACAGAAATCTGCGAGTGAGGTTGGTGCCGGTACCGGCACTGGGGCGGTTCCCAGTCCAACCAGCACAGGGATTCCGGGATCCGCGCCTGCAACCGGAGGCTCAGATGCGTCTGGCACACTGAAAGGCCAGGACCAGCTGAAAAAACAGTAGGTTTCAGCCGGTAAACTCCGGAGAATGTGTTAAAATGCCGGAAGCAGCGAAAATGCCACCGCTCGAATCCGGCATTTTAACGTTTTTTGTGAAAGTGCAGCTTGCTGAACCGCATCCTGAATCCGGCCACCAGCCCTGCCCGTATTATCCCCCCGCAACATGAAATACAAACCGCTTTTCTGGGCCTTTCTCCTTCTTCCCCTCTCGGCAAATGCACAGATCTTTAATATGAACGGTGCACCGATTGCGTCCTGTAGCGGCACTTTTTTTGACAGCGGTGGAAGCGCCGGTAATTATTCCAACAACCAGAACCTGACAACGACGATCTGCCCGGACGGTACCGGAGCCAGCCACGTATTGCTGCATTTTGACAGTGTACTCCTGTCTCCAGGCGATCAACTATGCATTTATGACGGGTCAACCGTCCTGGCTCCGCTACTGCTCTGCTTCGGGGCGCCTCCCCCCGGCCAACCGGTCGAAGTGCAGGCTTCTGCGGCCAATACAGGAGGATGCCTTACGCTGACCTTTATCTCAGATGCTGCTGGCACCGAAGCCGGTTGGTCGGCAGGGATATCCTGCGCCCCCCCCTGCGTAATCCCGGCCCCCATGAATGTGCAATTGATCAGTATGGGTAATGGTAGCATGACCTGGAGCTGGTCGCCGGTGATAGGTAGTTCCGGATTTGAGGTCAGTGTAAACGGAGGCCCGTTTCTGCCCGCAAACGGCGGGCTTTCCCACACAGTAAGTGGTCTGGTTCCCGGAAACCTGGTTGTTTTGGAGATCCGCCCGGTCGCAGTTAACCCAGGATGCAGCGTAGAGAGTATTACAGTCAACCACACCTACGTGAACTGCATCATCAACACTACGCTGAGCACCATTTCACCCGCCTCTTGCGCCGGTACCGCTACCGGCACTGTGGTCATTACCACCACCGGGGCAATCGGGCCGGTACAGTATTTTACCGACACCATCCCAACCCCATTCCCCAACGGCAACTTTACCAACTTTTTTCCAGCGGGTATGCACCAGGTAATTGCCCTTGACTCGGCAGGTTGCCGCGACACGGTAACCTTTACAATCCAGGAACCACCACCCATCGATATAGCCGTTACCGTTACCGATGCCAATTGCTTCGGGGACAACAGCGGAGAGATCCAGGCAATGGCCAGTGGCGGTACCGGGACATTCACCTATGCCTGGCAGGGTTGCCAGGGCGGCCCGATCATGAATGGCAGCACGGCGATTGATCTGTTTGCCGGCTGTTACGCCGTTACCGTGACTGACGGAAATGGTTGCACCAAGGTAGCCCAAGACACGATTGGCGAACCTGAAATGTTCATTTTCTCCTCCACACAGGATTCAGTGAGCTGCTTTGGCGGAAAAGACGGCATGGCCACTGTTTTTGTTTCCGGCGCTATGCCACCTTACACCTTTAAATGGAGCAACGGCGACACTAGCCAAACAGCGGACAACCTTATGGCCGCTTTTCATTCCGTAACCATTACCGACGCAGCAGGCTGCCAGGCAGTGACTCTCGTGCAAGTGCTGCAACCTCCGCAGTTGTTTATCGACAGCATTTCCACCGTTCCGATTTCCTGTTTTGGTTCAACCAATGGCAGTGCTACGGTTTTTGCACACGGCGGGGTTCAGCCATTCAATTACTTATGGAGCAATATGCAGACCGGCCCAACTGCTTCCGGCCTCGGCCCTGGCATATATTCCGTTACGCTTACGGATAACAGCGGTTGTACGGCTACCGGTAATACGCAGCTCTCCAACCCGGCCGAATTGATCCTGCAAGTGACATTGGTCAAACCGGAAACCTGTGCAGGCGCTTGCAACGGTGAAATACAACTTTCGGTTTCCAGTGGTCAACCGCCCTACTCTATTTCCTGGAATGCACCTTCCATCCCACCGGATACGAGCAACCCTAAGGATCTCTGTGCGGGGAATTACCAGGTCACGGTAACGGATGCAAAAGGATGCACCAAAACTACCAGCGCTACTGTCCTGGCCGCCAGCCAGATCAATATCAGTTTAACCCCTACTCCTCCTCTTTGTACAGGCGACCTGAATGGCCGGATCACAGCGGAAGGGACCGGAGGCACGGCCCCTTATCAATACAGTTGGAATACTGGTGCGACCGGCGATATCATACAAAACCTGGGCTGTGGAATATATACCGTGACAGTAACGGACGCTTTGGGTTGCACCAGTGTAGCAACTGATACGCTCCCCTGCCCGGTATTGCTGCAACTGGACAGCATTCAGGTAAAACCAGTGCGTTGTTTTGGTGAAGCGAACGGATTGGCACGCGTTTTTGTGCAGGGAGGAACTGGTTCGCTAACCTATTTATGGAGCGACCCCAATCAACAATTTGCACCAGCAGCACAGGACCTCCCTCCCGGCACCTATACAGTCACGGTGACCGATGTAAAAGGCTGTAGCATTACAGCGTCGGCAACGGTAACAGAACCTCCTTTGCTCACAGCTTCCCAGATGTCAACCTCGGTGAGTTGTTTCAACAGTGCCAATGGCTCCATCACCCTGACGATAAATGGCGGTGTACAGCCCTATTCTATCTTGTGGAATACTATGGATTCCGTACCCCAGTTGACCGGGTTATCTGCCGGAACCTATTCCGTGACCATCACCGACGCCAATAATTGTACCCTTCAGCCGCCGCCCGTCCAGATCACTGAACCAACAAGCCCTGTAACGGTCACAGCAATGCAGACCAACAGAGCATGTTTTGATGACAACAACGGCGCAGCACTGGCCACCGCAAGTGGAAGCAATGGTTCGCCATTTACCTTCCTGTGGAGCAATGGTGCCACTGGCCCTGCACCGAATAATTTCCTCAGCGGAACCTATACCGTTACCGCTACAGACCCGGCCGGCTGCACCGGCACTCAAACGGTAACAATATCCCAATGGGATAGTATTTTTACCAATATCGCGTTCGTCCTGCCAACCTGTAATGGCTTTAATGACGGACAGGCAGCCGTCAATCTGGTTGGTGGAGGCGCCGGCAATGGTGTGCTGGATAATTATTCTTTCCAATGGAGTGTGCCTGGCGTTGGCGACACAATATATCTGGATGACCTTCCCGGAAACCAAAACTATCAGCTTACGGTAACAGATAACGCCGGCTGCTCGGCAACATTCTCCTTTTTTCTCGGTGACCAGCAACCCATTGTTCCCAACCTAGGCGCCGATAGTCTGACCTGCTTTGGGACTTCTGATGGAAGTGTTACAGTCATAAACACCCAAAGTGTCCGGCCAATCTCCGGGTACCAATGGAGTAACGGCGGGACAGGGCTCAGCATAGGGAACCTTTCCCCCGGCACTTACACGGTTGTCGCTACCGATACACAGGGCTGCACCGGAAGTGCAAGCGCTACGGTATTTAGCCCACTCCCCCTCGTTTTGGAACTGGATGTCCAAGGGCTGGTCTGCAATGACGATAGCAATGCTGTAATACAGGCAGTGACAACCGGAGGTACCACGCCCTATTCCTTTTTCTGGAATATTGGATCAGCAAACAGCCAGATTGCGAATCTGGGCCCCGGCACATACACGGTTCTGGTTACCGACTTCAACGGCTGTACCGTTCTGGACAGCGTACAACTCAGCCAGCCCAATCCACCACAAATTGAAATTGAAACCATGTCGCCGGTCTGCTTTGGCAATCTGGACGGTCTGGCCCGGTTGACCGTTACCGGAGGAGCAAGCCCGTACCGGTACAGCCTGAACGGCCAGGCCTTTAGCGGGTCCAGTATATTTCTGGGGTTAGGAGCAGGCACCTATACTGCCGCGGTACTCGACGCACTTGGATGCACAACCAGCGTCCAATTCACCCTGGATCAACCGCCCCCGGTGATGGTCGATCTGGGCCCCGACCTGGTGATCACACTGGGAGATAGTATCCTGATCCAACCTTCCGTGACCGATGCGACAGGTATGCCGGTATATTCCTGGCAAAGCACCCTGGTGGATAGCTTTTACTGTGCTGTGTTGCCGGACTGCGAAGCAATTTGGGTTAGCCCGGTATATTCCAATACGTATATGGTTACTGTTACGGATGAGAATGGTTGTCAAAATGAATCATCCGTCCTGGTTGAAGTAGAAAAACCACGTGGCGTATATGTACCAAGTGGATTCAGTCCGAATGGAGACGGCAATAATGACCTTTTGATGGTACATGGGAAAAGCCGGCAAATACGCAGTGTAAAAGTGTTCCGGGTTTTTGACCGCTGGGGAGAGTTGGTATATGAAGACTTAGATTTTAATGTAAATGATCAGCAACGTGGCTGGGATGGCAATTTCAGAGGAGACCCCTGCCAGACAGGTGTGTATGTATGGTATGCTGAGGTCGAATATTTGGACGGTTTCGAGCAGTCCATACGCGGCAACACCACACTTATCCGATAAACTTCTATTTTTGAGCAAAAACTAAGGGCATGCCTGTCATGAACCAACCTAGATACTACCTTTTGGGCCTGCTGGTCTTGCTGCTATCCGGCAGCATAAGTGAATCAAAAGCACAGGACCCGCGGTTTTCCCAATACTTTGCTTCTCCCTGGAATCTTAACCCAGCCATGACAGGGGTATTTAACGGTCGTTGGCGTGTTACAGCAAACTACCGTGATCAATGGAGCAGTTTTCTTGCGCCAGTTCCATTTCGAACCTATTCAGCGGCCGCTGATGTGCGGCTGGGTGTCAGCAGGAATGATTACCTGGCACTGGGGCTGGGGTTGATGCACGATGAAGCCGGCACCGCTCGTTACCAACAGAACAAAGGGCAGTTGGGAGGAGCATTCATTAAACAGCTGAGCGGAGGCCCGCGCCAGGCAGATCATTTTCTGAGTGCAGGAGCACAAGTAGGATTTGGACAAAACAGCATCGACTGGAGCAAACTGTGGTTTAGCCGGCAATTCGACCCACTTACGGAAACCCCGGACCTTAATGCCGGAAACGGTGAACCCAACGCTGGAGCAGGTACAGACTTGTACCTGGATTTCAATGCCGGTTTGCTATGGTATGTGTTATTTGGAGATCAGGGATTTTGGTATGCCGGTGGAGCACTGCATCATATTAACCAGCCAGTCATCAGCCTGGTGGAAAATAATGAAGAGCAACTGTATTCCCGCTGGTCTGCCCATACCGGCGGGTTGTTCCCGTTCAATGAGAATTTTGGATTACTGCCAGGTGTATTGGTCATGCGGCAGGGTCCGGCTTTCGAGACTGATTTAGGCCTTAACGTCCGGTATTCCAATAATGACCGGAATGAACTGGCCCTTCGCCTGGGAGCCTGGGCTCGTTTAGGAAACAAACTGGACAGCGGCCTGCAAATGGATGCAGTTGCCGTTGTAGCTATGCTGGAGTTGGAGCGCTGGATGCTCGGGATCAGTTATGATGTAACCGTATCAACTTTAACCCGCGCCAATAATTCCAGGGGTGCCTTTGAGCTGTCCCTGACATATTTTCACCCGGAAGAACGTCGAGCCAAAGTCGTATGCCCGCGTTTTTGATCCGGCATTCGTTAGTTTTTACCAAAGTCTGTTCATTTTTACTATTCCTTAAGCAGAAAAAACAACCATGAAGAATTTATTTGCCTTTATCCTGCTGTTTATTTCCGGCGCAACGATGGCCGTTGCACAAACGGATTACCTGAAAATTAGTCCTGCAAATCCCCAACCCGGCGATGTTGTAAGTTTTGAATACCAACTGACTAAAAGTCCGCTTGGCAACGTCCAGAAAGAACTGGAGATCTACGTGCTTGAATATTCCGACAAATCTCCGCAGGCGCTGGACGTTTTGACCAAACGGTCGAACGGTACAGTTAGTGGCCAGTTTACGCTGAGTTCGAATGCACAAGTAGGAATGCTGGCATTTAAGGCCGGCGAGCGCTGGGATAATAACCAGGGAGAAGGATATTTCATCACACTCCACGATGCTTCAGGCAAAGTAATGCCGGCCAGTTATGCCGCTCAGGCTGTCTTGTACCGGAATTACGGAGGGCTGTACGAACTTAACCGAAAAACTAGCGTGGGTTATGAATTACTGAACAAGGCATTCGCAGCCCAGCCTGCACTCAAGGCCGAGCATTTTGGCACGTACCTTACCTGTCTTTTATCTGTCAAACGCAATGAAGAAGGGAACAAGGAAGCGCTGGCCTTATTAAACGAGGTCAAAGAAAGCGGAAAATTGACGGAAGACGACCAGGCCCTGGCAGCCCGGTATTTTGACCGGCTCAATGCGCCGGAAACCGCGAAGCAAATGCGGGATCAAATCCCGGTGGACTTCCCTAAAGGAAATTATGTCCGGCAACAAGAACGGCAAAAGATGCGTAGCATAGCAGATCTGGGCGAATTGGAAAATACCATTAACGATTACCAGAAGAAGTTCCCCGCAACCACTGATGAGGATAAAATGGAGTATGATCAGTTATATATGTTGCTGGGAAGCAAAGCAGCAGAAAAAAAGAACTGGGACCTCCTGAAAAAAGCTGCCGCAACTTTAAGTGCCAGCCAGAAAGCCAGCTTGTTTAATAATGTAGCATGGTCGCTTGCCGAAGACGGTGAAGACCTGGAACAGGCCCTTTGGATGGCTGCAGAAGCAACAGAATGGGCCAAACAAGAAATGCAGCATCCTCAGGAGAGCAAAGTACCCTATTACACCCAGGAACAATGGGATATGGCCCGGGAGCAGACCTTCGCACAATACGCCGATACGTATGGTTTGGTCCTTTTCAAATCCAACGATGCCAAGACCGCCGCTGCCTATCAGGCCCAGGTCGTTGAGTTGATGGAAGGGAAAGAGGCTGATATGAATGAACGGTATGTAGAATACCTGGAAAAGATCAACGCCCCGGATCTGCGGTACCGCCTGGAAGGATTTATTATGCACGGACAGGCTACTCAGAAAATGAAGGAGATGTTTACCCGCCGGTTCACAGCAGAGGACAAATCCACCGCCGGTGCAGAAGCCTATCTGGCAGAACTCGAGAAATTGGCCAAAGCCAACATGAAAAAAGAGATCGCCGAAAAAATGATGGACCAGGAAGCGCCCGCTTTCAGCCTTAAAAACCTGGACGGTGCAGAAGTGAGCCTGGCCAGCCTGAAAGGCAAAGTGGTAGTGGTCGATTTCTGGGCAACCTGGTGCGGTCCTTGCAAGGCATCCTTTCCGGGCATGCAGCAAACGCTGAATAACTTCAAAAATGACCCGAATGTCGCGTTTGTGTTTGTTGATTGTTGGGAACGGGTGGACGACCAGGCAAAAGCCGCCGGCGAATTCATTCAGAGTAAAGGATATACCTTCAATGTCCTGCTCGATACCGAAAACGAAGTGGTGTCGGCATATGGGGTATCCGGTATCCCAACCAAGTTTATCCTGGATCAAAATGGCCGGATCCGCTTTAAAAGTATTGGATATGCCGGCAGCAGCGATGCCCTCGTTGATGAGCTTACTGCCATGATCGAAGTTGCAAAAGAACAACAACCCTAAGCCCATGACCATACAGCGCTCTGGTTTCTGACCAGAGCGCTGTATTATCGTAATTTGCAACCGGGATACAGTCAGGCTGAACAACTGAGATGGCAAATGGCCCCCAATGCTCTGTATCAATATCATCCGGCGCAAATGCGTACAGCCGTTGACCCTGGCGGCCAAATTCTTTGCCAACGTACCCAAATCAGAAGATTTTACCGGGCCGGATTAGGTACATGTTCGGGTGATTCCGCATTTTTGCGAAATGTGCCGGGACCTTTCAAAGGGCACCTCATTCCGGTTTGCCAACTATTGAACAGGAACATCCGCACATGCAGAGATTTTGCGACACACCTTTCTTTCCATTATCGGCGTTTTACAGACCCATCAACAAGTACATGCCTTGCCGGCATGGCTTACCGGTTTGTATAAAGAACTGAATAACCAGTACAGTGATTTTGAATTTGTCCTGGTCAACAACAATTGTGACTTGCAACGGATTGACGAGGCCATCGCACCCTTGCCGGAAGAACTGCGGAAAAACATTTTTCTACTCAACCTCAGTGCTCCGGTCAACCGTGACAACGCTTTGCTGGCTGGTTTAGACCGCGCCAATGGCGATTATGCTGTAATTTTTGAATTTGACTTCAGCAACGAACCAGGTCTTGTCACACAACTGTGGGAGAAAAGTCAGACGGGTTTTGATATCGTGTACCTCCGGGCGCCCGAACGGCATCTTCCCCTGACCCACCGGCTCCTGTACAGGACTTTTTACGGAATACTCCAACGCTACTCAAATCTGCGTATTGACCCACAGGCGCACCATTCCAGGATTATAAGCCGGCGGGCCTTGAACTCGCTATTGCGGCTCCGGGAAAACAGCCATTACCTGAAAGCGATTTATGCGTTGGTCGGATATAAGACTACCGCTATTGATGTCAAGCAGGCATTGCTGCCGGAGCCCGGCACTTCACTCGGAGCCCAGTTCCGCACCTCGCTGGTGGCGATCACCTCTTTCACCACCTTTTTACGCAGTATTCTGCTCTGGATCTTTATACTGTCCTGCCTGGTAGCAGGAGTGGCCATTTTTAATGCCATAAAAGTCCGGTTTACCAATCTGGATATTTTTGGCGCCTACCAACAAACCGTTTCCGGCTGGGCTTATTTGGTTGTCATGATATCCGTGTTCTTCGCTATTACCTGCCTGAACCTGTATATTATGTCTATTTACCTGTCGAATATATACAGTGAGATCAAGAACCGGCCGCTCTATATCATTGAATCTGTAAAACGGTACTAAGCATCTGAAATGCAGGAACTTGCAACCGCAGAAACGCTCAACTGCAAAGGGAAACTCCTCGACCTGTCGGTTCCTGCCGTCATGGGCATTTTGAATATTACACCAGACTCATTTTATGACGGAGGGGTATTAAGTACTCCTGACACTGTGCTTCGGCAGGCAGAGCACATGCTCAATACAGGTGCTGCCATTCTGGATATTGGAGGCGTCTCCTCCCGCCCCGGCGCTGTCGATGTGTCCGAAAATGAGGAGGAAAAACGCGTCCTTCCCGCGATTGAAATGGTGTGCCGGCATTTCCCGGAAGCGATAATTTCTGTGGATACCTGGCGTGCCGGTATTGCCCAAAAAGCCTTGGATGCCGGCGCCGTTATGATCAATGACATTTCCTCCGGCAAATACGACAGTCAGATGTATTCCTTAGTAGCGGCAGGCAGCGGAATCCCATATGTGCTGATGCATATGCAAGGCACACCCCAAACGATGCAAAAGGAACCTGCATACCGGGATGTAGTGCAGGAAGTGCTGGATTTTTTTATCCTGGAGGTGGGACGTTTGCGGGCACTGGGGGTACGGGATATTGTGCTGGACCCCGGTTTTGGGTTTGGCAAAACGGTTGAGCACAACTTCCAACTATTACAACATCTGGAAGTATTTTCAAAAGTTCTTCAACTGCCAGTGCTAGCTGGCATTTCCCGCAAATCCATGATCTGCAAAACATTGGGTGTTAAACCCAAAGATGCCCTGAATGGCACGACAGCACTACATATGGTAGCCTTGCAGCATGGTGCCCGTATTTTACGGGTGCATGACGTACCGGAAGCGGTCGAAGTGCTCCGGTTGTGGCAGGAACTAAAAAAATAAAAGGGGCATGGCTAATGGTAATTAGTCCGCATGCCCCTTTTTATCTCTGACGCAACGAAGGGGGTTAATCCTGCTCCTCTTCATCCCAGATTGCATCCAGGTCATCCTCTTCATGTGTAATGGGTGTAAGCATTGGTAATTTTACCCACTGATGCTCTGCCGCACTTACAGCTCCGATACGAAGGAAACCTCCGGAGGCTTTTGCAGCTTCCTTTGCCAATACAACAAAACTCTTGTATAGGGCGGATCCTGTATCCGGGTCCAGTTTAGCCATTATTGGATTGATGGCCTCCAACTGCTCCGCCAGCTGAGTATTACGCGCTTCTGTGTCATCCGGCAGCACGTCCATTAGTTTGTCCACCTTTTCCAGGAACCCATCTGAAACAACACGGTAGTATTCCTGAAGCAGGTTCGGTTGGGAATAGGTACGGGCGCGCATCAGCCGGTCCGTCCAATTGCGCTCTTCAGGATCGATCTCCCCATCGGCACCTGCCACCAGGGCAGTGATCTGAACCGGGGCTTGCATGAGCGTGTCAATTTCTTCTTTTGATAAATGCTGGAATCCTTCGAGCATTGTCCACATATTGTCAAAAATTGAATGAGAAAAGAACAGGCCAAAGGTAGGACAAATGCTGCAATTCTAATTTACCGAACTGTCGCCTCCCGTGTTTTTTTGAATAAAAATTGAAGCGGGATATTCCGGCATCCCGGAATACCCCGCCCCACTCAGAGTTATTACCTGGATAGGACCTAATCAACCAATGTTACATCTCCCTGCAGGTGGATATGTTCGCCACTGACCAGTTCTACATCTGCCCACCAGGTAAAAACTCCTGGTTCTAGTATTTTGTCATTGTATTTGCCGTCCCATCGTCCTGTGCGGTCATCATTGGGATGAAAATGGTCTTCTCCATACACCTGATTACCCCATCGGTCGAAAATCTGGAGACGGGCAATCTCATTTACCGTGTTACTCCGCGCAAAAAGGCGAAACTCATGGTTTTGCCCGTCACTACTGCTTGGTTTGAACACATTCGGAGCATATATATCCGGTTTCCCAACGATAATCCGGAATTGCGCCTCATCCACACATCCGTCTATGGAAATGACCCGTACCGTATACCAGTTGTTCTTAAACGGGCGGGCCAGTACAATATTAGGCTGACTTGTCGGGGTTAACCCATCCTGTGGAGCCCACATGATCGTATCCAGTAAGGATATCGGCAGGTTCAACACTGCGGTAAGTTCAGCGGTCTGACCATATTCCAGCGTAACAACCGGATCAATGGTGACTTCAGGTTCCACCGGAGCCACCAATTCAACGGTTTCAGCAAATTCACAACCATTAATATCCTGAACCAATACAGCGTACTGGCCAGGCTGGAGATTTCCAAATGCACTCTGCGTCAGGAACGAATTGCCACCATCCAGCGAAAAGACAAATGGAGCCTCACCACCCATTACATTTTCTACCCGGATAGTACCAGGCAAACCGCTGCATCCTGGCTGAGTCAGCCGAAACTCAAGCCCTTCAGGGTAGTTTGTATTTTCCGTAACAATAGCCAGGGCACTTGCTGTACAGCCATTCTGCGTATTTGTTATCACAAGCGTATACTGGCCGGGAGCATCCACCAGTGCGGTGGGTTCTTCCATATCTGTCATGATATGCCCGTTCAAGGTAGTCCAGGCGTAAATATAGTTTGTGCCAGTAGAGGATCCGGTGCTACTGAGCAACACCTCCGGTGTACTACACGTGATCTCATCCGAAGCCGCCACTATTACATCTGGTGGCGTGGTATTCTGGGCTATCGCAACTTGTCCCAAAGCAAAACACTGATTGGCATCGAGCACCGTAACAGAATAGGTTCCACCCACTGTGAAGGTAGCAGTAGACTGCTGGCTTCCGGTACTCCAGTTGTATTGATACCCTCCGGTACCGCCTTGTACCTCTACAGTAGCATCACCCACGGGGTTGTAACAACTGATATCCGAAGCACTTGTTATGGAAATATCCAGCAGCAGCGGCTCCACCAGGGTCGCACCTGATACAGCGGTGCAACCCTGCGGCGTGGTCACCGTCAGGGTATACGTACCGGCAGGTTGTGCAAGCAGGTCGGGTGTATCCGCCCCTGTATTCCAGGAATAGGTGTATGGAGGGAAGTTACCTGATACCGTTGTACCTATCGCCCCGGGATCACCAAAACAGGGCGGTTGCTGGACATTCAGGTCGATCGTTACCTGAACCTCCTGCGCAGTACCGGTGCCATCAGCAAGGCCGGGGCAACCTGCCTGCGACTGTACTGACACCAGCGAATATATGCCGGATTGACCTACTACCAGATCGGCCGGGTTGTTTGAAAAGTTCTGTGTTTGCAGCACACCATCGTGCAGATATTCGATATTCCAAGGGCCCACCCCGGTAAAGTTCAAGGTCAATGAAGCGGTATTTCCGGGACAAAAACTGACATCTCCACTCAAATATGCCGTCGGTGTCTGGTCAACAGTTGCAACTGCCGAAACAGCGGCCGTAAAACCACACATATCGGTAACTGTAACAGTGAACACCGAGCTCCCGAATGTGGATACGACCAGATTGGAACCAGTAGACCCATCATTCCAGGCATAACTGAGCGGTGGCAGACCACCGGCATTCAGCACCGGCGATAAGGTGGCATTGCCGGCACAGCCTGTCTGATCCGCCATAATCACGTCCAACGGAACCTGGTCCTCTATCACAAAAGTGACCTCTTGCTGGTCGCAACTGCATGAATTGTCCAGAAACAGCGTAAACCGCTCCGTTCCCTCCACCAGCTGATCCTCCAGGACATGCACCGGGATGAGCACCTCTGTCTGTCCAGCAGGGATCGTAACGGTCGTCGGCAATGGATCGAAATCCAGTCCGGGGGTAGCGGTATTTCCCGGCGCCATGGTGTAATTCACCACAAGCGGTTGAGAGGCGTCTCCTGTCCCCCTGTAAAAACGGATATAACCATCCTGACAGCCTTCCCGTGTGTATGGTACCGTACTTGGATAGATCGCGTCGGCCAAAGCCCGGCCTCCGGCGTCAAAGGAATTGGCCCGAAGAAAGACAGCCGATGCAAAATTGGCATCTCCGATATCCGCAATGGCCAGTTTTATATGATACGTCTCACAGGGAATCAGGTTAGCGGTGGCAGTTAGCACTTTTGTAAAACCATCTAACTGAATTTCAGCCATATTGGTCACCGGCAACCCATAACAGGTTCCGAATGTATTATTATTCCTGTAGTACGCCGAATTGGTCAAATGGTTAACACTATTGATTGCCACCGGAGTCACGCCGTCCGGAAGAACAGCAATATTTTTCACACCGTTAATTCCAGGACCACTGATAAAAAACCCGAATACATCGTTATAGATCGAGTTGACATATTCACAATATTCCTCCGAGCCAAAGACAAAGTCAAATTGCACCATATCAGCAGTCGGTTTAAAATCAAATTCGATAACCGATACGTCATACTGATTTCCGGAAGTCAGCGTAGACAGATGCGGATCATCAGCAGAGTTGGTGCCAAAGCCGCCGTTCGAGTTGGGCAGGCTGTTGGGGCCCGTTACAATATTTGCCGCCCCGGTGCACAAAATTATCCCCTCGGAAATATTGATCGTGCTTTGACCGTCAGCAAAGGTCCCCTGCGAATTGGCAAACCCCTTGGATGTTATGTCGGAAACATCAAAACAGTCCCCCCCGATCAGTACATTGGTAATTAGGTCTTTGGCCGGAATAGAGGGAGTTACCGACAGACCGGCCGCCTCCGCTAGGTTCTGTACCAGTTTGTCCTTACCGGTCAACTCTCCCGAACAATCCAGGCATCCTACGGAGAAATACATGGGGGTCTCACTTGGCCCGGAAGCACTATTCAACAACGTGAACTTCTCGCAGGAAGCTGCAGCACGAAAGCGTCGGAGCGATACAATTTCACCAGTATTCCATTGTTGGGCAACCGATTCCCGGGCGGGATCTGACAAGGAAAGACGAAAATCCGCCGTTTGACCGGGGTATGCAGGGTTGGCGATAACCTGGTACATTCTTCCAGGCTCCAAACCGCATAATTCTATTGTAGTTGTGCCCGGAAGTACATTCATGGGCTCCCGGTAAGGCATCCGGTCCGGGTGAATGGTAAGTGATGCAGTTTGAGCCAGTCCAGCCTGACAGGCCAGTGTAAAAAACAGCAAAAGCAGTTGGGTTTCCCGATGACGCATAATAATTAGTTTAGAGAAAAGGGATAGGGTTAACCAGTCAACCGAAAGACAGGCTAAATCAGGATTAAGAGCATGGACTGGCTCGGGACCAACGCTCCAAGAAACCTAAACCTAAACAAGAGAATTACGACGGGCCGTAGCGGGAAAATGCATGGGATGCGATACTATTAAACGCCCGAAAGGGTCAAAGGGGTATTAAAACAACTTAGCTCGTTGCGAAAGTAACAAGATTTCCGTATTAGAATCAAACAAGTTATATTTTTTAACAAGCCATTACAACTGTCAAAAAAAGCAGGCTGCCCCGAAAGGGACAGCCTGCTCCAGCCATTCTAAGGGACGAGGCCCGGTATCTTACTGTTTAATGATCCGCTTACGCGTCATACCCGCAGCCGTCTGCACCGAAACAAAGTACATTCCCGGTGTCAGCCGGGACAAATCCACCTCATAGGGGCCTTCTGCTACCGGGACATCCTGAACCAGCGTGCCACTTGCCGAGAAGATCCGGACTGATTTGACCGGGCTCTCTGCACGTATCTGCAGCATATTGCTTACGGGATTCGGGTATAGAATAACCCCGTCGGTACTACTTTCATCCCCCAACAGACTGGCCGGTGCCGATGCATCCGGGAAGGTCAGCTGGCGAATGGAGGAGCTATTGACACCAGCCATAAAGTTATTAGAGCCTGTAACCGTGACAGCGTCAATATAGATCAGGTCATTATTGGCGCTGGCATCACACTGAAAGCGAAACTGCGCATTAGTCGGGAAGTTATAACTGGCACTGCTCAGCGGAATGGTTGCCACCCAGAAAGAGTTATTGGTAAAACTGCTTCCGGCAGCATAGGCAGCCACTGTTTGCCAGGAAGAGCCATCATAAAACCGAACCCAAAAGTCTTCTCCATTCTCCATGCTGTAGGAATAGAAATAAAACTCAATCGTAAGCTGGCTGTACCCGCTCACATCATAAGACCCGGATGTCATGGACGAAGCTACTCCCGAGTTATCCCTTAACTGGATCGAATACATGCCTTCCCAGGATCGGCTGCCGGAATAACGCGCACAGTCCGAACCACCATCCTGCCAGCCATCCCAGCCACTTTCAAAATAGTGGGCCAGAATGGTGCCGCCACCGCCACCGCCAGGCAGTGTGGTGACCCCTACCGAAGCCGGGGCCGACTCATTACCGGCAGCATCGTATGCCGTAACTTCCATATTATAGGTTGTGTTGGCTGTCAGACCGGTTACGTTGTAAGACAAGCCTGCCGTATTACCATCCAACACCCCATCAACATATACATTATAGCCGGCCACACCTACGTTATCCGAGGAGGCCGTCCAGGACAGATCGGTGGTATTTTGGGTCGTATTGCTTGCCGTCAGGTTGCCGGGAACTGTCGGAGGCTCGTTGTCTCCGTTCCCGCCGTCAATGCAGAAGTTCGTCGTTTCAGAAGTACCGAATGAGCCGCCGCTGACCAGCGTAATATTTCCACTCACAAGCGAATACGAGCCCTGACCCCAAGCACAGCAAATACCGTCGCCATAAGAGTCGTTAATCGTGAAGGTATAATCGCCGGCACTCAGGTTGAACGTCTGGTTGATCGTTTGACCCTGAACGCTATACGGACCACCAGAAGCGATGGTAGCGCCGCCGCCGTCTTTCAGCGACCAGGTGGTTTCGCCCGGATAGTTATCCAGCGTAAGCGTAAGTACGACCGGTGATGGTACGCAGCCGATAGGCGGACCGTACTCTGCTCCTACTCCAACGGCATACCACGCATTGGTGGTGGCAATCTCCTCCGGCGAATCCACACCAAAGAGGTCACGGGCTGCCTGGATTGACCCGGCACGGGCTGCAGCATAATTGGAAGACGAGGTCAGGTAGACCGCCAGATTCCGGTAGGCAATGTTGGCTGCATTTGTCAGGCCTATTCCCGTCACGCTGTATGAATTGCCGATATCATTGGTACCGGATTCTCCTTGGGTAAGAATATAAAACCATTTGTTCTGCACACCTGAATTAGTATGTACGCCTCCGTTATCTGCAGAGCCATAATACCAATAGGTCCCGTGATAAGTATCCGGATCACCAAACTG
>SBHD01000140.1 GCA_006226345.1 Bacteroidota bacterium | reverse complement strand
GAAGCAACCATTCGCTGACAACACACATATCACGAACTATGCGGAGCGCAGCGAAGCATATTTCCCCCTTTGAAGGGGGCAGGGGGATGAAACACCCTTATCCATCAACCCACTTTTCATCCGCCCTTTTCCGGCATTCATCCGTTTGATCCGGGCAACCGGCAACTCTGTTTTGGACCACAAACCCGGGCAGGTACATTTTTGGGGTTGGCATTTTACGCCGCCATACCCATGCTGCACCGCATTTCGACACGGAACAAGTTGTTGCTGGCCCTCGGGCTCAACGCCGTTTTTTACACCGCCATTCTGTATGTAAACCTGGATGGCGAAAACAGGACATTGCGGGCTGTTTTCGGTAAAAATTTCGGGATCGTAGCCTCCGAATATCTGGTCGGCGCAATTATCATTTTCGGCTGGCTGTACCTGGCCGAGCGCATTCACGAACAATTCGAACGCTGGTTTGGCGAGGAGATAATCAGCAAAGGCGGCATTATACCCAACATCATGGGCGTAACGGCCTTTGCAGCCGCCAACCTGGCCACCAACCACCTGGCGATCCGGTTCATCTACTGGCTACAGTTGCTCACCCTCGACCGCCCCGACCAGAGCATCATGTCCGATACCCCGTATGCCCGGATGTCGATGCGATTTACCTATGCCAACTATATGATCATGTCGCTCCTCGTCTACTATCTGCTGACCCGTCGCCGGATCCTGCACCGGACGAGCGAGGCTACGCTGCGTGCTGAACAAGCCCGGAAAGCCCGCGTGGAGATGCAATATACACTGCTGCGCAGCCAGGTGAACCCCCATTTTCTGTTCAACAGCCTGAGCACCCTGAGTACTCTGGTGCAGGTGAACGCCGATACCGCCGAGCGCTTCATCGATCGGCTGTCCCGGGCATACCGCTATATGCTGGAAAACCGCGAACGGACGCTGATCGCACTGCAGGCGGAACTGGACTTTCTGCAGGCGTATGCCTTTCTGATCGAAACCCGGTTTAACCAAAAATGCTTTATTCAGGCCAATGTACCGGTTTCGGTGGCTCAAAACAGCCAGTTAGTCCCCCTGACCTTGCAGATCCTGATCGATTGCATCCTGAAAAACAACCGGATGTCGGCCCGGTCGCCGATGACGATCCGGATCACTGCCGATCCACACACCCTGCTGGTGACCTTTCAGCACCAACTGCGGTCCGAACCCGACCACAGCATGGGCAGCCCGGACTGGCGCACCTTTTCCGAACGGTACCGGATGCTGCACCCCGAAGGGCTGGGTGTAAAAGAGAACCTGCTCGAAGACGGTACTTTCCGAGTCAGTATACCCTTACTGCTTCCGGCTGAGAAACCGGTAATGGAGCCCCAACATGCTTAACCCGATCCCTTCATATCGCAAGGCCGTAATGGCCGCCGGCCTGATGCTGGTTTTCCTGCCGCTGGGTATGTATGTCACCGGTGAAGACAGCAGCTGGACCGGGCTGACCCAGCGCTTTTTCCCGGATTTTGTGATCCAGTATCTGGTCAGTACCGGCATCACCTATATGTGGATCGCCCTGGCCGAACGGGTGCAGCATCTGTTGCACCGGCGGTGGCTCCGGCATATGCAAAAGACCGGGATCCGGTGGGGTAATCTGTTGGCCGGTGTATTGTTTTTCGTCGTCAGCATGACGGGTATTGTGCTGGTACTGGACCTTACGTCCTGGTTATTCTACGACGCACTGGCTATGCCCTGTCCGATCGCCGACTACCGGCATGCCGAGCGGGCAATGTACGGGCAGTTTGCCACCCTGTCGCTTTGTGTGTACACCCTCATTTCGAATCAGTACAGCACCGGCAACCTGGAGGCCGTGCAGGTTAAGGCCGGGCAATTGGAAAAAGCCAACCGGCTCGCACAGTTCCACGCCCTGAAAAGCCAGATCAATCCGCATTTTTTGTTTAACAGCCTGAGTATCCTATCCTCGCTGGTTAAAAAGAACCCGGACTTGTCAGAAGCATTCATCGACCGGCTCTCCCATGCTTACCGGTATATTATCGAACAGGGTAATACGGAAGTCGTTCCGCTAACTACAGAACTGGATTTTTTACGCGCCTACACTTTTTTATTACAAACCCGCTTTGGAAATAAATTCGAAGTAAGAATTACTTTAGACCCCGCAAATGCAGCCCCCTGGAAAGTCCCGCCCCTGACCTTACAGATCCTGGTAGAAAATGCGGTCAAACACAACCGCATGTCGGAACGGGAACCGCTCTGCATCGCCATTGAACAAATGGGTGAAAAACTAGAGATCCGGAACAAGTACCGCCCCCGGGGAGAAACCGTTACCTCCACCGGAATGGGCCTGAAAAATATAGAACACCGCTATGCGCTGCTGACCAACCATCTGGTTGTGGCCGGCGTCCAAAACGATGAATTTGTAGTAACAGTGCCACTGCTACGGTAACCTTCACCTGTCCAAGCCGATCCATGCGCAAAGCCTGCCTGCTCCTCCTGTTTGTTTGCTCCCTGCTACGCCTGACGGCGCACACGGATACCGATAGCCTGCGGGCGGTCTGGAATGATCCCGGCCAACCCGATACGAACAGGCTGAAGGCCATTCAGGCCATGGCCTGGAGGTTGGTGTTCAATAACCCGGATTCAGCCCGGCTGCTGGCACAACAGGAACTCGACTTTGCCCGAAAAACCGGTCACTACCGCTGGCAGGGCAAAGCCCTGAATGTCATAGGCGCTACCTATGATATGAAAGGCAATTTCCCGGCAGCGCTCGAACACTATCAGAATGCCCTGACGGCCATGAAGGCGGCCGGTGATAAAAAAGGGATCGCCGCCATCCTCAACAATATCGGCCTGATCTACCGCAATATGGGCAACGGTCCGCTGGCGCTTCAATACTACCAGCAGGACCTCGACATGCAACGCGCCATGCAGGATCAGCAAGGCATTGGCAATGCCTATATTAACATTGGCAATATCTACAGCGATCAGGAAAACAACCGGAAAGCCCTGGAATACTACGAAAAAGCAAAAGCAATCTATGGGGTGCTGGAATATAAACACGGACTGGGCATCCTGTATAATAATATCGGTGCGAACTACAACAGCCTTGGTAACCCGGAGGAAGCCCTGATCGCTTACCAGAAAAGCCTGGAGATCCGCCGGGATCTGCAGGATTGGCGCAGCCTGGCCATCGTATTACTCAATATGGGATTGGTTTATAAAGATCAGGGCAAATACGACCAGGCCCTCCGCTACTACCGGGAAGGGCTGGATATCCAGGAGCAACTGGACGATAAACACGGACTGGCCAATACCTATTTCAACCTCGGTCAACTATACGGGATACAGGACAACCATATCCAGGCCCTGAAATGGTGCCGGAAAGGCCTGGTCCTCAGTCAGGCGATCGGCGCCATCCGGCAGGAGCGAAATGCCTGCGCCTGCCTGTATGACAGCTACAAGTCATTCGGCAACAGCAGCCAGGCCCTGGTCTACCATGAGCGCTATATGCTGCTCGACGACAGCCTGCAGCAAGAAGAGACGAACGACCGGCTTCAGCAACTGGAATTCAACCAGCGGCTCCTGTCTGACAGCCTGAGCAGCGAAGCCGAAAAACACCAGCTTGAAATGCGCTTTCTGGAAAAGGTCCGGCAGAAAGACCGCACCCGGAACATCCTCCTCGTCGCCGGGTTGGTCGTGTTGGCCCTGGCAGTCGGCTCCTGGAGCCGGATGCTGTACTTCCGGCGATACTCCGAGGTGTTCCAGAACAAAGCAAAAAACCTGGAAAAACAACAGCTGTTGAGCGAGATCGCCCTGTTGCGGGCACAGGTCAACCCGCATTTCCTGTTCAACAGCCTGAATATCCTGTCTTCCCTGGTCTATATTGACCCGACAATGTCGGAGCAGTTTATCGACCGGCTGTCGCGCTCCTACCGTTACATCCTCGAACAACGGGATGCTTCGCTGGTCAGCCTGCGCACCGAACTGGACTTTATCCGGTCATATGCCTTTCTCCTGAAGATCCGCTTTGAGCATAAGTTCGACCTGCGGATCGAGCTGCCGGATGCGGAGCAGGACTGCTACCAGATCGCCCCGCTAACCCTCCAGCTCCTGGTTGAAAATGTGGTCAAGCACAACCGGATGTCTGCACAGGCGCCCCTCTCTGTAGTCATCCGGTTGAAAACCGGCCCGACCCTGGAGATCAGCAACAACCTGCAACCCCGCCCGGCAGCAACGAGTTCTACCGGACTCGGCCTGCAAAACATCCGGAACCGCTATGCCCTGCTGACTGACCGGCCGGTCCGAACCGGGGAGCGGGACGGAAAATTTATCGTGGAAATACCGCTGTTGACATAACCTGAAATCAAATGTATTCCATGCCTGCACGATCTGTAAAATTCCGACTCCTGCTGCTCCTATGCTGTAGCCTCGCATTTTCTGCAAACGCCCAGGTCAACACCGACAGCCTGTGGCAGATCTGGCAGAATACCGGCCTGGCAGATACCATCCGGGTAAAGGCCCTGCAGGCTGTCGCATGGGACATCATGTACCATGACCCCGATTCCGCCCTGCTGCTGGCCCGGCAGGAACTGGACTTTGCCCGGCAGGCCGGCAATAAAAGCTGGCAGGGCAAAGCCTGGAATGTGATCGGATCGGTCTACAACCTGAAAGGCGACAATACGACCGCGCTCGAATGTTTTGAAAAAGGCCTGGCCCTGCTCGACGAGAACCGGGACAGGCAGGGTATCGGCGCGATCAACAACAATATCGGCCTGATCTACCGCAACCAGGGCAATCCACTACGGGCGCTCCCCTACTATCAAAAAGACCTGGCGATACAGGAAGCGGTCGGTAATCCCGACGGCATTTCAAATGCCTACAACAATATCGGCACCATTTACAACGACCTCGGCGACTTTCCACGGGCACTGGAATACTATCAGAAAACCCGGGCCATTCAGGAAGAAAGGGACGACAAATGGGGCCTGGGCATCGTGTATAACAACATCGGGTCGGTATACAGCGACCAGAACAAACCAGAGCAAGCCCTGGAATTCTACGAGAAAAGCCTGCGCATCTGCCGGGAACTCGACGATCAGCGCGGAATAGCCTCCGCCCTGATCAACATAGGTTTTATTTACAAGCGGACGGGCAGGTTTGAATCCGCCCTGGATTACCTCCGGGAAGGTCTGCGGTTGTATCAGGAACTCGATGATCAGCTCGGCCTGGTCAATACCTATTTCTACCTGGGCCTGCTTTACCAGGCCCGCCGGGATCACACGCAGGCCATCCGGTGGTGCCGAAAAGCATTGGACGAAAGTCAGGTGATCGGAGCGATCCATCACGAACGCAACAGTTGTCAATGTTTATACGACAGCTACAAGGCACTGGGCAATACCGGTCAGGCGCTGGCCTACCATGAACATTTTATGGTGCTGTCCGACAGCCTGCGCAAGGAAGAAACTGCCGATCAGCTCCAGCAAATGGAGTTCTCCCGGCGAATCCTGTCCGACAGCCTCCGTAAAGAAGCAGAAAAGCATCAGCTGGAGATGTCCTACGTGAAGCAGGTCCGCCGGAAAGATCAAACGCGGAACATCCTGTTGATCGCCGGTCTGGTCATTCTCGCACTGGCCATCGGGTTCTGGAGCCGCATGTTGTATTTCCGGAAACACTCCGAGTTATTCCAAAACAAGGCAGAGCACCTGGAGAAACAGCAGCTGGTCAACGAGATCGCCCTGCTGCGGAGCCAGGTGAATCCCCATTTTTTATTTAACAGCCTCAATATCCTGTCCTCGCTCGTCCATACCAGCCCGGCGTTGGCGGAGCAGTTCATCGACCAGTTATCCCGGTCCTACCGGTATATCCTGGAGCAACGGGATGCCTCCCTGGTCAGTCTTAAAACCGAACTGGATTTTATTCAGTCCTATGCCTTTTTGTTGAAGATCCGTTTTGAGCACAAATTCGACCTGTTGCTGGATGTTCCGGCTGACATCCAGGAACAGTACGAGATTGCCCCGCTGACGCTGCAACTCCTGGTCGAGAATGCTGTCAAGCATAACCGGATGTCAATGCAGGCGCCGCTCCGGGTAACGATCGCCGTCGCCCCTGGCCCGGCCCTGGAGATCAGCAACCCCCTGCAACCCCGGCCGACAGTGGCTCCCTCCACCGGAATGGGTATGGAAAATATAGAACACCGCTATGCCCTGCTGACCGACCGGCCGGTTTGGGCAGGCCCGAAAGAGGGCGCTTATATCGTACAAATTCCACTACTGGAAAACACTCCACGCAACTAAAAACAAGCAATCCTTTTGTATGAATACCATTATTATTGAAGACGAGAACCTCACTGCGCAGCGATTGGAAGGCATGCTGAAAAAGTACGACTCCAATATCCGGGTGCTGGCCATCCTGCCCTCCGTAGAAGAATCGGTGGAATGGCTGAGCCGCCACGATCCGCCCGATCTGGTGTTTATGGATATCCACCTGGAAGACGATCTGTGTTTCCGGATCTTTGAGTTGGTGCCCTTTACCTCGCCGGTGATCTTCACCACGGCCTATGACGAATACATGATCAAGGCATTTAAGGTTAACAGTATTGATTATCTGCTAAAACCGGTCAACCTGGTGGAACTCATCGCTGCACTGGACAAGTACAAGGCGCTGAAAGACCAGTTTTCCAAACCGGACCTGAACACCCTGCTTCAGTTTATCAGCCAGCCGGCACAGGAGTATAAAAACCGCTTTATGATAACGGTCGGGAACAAGATCCGCAGTATCGAAACGAGCGAAGTGGCCTATTTCTACTCCATGGAAAAGATCACCTTTCTGGTGACCCGTGAAGGGCAACACCTACCGATTGATTTCAGCCTGGATAAGTTGATCACCCTCCTGGACCCCAACCAGTTTTTTCGGGTCAGCCGCCAATACCTGGTCAGCTTTTCTTCGGTACAAACGGCCCTTACACATTTCAAAAACAAGTTCAAACTCGAACTGACGCCGCCGGCCCGTGAAGACGTTTTCGTCAGTGGCGACCGCATCACCGAATTCAAGAACTGGCTGGGGCGCTGATCGCCCCCAGTTGCCGGGACCGGCATTCATCGGCCGAATTCCGGCATTCGGTAACTCCTTTTTGGGTATGCACCCATCCCCGGGCACCTTTGTAGCAGGAAAACAAAAACACCATTTTTGCTATGAAAAAAGATGCCCAAGCCAATCACTCCTGGAAGGGGTTGACAGATGAAACACTGATCTGCCTCGTACTTTCCGGACGAACAGAAGCCTGCGATATCCTGCTCCAACGCCATGAACCGTTGCTGCGGTTTGTGATCCGCCGGTACCTGAGCGACCCGGAGATGATCCAGGAGGTTATTCACGACACTTTTTTACGCGCCCTGCGTGCGTTGCCGGGCTTCCGGAGAGAAGCCAAATTCAGCACCTGGTTGTGCACCATCGCCGCTTCTCAGGCGATCAACCGGTTGCGCGCCCGCCGGCAACCGGCCTGGGAACAGCCGGAAGAGGTCCTGCAAAACTGGGAAGACGACCTGTATATTAACGGCCTGGCCCTCGAACGCCAGGAAACCCGGCAGGCACTCCGGCAGGCGATCAACCGGCTCAGTCCGAAAGACACTACCGCCATCGAGCTGTTCTACTTTCACGAACAAAGTATTACCGAGATCAGCCAGATCACCGGCTGGACGGCCACGACCATTAAAAGCCGCCTGTGTCGCGCCCGGCAGCGGCTGCGCACGCTTTTGGAACCTTACAACATCCATTCTAACTAAGATTACGTATGAAAACCCGCATCTTCCTTTGCTTGTGTCTGACACTGGCCCTAAAACCTCTTTTCGCTCAACAACAGCCCCTGCCCCGCGGCGTACAAATCCATGCCCGGGACTGGACCCAAAAACTGCTTCAGGTACTGCACCATGCCGGCAATCCGGCTGGTGCACCCGGGCAGGCCGTTGCCAACCGGGGCGTGCTCCAACTGGATTCCACCAAAGTCTTCAACGGGTATTTCCCCGGCCCCGACAGCACCCCGGTGTCCCGGACCGTGTACCAATATCCGCAGGCACAGGTGCGCCTCGAAATTGTAGATACCTACGAATCGGGGGCCTGGGTGCCGGAGAGCCGCAATACCCTGACCAGCGACAGTCAGGACCGGCTGGTGGAGATTCTGGCCGAAGCCTGGGATCCGGAAAGCCAAGAATTTGTGCCGGACTCCCGTGTGGAAGTCTTTCCACACGGTGACGACCCCAACCAGGTTGACTCTCTGGTCACCTCGCTTTGGGATGCCGACAACCAGAGTTGGAGCCGCATTTTCGCCATCTGGAACACCTTCGACGATCAGGACCGCCTGCTGGAAAGCAAGTCTCTGTTCGACTATTTCGGCACAACACTCCTTCAACAGGACCTGTATTCATACGACCCCAACGGGGATAACTACCTGATCGAAAACTACCAGGTGATCAACGGCGTGTATTATCCTTCCGGAATGACGACACTCGTTTATCAAAACCACCAGCCCAAAGAGGTCACCACATTCCTGTTCGACGGCCAAACATACCTGCCCCAAAACCGGGACACCTATGCTTACTACCCCAGCGGCGCTGTTCTGGAGCACTATTCCCTGGTGTATGACGAGGTGGAAGCCGATTGGACACTCGCTCAGGCCCTGCAGTATGAATACGATAATGCCGACCGGTTGACAGTATTAAAGTCTCTTACCGTGAACTTTGATGAAAGCATCATACAGCAAAAACAGGCCTATGCATATGTCGACGGTGAAAACCTGGCGCTGGTAACCGTCCAATACTGGGATGACAACGAGACAGCCTGGATACTCGACAACAAGGAATATTACTACTACAACAGCCTGGCACCGGTATTCCAGGTGCCGTTGGCTGCCGGGCGGTTAACTGTATTCCCCAACCCTGCTATCGACCAAATTCAGCTGGAAGTGGAAAAACAGGCAGCGATACGGTTGTTCGACGCCCAAGGCCGGCAGATCCGGGCTGTTCGGGTAGAGCCCGGCCTTCAGACACTTGACCTCGACACCCTGCCTTCCGGTCATTATACGGTAACGGCACAGGAAGCCGACCGCATATGGGTTGCCAAAATTGTAAAACAATAAACATTAAGCTATGAAAACCAATCCGTTTGTGCTGACCCTCGTTCTGACAGCATTGTTTGCCTGCCGCACGCCGGAAATCACCCTTGACCCCGCATTGGCGACAGCCGAAGCCATGCCGGTAAAAGGCCGGAATGGCTTTCGGATCGGCCAGGTCATCCGCTACGGCGAATTTCACACTGACAAGGTAAAGCGCGGCTGGACGAAAGGGTATGATGTCCCGTTCCGGGTCCGTTTCCGGAAAGCCAGTGAAAAACTGCGGTATACGCAATACGGGCCGGAAAACATGCAGGCCGACGTATCCTGTATCAGCAAGTTCAAGAGTACTGAGCTGCAGTTGGTCCGCGACTTCTTCAGTGTTCCCCTCGAGTACCGGAATTTTTTTGCCGGAAATATCCATGTAGCCGGTAGCCAGGCAAATTGGGACTTTGTGTTGCACAACCCCGATGGCGATTTCCTTCGGGAAAGATCTGCTGCCGGGTTTGCTCAAAACGGCACCCACCGCCTGGAGATCGAAGCGATCCGGGAAGTAAAAGGGCAGCCCGAATGGATGAATGCCCTGACCGTATATGGTCATGCCTTCCGCTTCGACGGAAAAACTGTTGGAGCAGTGTCCACCGTAAACAAAGGCACCGTATGGATCGAACCCGGCCTGGATGCCGAAACCCGAACCGTAATCGCCGCCCTGGCTACCGGCTTGTTACTCCGCACCGATGTGGAAACAGAAGCCATACAACCGGTACAGTGACCATTTAATCACAGGTAGCAGGCGGATGCCCGGCCCAAACGAGGCATTCCGGCCTGCTGCCCCTGACTAGTATTACCAGCTATGAACCAAAACACATTTTTATCCATATTCCTGGTGCTTGTCCTGCTGACCAGCGCTGCAGCCTGTAAAAAAGATCCGGTGGAAACGCCGGCACAACCGCCACAGCAACAGCTACCGAATCCTCTTCCGGCACATGCACTGGTCCGCCAGTTGAAACAAACAGAGACTGATCATCAGACTATGGCATTCAATGCCCTGGGGCAGTTGACAGAACTGCGCTCCCAATGGCAGTTCGTAGAGAACGATCCGACGCAGATCCATACGATTACCTATACATTTGAATATGACAGCCTGAACCGGCCGGTAGTAGTCTTTCGTTCGGATGGATTTGTCCAAAGGTTTTTCTACCTGAACAACCATATAAAAAAGGTTGAAGAGAACTTCATTAACTCATGGCCTACACGAGAGATCATCTACCTGTATCAAAACGACCGGATCGTACAGGAGATCTGGAAAGTTTACGGGCAACCCCACGATCCCCCAACGGTATTCCGGCATGATCTGACCTATGATAACTTGGGTAACCTGAATAAGGTGGTTACCTACCGGCAGGACGACAACCAGACATATCAGTGGGAAGAGACCCTTACCTACAGTGACTTCGACAACCGCCTCAACCCCGTCAGTTGGATGTTGCGCGAGCCCTATATCCCCCAACTGCAATTGCAGTACAACAATCCGGGCCGGATCGTACGCCAGCAAGGTGCCGGGCCTGCCGAGACGACAACCATCTCCTACACGTACGATGCCCGGGGATTGCCCGCCAGTAAACGGATCACCTATCCGAATGGCGGACAGGCAACGATCCAGTATATGTATTGACCAGCAGACTTTGTGCAAAGACCGGTAATAACAGCGTTTTCATGGTCGTTGGGGCATGCTCCAACGACCATATTGCTTTTTCATCCTCCTTTTCGGTACGCGATGTCTGTCCAATGCCGCAGATCCCCGATGCCGGCCTGCCCTACCCTGCCCGCTGACCAGTTTCATAGCACCGGGTGACTCCGGTCGTTTCCGGATTCAGGATGTCCGTTCATCTTGCGGGCGTGAGGATACGGGTGGATAAATTCTTGATCCCGCTCTATGGGATCAGTTTGTTTTTGCTGCTATATGTGGTGGCAGCTGTTTTGTATCCGGGCGGCTCGAATACCAGCAGGGTGTCCGAAGGTTTTAGTTTGCGGTACAATTACTGGTGCGACCTCATGTCCCTGACAGCAAAAAACGGCGCCGACAATCCGGGCCGGCCCTTTGCTATTGCCGCATGGGTGATCCTTTGTATCAGCCTGAGTGCTATTTGGATCTTCCTCCCCCGCTTGTTCCGGTTCCGGGATTTCCAACAAAAAGTGATCCAGTACCTTGGACCAATAAGCATGGGTATTGCCGTGTTTTCCTATACGGACTACCACGATACGGTCGTCCACCTGGCTTGTGCCGTAGGCGGGATCGCCCTGTTATTGACCATATTGGAATTTCGGAAGGGCCGGTACTACGACCTGCTGGCACTGGCGCTGTTGTGTCTGCTCCTGGAAGCCGGCAATGTAGTGTTGTATACCACCAATTACCAGATCTGGCTGCTCCCCATGCTTCAGAAAGTATCATATGCGTGTTACCTGTTCACCTTTGGGGTTACGGGCTGGCGGATTTACCGGCACATTAAGTATGAAGACCAGTTTCGGCCAGTATAGACCGTGTCGAAATGGACCGTGCCTAATGTTCAATGAAAGATAACCTGGGCGTGCAGTATTATTTGCACAACAGAGGAGTACGACCGAGCCGCATATGCCATCCCGTTCCCTGGACATCAGGTACTAATACCGGACAGAACTTCTGTACTTTCGCGCCATAAAACAGAAAGGTATATGTACATCTATCGTCTGGCAACCTGGCTGCTGTTGCTGCTGCCTGGCCATTTTTTCGCCCAGCTGACCATTCAGGTCACCGGGATCCCGGCCAATACACCAGAACCGGAACCCTTGTTCCTGGTCGGGAACTTTAACCACTGGAATCCCGGTGACAGTACCTATATGCTGACCCGGCAGGGACCGGGCCGGTTTTCGGTCACCCTGAACCCTGCCCCGGGCTGGCTGGAGTATAAATTCACCCGCGGTGGCTGGAACACTGTGGAAGGTGCCAGCACTGGCGGTTTTGTTCCTAATCATACCCTGGACTACAGTGGCCAGCCCACTACCATTGAGGTGCAGATCAAAGGATGGGAAGACCTGCATCCCGGCGGAGGCGGCACTGCTGCCCCCAACGTATATATAATGGGCGACGATTTTTACATGCCCCAACTCAATCGCCACCGCCGGGTCTGGGTATACCTGCCACCCGATTATGCCCTGACCAACAAGCGGTATCCGGTACTGTACATGCACGACGGCCAGAATCTGTTTGATGCACAAACCAGCAGTTTTGGCGAGTGGGGCATCGACGAAACCCTGAACGACCTGTTTAATCAGGGGGACTACGGTTGTATCATAGTTGGTATCGACAACGGAGAAAGCAAACGCCTGGATGAATATTCTCCCTGGGTAAATGATGAATATGGCGGAGGAGAGGGTGCAAAATACCTGGACTTCCTCGTGCAAACACTCAAGCCTCATATTGATGCTACCTACCGCACCCTACCCGGCCCGCAAACGACAGCCATCCTGGGCAGCAGCATGGGCGGGCTGATCAGTATGTTCGCATTTTCCGAGCGCAGGGACATCTTCGGTTTGGCCGGGGTTTTCTCTCCGGCTTTCTGGTTTGCCGGCGATGCTCCGGCAGAAAATGCTGTGGCACACCCTAAAATGCAGGAGGCCCGGGTGTATTTTCTGGCCGGCGGGGACGAGCCCGATTATGTAGAAACTGACATTATTAAGGTGGGAAATGCCCTGCTCAGTGCCGGCTTTATGCCCCAGGACATCTATTTTTCCGTACCGCCCGACGGGCAGCATTCTGAATGGTTCTGGCGTCGCGAGTTTTCCAAGGCTTACCAGTGGCTGCTGGCAGATGCCGCACTGAAAGCCGGTAAATCCCGCGCAGTCCGCTTTGACATGGATCTCCAGCCCGGGCCCGCAGGCTCCGGGGTTCAGGTTGGAGGAATAGCGCCAAAAGAACGGATCGAGATCAAGATACTGGACAATGAAGGAAAGGTTCGGCGAAAAGGCAAACAACGGGGAGGGACGATCCGAACTGCTGAATTACCGGAAGGAGAATACCGGATCATGGTAAAAAAACGCGGAGAAGAATGGCAGATGGGCGCATTACCTCAAACCCGGGAATAAAGGATATCCTGCAATATGTGTAGCATAAAATCTCCGTAATAATATGCTACGTGGCTATACATTCAGCAAGGGTTTCTTTAGATTCGCAATATTATTCATCTGTTCACCTTAAACCATTCTTTGTATGCGCCCGATTTTATTCTTTTTCATCGGCCTTTTTCTGCTAGCCCTGGCACCGCAGGCAACAGCCTGTGTAGAGTCAGTTCCCGTCAACCAGTCTTCTGCATCGTACAACTCCTACCTGGAGGGTATGAAGCACAATAAGGCCGGGTTCCTGAAAAAAGCAACCCTTTTCAAAAAAGTAAAGAAACAGCGTTTCGGTAAAGAAACGGATAATGACGGTATCGTAGCCGCCATTCTGGCCTTTGTTCTGGGTGGCATTGGCATTCACCGGGTTTATCTAGGCAGCGATGGCATCATCATTTTGTGGTACATCCTGACCATCTTCGGTATTTTCGGTATCATCCCATTGATTGACTTTTTCCGGCTGCTGATCAATGGCAGCGGCCATTATCGCAACAACAACGATCTTTTTGCGGCCTTTAAACCTGAATAATCCAGACCGGATACCGGATAAGTCATATCGCGAAGGTCGGGCATACCGGCCTTCGCGTTTTTTTATCCTTCCACCACCTGTAACTTGGCAAAACGCAACACGATCCGGCGTTCCGGCAGGTCATCGCCTTTAAATTGTATAGTAGCAACCTTATTGCCCTGCGGCCCTTCTACATTTTTGACCAGACCCTTTCCAAATTTCAGGTGCAGGACCGTAACCCCATTCACGATTGCCTCCGGAGGCGACGGTTTGAAATCAGCGGGTACGGCAACTGGTGTCCGGGTCTGTTGGCGTGCCTGGGGTTTGGCAAAATAACCGGACACACTTGCCCTGGGGTTAGCGACCGGCTGTGGAGTCGCCTGACGGGCCGTGCCAATACCGCCTATAAGGTCAAAGTGCTGGGTATCGATCTCATCCAGGAACCGCGAGGGCTCGCTGGTACGGATCTGTCCGTAGCGATAGCGGTTCTGGGCATAAGATACCGTCAACAGTTCTTTTGCACGCGTAATAGCGACGTAAAACAGGCGGCGCTCCTCATCCAGGCCATTGGGATCATCCAGCGACATGAACGACGGGAAAAGGTTTTCTTCCAACCCGGTGACAAATACACTTTTAAACTCCAGGCCTTTGGCGGAGTGTGCACTCATCAGGGTGATAAAGTCGCGTTGATCGGTATCCTGGTCGGCGTCGGTCAGCAGGGTGATCGTTTGCAGGTAGGCAGCCAGGGAGCGATCGGTAGAGATGGTATTATCCGGGTCGTTCGTCAGTTCAGCAGCTGCAACGCTGTCGGTGAATTCGCTGATGGCATCCAGCACGGCGTTTACGTTCTCCAGCCTGCCGATCCCTTCGGGGCTGGTATCGTTCTTCAGTACGTTTAGCAATCCGGACAGGCGCAGGATATCGGATGCCAGGTTATAGGCCGGTTCGGCAGGCACCCGTTGCTGCCATTTTTCCACCATCCCCCGGAAGGTAGCGATCGCTTTGCGGGCACGTTCATTCACATCGACCAGCAGCATGGCGTCCCACATCGTGATCTCACGGGTACCGGCCACCTGGCTGATCTTGTCCACCGTTGCAGCACTGATGCCCCGGGCCGGATAGTTGATCACCCGTCGCAGGGCTTCGTCATCGCTTGGGTTGACCGCCAGCCGGAGGTATGCGACAAAGTCTTTAACCTCCTTCCGCTGATAGAACGAGAGCCCGCCAAAAACCCGGTAGGGCAAATTGAGCCGGCGGAGGTGTTCTTCAAATTTGCGGCTTTGTGCGTTTGTACGGTACAGGATGGCAATATCCGCATTGGGCAAATGGTGCCGGTGCTTTTGTTCCAGGATCAGATCGGCTACCCGCCGCCCTTCCTCATCGTCGGTCAGGCACTTGACCAACTTGATCCTGGCTCGTTCCTCGCGATCTGTCCAGATCGTCTTTTTCAGCTGGCGGCGATTAAAGGAGATGACTTCATTGGCCGCTGAGACGATATGGTGGGTACTGCGGTAGTTTTGTTCCAGCTTGAAGGTCTTCAAAGCCGGATAATCCTTTTCAAAGTCGAGGATATTGTCGATCGTGGCGCCCCGGAAGGCGTAAATGCTCTGTGCATCGTCTCCGACGGCAAATACATTTTCCGGGCTGCCAGGGTATTTAACCAGCCGCCGGAGAATGGCGTACTGGAGGAAGTTGGTGTCCTGGAATTCATCGACGTGTACGTACTGGAATTTCTGCTGGTACCGGGCTGCCACTTCCGGATGGTCGCGCAACAGGCGGTAGAGCTGTAGCAGCAGATCATCAAAATCCATCGCGCCGGAGCGTTTGCAACGCGCCATATACTTTTCGTAAATATCGACGGTATAGGGCCGTTTGGCCTGCCGGTCCTGTTGCAGCATTTCGGCATTTTCCCGGTAAGCTTTCGGGGTGACCAGGTTGCTTTTGGCAAGGGAGATACGCGAGCGGATAGCGCCGGGACTGTAAACCTGGGCATCCAGGTTCATTTCTTTCAGGATCGCCCGGAGCAGGCTCATGGTATCATCAGTATCATAGATCGAAAAGTTGGAAGGATAGCCGATTGCGGCTGCTTCCATGCGGAGGATACGGGCGAATACCGAGTGGAAGGTGCCCGCCCACACCTGTTGTGCCTTAGGCCCGACCACACTTTCGATACGTTCTTTCATTTCCCGGGCTGCCTTGTTGGTAAAGGTAAGGGCCAGGATCTGCCAGGGCGGCACCCCCTGTTCCAGCAAATGCGCGATCCGGAATGTAAGTACCCGTGTTTTCCCAGAGCCGGGACCCGCAATGACCAGCACAGGACCTTTCGTTGTGGTCACGGCCGCCCGTTGGACATCGTTGAGTTGATCAAGATAGTGGGACATGGGAGTCTGGTCAGTGTGGTTAAGGAGGTTAGGGTGTGTCTGAAAAATATTGCCAGAGTTGAAAACGCAGCATTTGGGTTCTGAACAAGTGTTCTTTTTCGGGGAATAGTGGTGATTATTGACCGAAAAAGACACGCAGGGCAGGTTCCAAAGGGTGCGTTTTCAGCCTGGTGAATATTTTTCAGACACACCCTAAGGCAAAAATAGCAAGATTAGGCCGGCATTAAAATTTTAACATAAATTGTTTTTGATGCAAAACTTTTATTTTATTTTTGAGCGCCCGTCCTGACAGCCAGAGTCACGTTTATTGACGTACTCTTATGATAAATGTAACCCAGGATCAACTTTGGAAAGCCATTCTTGAAGATTTATTTGAGGATTTCCTGCGTTGGTTCTATCAACCATTTCTGGATCGGATCGACCTTACCCGTGGATTTGAGTTCCTGGATCAGGAACTGCCCAATATCTATCCGGAATCCACTTCGCCCAACCGGTACGTGGACAAGTTGGCAAAAGTATGGCTAAAAGATGGTTCCGAACAATGGTTTATCCTGCACATCGAAGTACAGGCCTATCGCGACCGGCATTTCGCTGAACGAATGTACGTCTACCAGTACCGGATCCGTGATCGGTACCATAAACCCGTGACGGCAATAGCCATACTGGCGGATCCCCATCCCCGGTACCACCCACGGGAATACGGTTATTCGTTTATGGGAACATCCGTGCATTTTACCTTTCAAACCTGTAAGATCCTTGACCAGGATATCACCACACTGGAGTCTTCAGATAATCCGTTTGCCCTGGTTTTAGCGACCGTCTGGCATGGTTTGCAACGGCAAACCAGGAATGATGAAGACCGGCTGATCTTCAAAACGCATCTGGTAAAAAATCTGCTGGATCGGGGATTCCCGCGCCAACGGATCCGGAAACTCTTGCATTTCATTAAGTATTACACGAAATTTGATCATTCGGACCTGTACGACACATTCGAATTAATAATTCATCCAAGCCGCACTAAAATGGGAATTCTGGAACTGCTGGAAGAAGAAGCTAAAAAACAGGGATTGCAACAGGGATTGCAACA
>SBHD01000339.1 GCA_006226345.1 Bacteroidota bacterium | reverse complement strand
TGGTGGTCAAGTGAGGTTGATGATTCTGACCCTTTAAATAAAGGTGATGCCCGATACCTACGTCATGAATCTTATGAATTGAAAAATGGAGGCCTTTTGTTTAATGATGGCATTTGTGTCCGATGCATTCAGGACTGATCTTTTTTATTCAGTTAAAAAACAAACTCCTTTCCTGACTGAGTTTTAGACATACTCGAATAGATTTTGATTTTTTAATTTTATTGGGGAGGGGTTTTTCAAGGAGACTGTTACAAAAAGTGTGTCAAGGTTTTGCTTGACACACTTTTTGTAATATTACCCTCAGCCCAAGCGCACAGGGCCTTCATAACCGCGGCGTCATCCTTTTGCGATTTATACCGACAGGTTCGCCCCAAATACGCTCTTTAACAATTACACCATGCCTGTAACAGACAACTATCTTCAATGTACCCTAAGCCTGTTCCGGTATTACCGCGACCTAGGCGAAAAAGCGCTTGCCCAGGTTACGGACGAGCAGATCAGCTGGGAGCCGGGCCCCGGCAGTAACAGCATCAGCCTGCTCGTCCGGCACCTGAGCGGGAATATGCGCAGCCGGTTTACCGATTTCCTGACCAGCGACGGCGAAAAAAGCTGGCGTAACCGCGATGCTGAATTTGAGGAAGTATATGCGGACAAGGCTGCGCTCCTGGCCGATTGGGAATCCGGCTGGGACTGCCTGTTTGCAGCCATCGATCCATTACAAGCATCCGACCTGGAGCGGATCGTTTACATCCGCAACCAGGGCCATACGGTGCTGGAAGCCCTGAACCGGCAACTGGCACACTATGCGTATCATATCGGGCAGCTGGTCTACCTCTGCCGGTTGCTGGCCGGGGAAGGCTGGGCCTCCCTGTCTATTCCAAAAGGGCAGTCGGATGCCTTTAACCGGGAAAAGTTTGCCGGGGAGAAAAGCCGGAAGTTCTTTACGGATAAATGAGCGGACAATACCTGTCCCGCGATATCATTCGACCGTCACCCACATCCGGATATCATGCAGGGGGCGGTCATTGGCATCGCGGGGCACGGCAGCGATCTGGTCGAGGACATCCAGGCCTTCGATCACTTCGCCGAACACGGTGTACTGTCCTTCCAACTGGGGCACCCCGCCTTTTTCCTTATACAGGGCACGCCGTTTAGCATCCAGTTTCATCCGGAAACGTTTTTCCCAGCCATCCAGGCTTTGATCGGTCTGGGGGCGTCCGTCCACAATAAAAAACTGGGAGCCGTTCGAGGCGCGTTCGGGGTTGGTCTTGTCGGAAAGCCGGGCGGCAGCCAGTGCGCCGTGTACAAAAGGCCTTTTAATCTCGGCCGGGAGGGTATAACCCGGGCCCCCGGCGCCCAGCAACACGCCGGCAGGTGCGTGTTTCGAGTCCGGATCGCCTCCCTGGATCATGAAGCCACGGATCACCCGGTGAAACAACAGGCTGTCGTAAAACCCGGTTTCTGCCAATTTCAGGAAATTGTCACGATGCAGGGGGGTGTCGTCGAAAAGCCTGACCCGGATCAGGCCCATATCGGTTTGTATCCGGACGACAGCCGGTTGGTGCCGGCAGGCAGTTGTGCCCAGCAACAGGAGCAGCAGGAGGCCGATGCTTGATTTCAGGTTCATACGTGGCAATTTGCAGGCTACTGTTGGTCCGGCGCTTCCGCATTCATTTCTTTGAAGTATTGTATCGCCTTGGCCTTCAGGAATTTTTCCTGGTCGGCTACCGATTGCACCGGGATTTCCCGCACCTGGCGCCAGTGTGGCCAGCCGTCCTCGTCACGACCGGCAAACTCGTAATATCCCTCGTAGCTCAGCAGGCAGCAAACGCCGATATGCATCAGGTCCTGTTTTTCCTCTTTGGTGAAATCCCGGCGCCACCGCCCCAGCTCCTGAATGCCGATGAGAAACAACACTGTATTCAGGTCGGGCAGGCTGTCCTTACGCATGGCGTCCTTCACCTGGTGTTGCACCTGCAGCCATTCAAAATCGAGTTGCCAGTCTTCCATTGCGGTTAGTCTTTTTTTAGGCGGATGCCGCAGTGTTCGAGTATTTCCTTGCGGGTTTTTTCGGGATCATCCAGGATGCGGAAAAATTCATTCAGGTAGACATAGGTATCTTCCTGGGTTGTATAGGTAAACCCGGGGTATTCCTTACAGGCTGCCAGGATCTGCTCTTTTTTTGAGATGAATTCGCGGAAAGCCTGCTGGTACAGGCTGTCGCTATGGCAGAGTCCGAGGTAGTAGCGCTCCCGCACATTTTCGATCTTGGAGTCGGGAGAAGGTATGGCATAATCGGCGCTAACGAGTCCGGAATAGTCAAAATCGTACGGGACCACTACCATCCGGCCACTGGGGTAGGCAATCACCTTGACGTTGTGCCGCGTATAGGAGCCCCAGTCTGTATTGCCGATCATAAACTGGAACAGGCTCATGCGGGTATAGGCTAGTGAATCGATCCGTTTGGGGCTGAAGATCCGGGATTTCAGGGCCCTGGCGCCGAGCCGGGCGGCCAACTCCTGCTGGCTTTCGATAAAAAAGGCCTTTGTTTCCAGGGAATTGCGTTTCCGGCCGGGTTCTTTTATTGTGAGATACACGGATTTTACCCGGAAACTCTCTTCCGTCAGCATATTATACAGCTGGTAGGCGAAGTTTTCGCGCAGGACCAGCTGTTCGTCTTCTTCCGTATTCCGGCAATTGACGACCAGCTTCAGTTCGTTGATGTCGGCAATGCTGTCGTTGTCGGGTTTTTCTTCAAAAAAACGGATCTTGATCGGCGGGATATCGCAGGTTTTTTTGCGCATCTTCCCCCGGGCAGCCACCTGGATCGGTTGGGAGTAGGCAACCGAATCGCCGTCCATGATCATGAAAGTGGCGTGTTGCCAGGCTTCGTCCTCCCGGGCTTTTTTTAGTGCCCGGAGATCCGCTTCAATGATGACATACAGCGGGTCGTATTGTTGCAGGCGGGCGAAAATATTGTCATAAGGCTGGGGTGTGATGCTGTCTGTCTGCGCCAGTGCCGGAACAGAAGCGAGTAGCGTAGCCAAACAGGTAAACAGCAATGCGGTGCGGGTTTTCATTTCGGTATGTTTTGTATAAAAAGTGGACAGCAACTCAGGGCATGGCCGGCACTTGGGGCATTACCGGCGGTAAATATGGGGAAAAACCGGTTTTCGGCCTACCGGTAAAATACCTGGCATGCGCGCAGCAGGTCCAAAGATAAAAAATGTATAACCGCGGGGAAGCGTGGAGCGCTGCAGTTGGAAAGGATCATGCGGGGGAGTACAGGTTAGCCACCGGATGGCAGCATGTTGTACTCCTGCTGAAATGCCTGCCGGGTTAAGTTCTCTGACAAGATTATTATAACCGTTTCTGACCGCCCTTTTTGCCCCTGCTCTGCGTTACAAACTCCTTAAAGACCGTAGGGTATTCGCG
>SBHD01000042.1 GCA_006226345.1 Bacteroidota bacterium | reverse complement strand
GCATGCGCGCATGCAGCTATAGGGTGTACTCAGCTAATATGCACTTTTCTGGCCGGCCTTACCAAACAAACGCCATAAAATAATACTGCATGCATACTCAACTGAGGATGCATGCAGTTATCGTGTGTAAGTTCGATTGAAAAAAAACGGATCAATTGCAATTGGTCAGGCTTGAAGGGGGCCGGCTAGATGGCCAGTTCTTCCACCAGACGCGAGATCTGGGACAATCGCTCACTATCCAGGGAATAATAAATATACTTACCCTGACGATCGGTTTTAACTACGCCGGCTTTACGCAGGATCGCCAGATGCTGGCTGGCAACACTTTGTTCCAGACGTAATTTGATATAAATATCAGTCACCGTCATGCGCTGATTTTCTTCCAACAGATCGATCATACGCTGCCGCAGTTTGTGGTTTACAGCACGCAATACCAAAACTGCCTTGCGCAGTTCAGCGTAGTCGAGCTGGATGTCTTGGTCCCCCTTCTTCAAGACAACAGGCTCGTTTTTCGTTTTTCTCATAGAAATTGTTTTAAAAGTATAAAAAATCCTTATGTCTGATCATCTTCTTATCCCCAAAACTGTGCCAGTTCAAATCAGATAAAATCCGTATAAATTTTTATTTTCAGGTGTAAGAGTATTGATTATCAGCACGAAAATAGAGCGATTTTTTATCAATTTGACATTTTTTATCATTTTTCCTCAAAAAAGGGGCTTGTTCGGCGTCGTGATATTCGGACTTTTCATATAAAAAGGCTCGTAATATGTTATATTTTGAAAATCTGATTGTTGAAAAAATCGCTCTGCCAGATCCTGAAAGTGCCGGACCGAACAGGTTCGGACCGGGCTAAAAACCACTCCCTCCGGAATCGGTACGCTTTCCAATTTTATTGCACCGTTCCCTGAGACAACGAGCCTGGTGCCGGGGGTGAACTGTGGAACATCTTGCATGAATTTTTCAAACAAATCGTGTTCTAAAACAAGTGGTTGTGCCGGCACGACCGCCCTTCTGCCGGCATTAAACACGGCAGTCCACACCTCCCTGCGCCGGGCATCCAGCATCGGCATGGCCAATACCGGTGTAGCGTTCCCCGGGGGCAGATTGGTCAGGCTGGCATCCGCAAGGGCCAGCAGGGTATCGACAGCAATGAGGGGTTTGTCCAGGGCATAACAGATGCCTTTGGCAACGGAAGTTCCGACGCGCAGGGCAGTGTAGGAGCCCGGCCCGCCGCTGATCGCCACAGCATCCAGGTCGGCCAGGGTCAGCCCAGCCTGCCGGGTGCAATCCTGAATGAGCAAGGTCAGGCGTTCGGCATGTTTGGGCTGTTCGGTCTCTTCAGCCAGGGCAACCAGGGTGCCGTCGATGCTGATACCGGTCGAGCAGATCTCCGTAGCGGTTTCTAGAAGTAGGATCTTTGCCATTTCGTTCACAAAGAAACGGCTTTTGCGGTATGTCTCCGATGAATGCCTAACGGAGCAGCAGGCATTCCACCCGGCGGTTTTGTTGCCTGCCACTTTCGGTAGCATTATCTGCAACCGGCCTGCCTTCACCAAACCCTTTCCAGTCGAGCCGTTCGGGAGGGGCTCCCCTGCCAATCAGGTACTGGTAAACGGCTTGTGCACGACGTTCTGAGAGGTTCTGGTTATAAGCCTCCGAACCAACGTCATCCGTGTGGCCGGCAATCCCGATCCGGGCATCTGGGTATTTTTCCATAAACTGCACGACCTGGTCCAGTTCGGGTAAGGCCTCTTCCCGCAATTGCGCTTCCCCTGAATCAAACAGGACGCCGGCGCTGAAAGTGATCCGCTTTCGCAACAATAGCTGCTTTTCCAGGCTGATGGTATCCGGCTCCTGCTCCGGTGCTTCGATCAGGCTGAGGTCGTCCAGGCACAGATAGGCCACCCGCTTGGTGCGATCCGGCGGCGTACCGATCTTGTCGTTTGCAGCGCTGATCAGGCTGTTCTGCTTCGGGGACAGGTCCGTGGGGGTTTCAGCAGTGGTAAAAAAATTACCGACCAGGAAATACTGGAAAGGCTGGTCCGGCACAAAGGTCGCAGTCAGTTTGACCCATGCTCCGTCGGTCGCAATGACGTCGGAAAAATTGACCTGGGGGCGCAAGTCATAGGTATGGACTAATCGGGAAAATGCACTGTTGGAGGACAGTGGCCGGACCAGGAAGCAAAAGCCCAGATTCCCGGCCCGTACCGGTTGTACCGGGGTGTTGGGTGCGTAAACTTCCCGCAGGTGCCGTTGCATCAGTGCCGGATCTTCCCGCACCCAGATCTCCAGGCGGTACCGCCGGCCGGGCCGGAGTGGGCGGCGCAGGCTTCCCTGGATCACTTCATGGTAGTCGCTCCGCTGACCGATATCCGTCGCCGGCAGGTAGTGGATCAGCCCGGCACAGAACGTGCCGCCATGCGTCTCCGGCAATAACGGGCAATTGTCGGCAGCCCGGTGGACGTCGGGTGTCAGCCCGCTAAAGGTGTTCCAGCCCTCCAAAGTTGCCGTAAAATTGGCCGAATAGTCCATAAACTGGCAGGCCACTACATCCGCATTGGGCTTGTGTTGTTCAAATCCGGGATTGAAGACCAGGTTCTGCCCGTTGAGCCACACCGGCAGAGCGACCAAAAATAAACTATGCCAAAGTGCTAATTGCCGAACCGTTTTTACCATTGCGATCTTATTGTGCATAACCCAAATCACTTTCCGGATCCAGGTGTGTTATTTATAAAGGATGGCAGGTCCTTATCAGTGTTCTTCCGGGCGGCCCTTGATCCGGCCCTGACGATACTGCAGTTGCAGTGCATCGGTTTCCTGTTGTTCAGCCTCGGTAATAGCGGGCTGATCGAGTCTGCCCAGGTCCGGTTGTCCGGCATCGACCCAGGCGGTATACCAGGCACTCGCGACGAAGTGAATGGCCGACCGCATGCGGCGTTCAACCATGCCGTCCATGGCCTGCTGGTAGGCTGCTGCAAAGTCCCGGCAGGGGGCGATAATGACTACCCCGTTGCGCATATCCGGGCACATTTGCCGGTCTTGCGGGAACCGGAGCCGCATCAGGCGTTCCAGGTCAAGGACACTGTCGACCCGTTCATGGCTGGCCAGCACGATTTCCCAGAAGGTTTCGCGCGGATTGGCCAGGTATTCCGGTTTGCCTACGAAATAATCATATTGTTCGTCAGCAAACAGCTCAGGGATGCGGCTTTCCCAAAAACCATGTATACCGACCTGACCGGTTTTCTGGCCGTTGTAATTGCTGGTGGTGTGCAGGGGCACGTGTGCGTCGCCGATATAGTGTCCCATATCGGCACTCAGGCGCAGGATGCGTTTGCTGTCACCCTGGCGGAAGGCTGCAGTCAGGCTGTTTTGCATCCGTTGCAAGTGCCAGGGCAGGATGCCGTGGTCCGACAGGGTTTCGGTAAAGAAAGCCGATTGCCAGC
>SBHD01000293.1 GCA_006226345.1 Bacteroidota bacterium | reverse complement strand
GCCGGCGCATGCCAGGCGCCACAAATCACCGCCACCTGCCCGTTCCCGCTTTTCAGGGCTTGCCTGAGGGTTTGCCGCATAAATGCCTCCCGCAATAGCGTTTCGCCGGACTCCTCCGCGCCGGCATCCGATTTGGATGCCCGAAGGGCTTCCATCAGTTCCAATACAGTGGTGAATACATCTGTAGCAGGATCATCCCGGTGGAGCCTCCGTTCAAAGGTCGCCTCCCACCAACGCTCCGGATCGGCATATCCGGCAAGCCGGGCAATGGCGGCGAACGGATCAGCTGTAATACCGGAATCCGGGCCAGAATGCTCCTCCGGCAGGTCCAGGATGAGTTGCGGGATATCTGCCTCCGTAGCCTGGAGTCCAAATGCCACCTGCATGGGCAGATCCATAAAACGGACCGGGATACCCATCCTGTTCCCAAACTGGATCGCCTGCCATTCGGGCGAAAACTCCGCAAACGGGAAAAACGAGGCTTGCCGCAGGTTTTTAGGGTTATAAACCAGCAGCGCTACCGGGGGGACCATATCCGGAGCAGAGGCCAGGTCTAGCAGCGCCTCCGCATCAGGCGGCCCTTCCACCAGGATCAGGTCAGGCTGATACTCTTCCAGGGCTTGCACCAGACTTCGGGCTGAACCCGGCCCGTGATGCCGGATTCCGAAAACGCGATACGGCAAGTCCTGATGTTGCATAGAAAAGTCCTTCAAAGGGTCAAATTTACCCATGTAAAGGTAAAGCAGATGTACATGACCCCAACACCGTGTTAAACGGCCCTCCGGACCTGCTTCTTATTCTCAACGGAAAGGAGAGTGTTCCTGGTGATCCTGGACCAACCGCCCACAATAAAACAAGCTCATATACAGCGCAATGATACCCAGCACCACCAACCAGCGCGACAGGTCCTGTGTAATCAACATATCGTAAATACCATGCAACAGGATAGACAAGCCCAGGCCGCGGGCAAACAGCCGGGATTCCCGGGCTGCATCAAATCGGGCAAGGCCGACGTAATACCCTTGCACGATCGCGAAGGCCAGATGGGCGGGTACGGCCGTCAGGGCGCGCAGCAAGCCGGTTTGCAGGCCAAACCGATCGGTATATACCACATTTTCAAGCGTGGCAAACCCCATTGCGATCAGAACAGCATACACGATCCCATCGAGCGGTTCATTGAAAAAACGATACGGATAAGCCAGTAGCAACAGGAGCGCGAACTTGACCGTTTCTTCGGTAAAAGCGAGTGCCCCAAAGGATAGCATAAAGGTCTGTAGCAGATCCAGCGGTGGCTTGCCGATCCAGGTAAGCATCCAGCCTTGCAAGGCAACCACCGGCCAGGTACTAACTCCTCCCACCACAAAACAGAGAAGCAGCGGAACCAGCGGCTCGCGCTCGTACTTGTCCACCCGAAAAATCCCGTAGCTGATGAGCAAGCCGGGTAACACTGCCAGAAGCAATAAAAACGGATCCACAATATTCAATTCCAAACGCAGCTGGGTGGACTGGCATCCTCTTGTCCGGATCAACTTGCCCTGAGGGCACCGGTATTACTGCTGTACCAGTAATACGCCCGGCCCATACCCGCTGTTTGTGCCAACAAAAAAAGGTAAAACCAGCACAACATGACTGGTTTTACCTTTTAAATATTGTTAATCCCCAAAAGCGCCTGACGATCAGGCTTTTTCAGAATCGTCGGCTTCTTCTGTTGTTTCAGCCTCGGCAACAGCGTCTTCGGTAGTATCGGCAGCTGCTTCAGCCACTTCCTCTACTACTTCAGGCGCGGCCTCTTCGACAGCTTCTGCAACCTCAGCAGCTGCGGCTTCAACTTTAGGTTCTTCGGCTTTTGTACCGCCGGTCTGGACATCCTTGTCCCGAACCACATCAAACTTTGCTGTGGTCACGACATCATCATGGAATTTGACCGTAGCCTCATAGCTTCCGATTTCTTTCACCTCTTCCGGCATCTGGATATGGCGTTTTTCGATTTCCAGGTCCAACTGCTCCTTGATCGCATCGATCAGGTTCTGGGCAGTTACGGAGCCAAAAAGACGACCACTTTCACCGGCTTTAGCTTCAATCTTCAGCGTAGCTTTGGAAATTTTATCGGCATATGCCTGGTAGGTTCCGATCTTGGCAGCCTCTTTCTTGGCTTCCTGCTTTTTCAGACCTTCCAGTTGGGCGAGATTGGCCTTGTTGGCTACAATCGCCAGCCCTTTCGGGATCAGGTAGTTACGGCCATAACCGTTCTTTACCTTGACGACTTCGTGTTTGTCGCCAACTTTGTCAATATAGTCGAGCAGAATGATATCCATTTCTGTCTTGTTTTTAATGTTGAAAGGTAATTAAGTAATGTCCTGTGTCCGGGGCATCCCGTTATCCGTTCTCCCCTGAGGTGCAGGACTATTTCAGCAAGTCGCCGATAAACGGCAGCATACCCAGGTGACGGGCACGTTTGACGGCCGTAGCCACGCGGCGCTGGTATTTCAGGCTGTTGCCCGTGATCCGGCGCGGCAGCAGTTTACCCTGCTCGTTAATGAACTGAAGCAGGAAGTCCGGGTCTTTGTAATCGATATACTTAATGCCGAATTTGCGAAAGCGGCAATATTTTTTGCGTTTCAGCCCGATTTTCGGATTGCTGAGAAATTTTACGTCTTCTCTCGAAGCAGCCATATGCTAAGGAATGTTTAAGCGAAAAAATGTGGTTCAGGTTGGCAGAAGTGTTTATTAGGAATCCCCCTTGGAGTCGTCCGAATCCAGGTCGACAACTGCAGGTTTGGGTACGGACTCCACTGCGACAGCAGCAGCAGCCTCTTCCTTCTTTTTCTTGCCAATGCGGCCGTTGCGCTTGTCGTCGTTGTACTTCACGCCATACTTGTCCAACTTAACAGTCAGGAAGCGGAGTAAACGCTCGTTACGTTTGAGGCCCAGTTCGAACTTGCTCAGCCATTCGGCGCTTTCGCAGCTGAATTCGATGCAGTGGTATACACCACTCGAACGCTTTTTGATCTGGTAGGCCAGTTGGCGGAGACCCATTTCATCCACCGCCACAATATTGGCGCCGGCGTTTTTGATCTCGGCCTGGATTTGTTCTGCTGTCGATTTGACTTCATCGCCCGACAGCACTGGATCTACGATGAAGGTGACTTCGTAATGTCTCATTTTCAGATACTTGTGAAAAAATAAAAGAACGTTTGCCTAAAGCGGGTGCAAAAGTAGGGTTTTTACCCGTAAGTGCAAAGCCCTAAAGGGTTTTCTTTTAACGGGTATTTTCACAGCCTTTTAGTGGACCGGATCAGGGCCATAACCAGCGCACCAGGCGGATTAATCCGCTCAGGATCAGGCTCAACAGGATCATAGTCGTAACCGGAAAGTAAAACCGGAAATGCTCCCGTTCGATCCGGATATCCCCGGGCAAACGCCCCAGCCATCCCAGCCTGCCCTGTAGCGCCCAGGCAAGCACGCCAAGCACGATCAGCAGCACTCCGGCTGCGATCAATATTTTGGATAGTGATAAATTCGGTTGTTCCATGGTAAACATGCCCTGAACAGGGACAATAAATGGTGCAGCCGGAATACGCGCTGCCTGTATATTCACTCCCGGGCCGGCACATTTCCATACCGGACTGCACAGCCGCGCAATTTCTCGCCGTTCCAGTCAATTTCAACCGAATGGGTATACACGCGGTCCGACATGCCATCCGAACAGGATTCCGGGCGAACCGCCACCCTGAACAGCGCCCCACTGGCCGGATCACGCGTCTCGTAAACTCTGGTGCCGTCGATAGTGCGGGGCGCCTTCCAATCCATCGCCAGGCCAACCTCGTCGCCCATGCGCTTGAAGGAGATCCGCCCCTCTTTTTCAGAGATCACCACCCCCCAGTAGGGCTCTGTACCAATGCACCAATAGTCGTAAGGCCTGCAGGCAGTGTACATCGTACGCGCCACACAGGTATCAAAATGCAGAATATCCACAGTTTCGGGTGTGCCGGCTGTAGCAGGCCGTACCAGCGCCTCCACCACGGCATACACCGGCTCACCCGGATAGGGCGTTGGCTGACAGACCTCCCGGTACAGGGTGTTAGCCTCCGGGGGCTGGCTGCCGACCGGCAGGGTAGTAGCTGATGTACAATCATAAAAATAGGCACGGGTACCTTCCTGGTAGTACATGCCACGCAGCGTCTGCATTGCCGGTGGTGCAATTGTTCTGGGTCGGGCAGGCGTTTCGCGGGCCGTGACCGTGTCGGATTGGGCGGCAGAGGCAGCGGGTTCCGGCGCCGGATTCCCACAGGAAAACAGCAACCCGAGCACAAACCCAAAACCAACTATTTTCTTCATCGTTATTGTAATATCCATACCGGTCAGACAGTTCATTTAGGTGTAAAAGAAAAGGGTAACTACTAAACGGCGGCAATACCGGCCTGTTGTAAAGCAGGCATTTTTTAAAACAAGTACAATATGTTGATTTTCAACCTATTTAAAAAATATTACACATGCCGGCACTCCCCGACAAAGCCGGGAGCCACCCGCTTTTTGTCGTTTTTACACGAACCTATCAGAATTCACCGTATTTTTGCCAGCCGGCCAATCTGAGTTGTACGGAATACAACAACAAAGGAAACAGCTGCCGGCCAATCACGCAAATAACTCGTAAAAACCGCCTAAACATAAAAAAATGACTCAAGTCCATCATATGGTTGGTAACCTGACTGAAAATGGCGCAAAACTGAAGCGCATTTTTATCGAACCCAAACTTCCGGAAGGCCTGGCCCCACTGCATGAGCTCGCTTCGAATCTCTGGTGGTCGTGGAACCACGATGCGATCGAACTCTTCCGTTCTATTGATCCGGAACTCTTTGAAAAAAGCAACTACAACCCGTTGGCATTACTGGATGAACTCAGCATCGAAAAGGCCAGCGAGCTCCTGAAAAATAAAGAATTCACGGCACGGCTAAAGAGCGTATACAACGATTTCAAGGTATACCTTGGCGTCAGCCCCGAAAAGGGCCAACCCCAGATCGGCTATTTCTGTATGGAATACGGCCTGCATCAGAGTGTTCGCCTGTATTCCGGCGGCCTGGGTGTACTGGCCGGTGATTACCTGAAGGAAGCCAGCGACCGCAACGTGAATTTGATCGCAGTTGGCCTGCTTTACCGCTATGGCTATTTTCAGCAACTGATCTCCCTCCATGGCGAGCAGATCCACCAGCTGGATGCCGCCAAATTCACCCAACTGCCTGTTCAACCGGTACGGGACGAGCACGACGAGTGGATCAAGGTACACGTCAATTTTGCCGGCCGCACGGTTTGGGCCAAGGTCTGGCAACTAAATGTCGGCCGGATCCCCCTCTACCTGCTCGATACGGACATCGACGACAATACCTGGGAAGACCGGTCAATTTCCCACCAGTTATACGGCGGTGATACGGAAAACCGGCTGCGGCAGGAGATCCTGCTCGGCATCGGTGGTGTCCGCGCCCTGAAAGCCATGAAAATAGACCCCGACCTGTATCACCTCAACGAAGGACATGCAGCCTTCCTGGGCCTGGAAAGACTTCGCAACTACCTGCAAAGCAAGCAGCTGCCCTACGAACAGGCACTGGAGATCGTGCGGGCAACCCAACTCTTTACCACCCATACGCCGGTACCGGCCGGACACGACGCGTTTCCGGAATCCCTGCTGCGTGATTACCTGTTTGAGTTTACGTATGCACTGGATATTTCCTGGGAGGACCTGGTTGCCTTCGGACGGATCCATGCGGATGACGAGCAGGAGTTGTTCTCCATGAGCCACCTGGCCATCCGCACCTCACAGGAAGTCAACGGTGTCAGCCGCTTGCATGGTGCTGTCAGCCAGAAGATGTTCAACGAACTCTACCCGGAATACAACCACGAGGAACTCCACGTTGGGTACGTTACCAATGGGGTGCATTTCCCGACCTGGGTAGCCGGTGAATGGTTGCAGCTGTACCTCAAGACCTTCGGGAAAGGCTTTTGGGACGACCAGACCAACCATGCCTATTGGGAAAAGATACGCCAGGTGCCGGGTGAATCGATCATGTCGATCCGCCAAACCCTGAAAAAACGGCTGCTCGACTGGGTACGCCGGCACCTCCGGGAAGACTTTACCCGACGGGGAGAAAACCCCCGCACTATTTTCGAGATCATTAATGCGATCCGGGAAGATGCCCTGGTGATCGGCTTTGCCCGCCGTTTTGCGACCTACAAACGCGCGACGCTGCTGTTTTCCAACGAAGAACGTCTTGCCGAGATCGTAAATAACGCCGACCGGCCTGTCTTGTTCCTCTTTGCCGGGAAAGCCCACCCTGCGGATCAAGGCGGACAGGAATTTATCCGCTTTATCTACAATACTACCACCAACCCCGACTTCAAAGGCAAGGTGATCTTTCTGGAAAACTACGGCATGGAAATGGCCAAGTTGCTGGTACAGGGTGTCGACATCTGGCTCAACAACCCCACCCGGCCTAAAGAGGCCAGCGGCACCAGCGGCATGAAGGCCGTGATGAATGGCGTGATGAACTTTTCCGTGCTCGACGGCTGGTGGTGCGAGGGCTACAAACCTGGCGCCGGCTGGGCTTTGCCCGAACAGGATACCTATGCAGACCCCGGTCTGCAAAACGAACTGGATGCCGAAACGATCTATAACATCCTGGAAAACGAGATCATTCCGACATATTTTGACAAAAACGAGACGGGTGTGAGCGAGAACTGGGTATCGCACATCAAAAATACGATTGCACAGATCGCACCGGAATTTGTAATGAAACGCATGCTGGATGACTACCGTTCCCGGTATTACGACAAACTCTGGGACCGCAGCCAGCAACTCAAAAAACACAACTTCAACAAGCTGCAGGAACTGGACGAATGGAAAACACGGGTTCGCCGGGCCTGGGATGGAATCGAACTGGAAGAATTGAACGCTCCGGACACCTTCAACCGCTCGCTTCCACTGGGCACACATTTTAAAGCGAGTATAACCCTGCAACTGCATGATCTGCATGCATCCGATATCGGGGTTGAAGTAGTCTTCTTCCGCCGGCTGTCCGAAACGCAGCTGGAGCTGGTCGGCACCCAGGAATTAACCCAGGTAAAGCAAAAGGGAGCCGCTGCAACATATAGTTGTGACTTTACGCCACAAACAGCAGGTGTGTTTGAGTTTGGGTTCCGAATGTTCCCCAAACACCCCCTGTTGCCGCACCGACAGGATTTTGCGCTGGTACGCTGGCTGTAAGCGCATAATTGGAAAGGACCGGTTGGTGGCCGGCAGACAACTACACGGGCTACCAACCGGTCATGCCATTTCCGGTGCCCCCTTCAACACCATATTATCGATCAGGCGCACATCGCCGGCCCAGGCAGCTACACAAACTACCACGAAAGTACTGTCGGTATATTGTACCACAGGTTGGAGGGTAATTCCATCCACGATCTCATAATACTCCGGCTTCAGCCCGGCAGCTTCCAGTCGCCGGACGGCCGCTGCACAAACATCCGCTGCCGAGGTGTGCGGAAACGCTTTTTTCGCTCCTTCCATCGTTTGATAGAGCACCGGGGCAACGGCCCGCATTTCGGGTGTAAGGCGCAGGTTCCGGCTCGACATGGCCAGTCCGTCTGGCTCCCGGGTGGTAGAGCCCATGACCAGTTTTACCGGATAATTTAACTGGTACAGCATATCCCGCACGATGGTCAGCTGCTGAAAATCTTTCTGTCCCATGTACAACCGGTCGGGCTGTACAATATCCAGCAGGCGTTTGACCACCGTGGCCATACCCCCAAAATGCCCCGGCCGAAACCGGCCTTCCATGACCTGGTCCAACAGACCGAAATCGAGGCGGACCGTCAGGTCCTCCCCCGGCGGGTACACCTCCTCCACCGGAGGCAGGAACAGCGCATCGCAGGAGATCTGCTCCAACAGTGCAATATCCTGATCCGGCATCCGGGGATACGTCTCCAGGTCAGCAGCCTGGTTGAACTGGGTAGGGTTGACGAAAATACTGACTACCGAGCGGTCACAGGCAGCCTGAGACGCCCGGACCAATCCAAGATGGCCTTCGTGAAGTGCCCCCATCGTGGGAGTAAAACCGATCGTTTTACCGGCAACCCGTGCTTCCTGGAGCCAAAACCGCAGGTCTGAAACTTTTTTAAAAACTAACATGGTATTCTGCCGCTATTCCGGGCAAAGGTTGAAAAAATGTGGGGATTGGTACGCCTGCCGATCCAGATAAACCGAAGATCATTCAAGGTTTTTTACTTTTGACCATCCGATCCTGCCCCAACCGCTCACTTGCACCTGACTGATCTGCTTAAACGACAAAACTACCCATGGCGGCATCAAAAAAGAGACGCGCTACACCGGCACAAAAGCAGCGCCCCCCTCAAACTGACAAGACCAACACCCCCTCCTACAGCTTCTTGCTGTGGCTGATCGTTTTTGGCACCAGTGTATTTCTTATCCCCCAGTGCCTGGACCGCTACCTGGTTTCCCGATTCTTCTTCTTGTCAGTCGTGCTGTTCTTCGGCATCTGGTGGTGGCGGAAGACCTGGCAGCGGCAGGAAGACTGGACCCTGCGGGGTTTCGACCTGCTTTTACTGGTCTGGTACGCCCTGAACGCAGCATCGGTCGCCTGGGCTTTCAGTTGGTCAGAGGCAGTGTTTTTCACCCAAAAAGTATGGTTGTTCCTCGGAGTATACTGGGTCGTCCGGCAAGCCCTGGCACATGACGTTCCGCAGTTTCGCCGTACGCTGGCTTCGATCACCCAGGTGCTGACGTTTATCATGTGTGCGATCCTCCTGGTACAGGTAGGCATCGGCTTTCGGGAGCACGGACTGGATAATAAACAGCTGTACAACTATGCTTCTGCTATTTCCGGCAACAAGGGCCTGGCCTCGGACCTGTTATTCTTTTTACTGGCCCTGCATGTCCTCCTGCGCCGGGAGATCCGGTCAAAAACGCTGTTTTGGACAGCTGTTGGACTCCTGGCGTTCCTGATCCTGATCCTGCAGACCCGAACCGTCTATCTCGCAGTGGTACTGGGAAGCATATTATACATTAGCGGGCGGGCACTTCTTGAACCGGATTTCCGGCCGTTTTTTTTCAAACGCATCCTGCCAGGTGCGGGTGTAGGCCTGATCGTACTGGTCGGACTGTTGTCCTGGAAAGGGCAGGGCAGTTCACTCGCCCAGCGGCTCAATCCGGCGACTTACCTCGAAAGCGCCTCTGCACTGGAACGACGTTTCGTTTGGGCCAGAACGGATATGCTGAACCAGGATCATTATTGGTGGGGCGTAGGGAACGGGAGCTGGAAAATCCTATTCCCGTCCAAAAGCCTGGAAGGAGGCTACCGCCTCCAGGAAAAAAATATCGTATTCACCCGGGCACACAATGATTATTTGGAAATCCGCTCTGAAATGGGCCTTGTGGGAGCGATCCTGTACAGCCTGCTCTTCTTAACTGCTTTTGGGGCAGCTATTCTGGCAATCCGCCGGACAAACGACCCGCAAGAGCGCCACGACCTGCTGGTACTGATGGCCGGGGTGCTGGGGTATTGTGTGATCCAATATTTTGACTTCCCCCGGGAACGTATCGAAATGCAGGTTATCCTGGCACTGCTCCTGGCATACCTGACCCATCACAGCCGGGCTGTCTGGGACAAATTGCCAACCGTGCCGGCAACAAAAATGGTGTCGCCCGCCATCGTTCTGTTCCTGTTGGGGCTGGCCTTTAATATGGTGATCGGCTGGAACCGTATTTGGGGTGAGATCCACAATGTCAATATCCTCAAGGCCATGAACCAGGGAAATTATAAGGCTGTACAACAGGAAGCGGGAGCGGCCAAAAATGCTTTTTACGAATACAATGATGTTGCCCTGCCACTTTCCTGGTTTGAAGGCATTGCATTTTACCAACTTGGTCAACCCCAGGAAGCGATCGCTGCATTTGAGGATGCCTACCGGCTCAACCCCTGGGCGTTCCAGGTGCTCAACAACTACGGCACGGCGCTGGTGCAGGCCAAGCGGTATGCCGAGGCCATTACGCTGTATGAAAAGGCCCTGGAGATCAACCCCAAGTATAACGAAGGGAAGTTCAATATTGCCTATTGCCTGTATGAACAACGGCAGCTGGATCCTGCCCTGGAATGGCTGAGCCGTATCGATACACTGAAAAACCCGGAAACACCAGAGGAGCAGGCAAAAAATCAGGCCGTCCTTCAGCAAAAGGCCGGCCTGGAAACAGCAATCAAACAGCAGAAAATGAAGAATTCAAAATGAAAAATGTAAAATGTAAAATGTAAAATGTAAAAGTGTCGGGACCGGGCGGTGTATTACCAGGTTACGCCCGTTCACATCTCACCTGGCTGCCACTTTTACACTTTACATTTTTCATTTTACATTTTACATTTCTATTGTTTTTCCTCCACGCGGGCATTGCCCTCGATCTTTATCGAACTGGTTTCGTCGGATTTGATCCGGGCGCGATCATTGACCTGTGCCTTGACAGTGGATGCACCTGAGGCCGAGATATCGGCCCGGCTGGTGCGCCAGCCGGAAGCTTCCAGGGTAGCCCCGTCGGAAAGAGTCGCCTCCAGGTTGTCTCCGTTGCCAACCAGTTCTGCACGGCTTTGCTCTGACAGGGTCATGTTCAACTCCCGGGAGTCAAAAAAGCCGCGAATGGTCACCGGGCCTTTGGCAGTGATAGAAGCCCGCCCCTCCCGGAAGCCACGGATCGTTACATTTCCGGTGTGATCCGCATACAATGAGGTAAATACCGGGGTCCGGATGATACACCGCAATGAACCGCCGAGTGTTTTACCACGCGTGGTCAGCGTCAGGTTATCGCCCGAACGGATCGTTTCCACGGCATCCCGTTCATTTTGCGGACCTTCGAACGAAATGCTGAATTTATCGCCATCGATGATCTCCGTTTCGAAATTCCCTTCCAGGATGAACTTTTCATAATAACGGCCACTGCGGTAGTCCGAGTCGCCAAACTGCGGACAGTCGCCGCAGACCAGTCCCCGGTCGGTCATCCGAAACGCCTTGCCCGGGCTGTTACGCACCGAGTAGTCGTGTGACGGATCGGCATAATCCACATCCCGAACCTGCCGGTTGATCACCTTTCCGAACATGATAGACTTGCCTTCCGGCACGCCAATAGTCAACCGGACTTCCTGTACTTTCCATTTTTCCCCCTTGGGGATGGCATAGCCGGAAGGCAGGCGCAGGATATTGCCCTCAACCGCTATGTTGTACAGAGTTTGCTCGGCATTATTAACCGCCTCACCCGAGGTAGCACCGCGCGCCCGGATCGATTGTACGCACTCGAACCGGCCGGATGCGCTCTTGCGAATATTGATGCGGACCATCTCATTGAACTTCAGGCGGTCATCGCCGATAGCAAATCCGTCGCCATCGGCAAACCAGTAATCACCGGTATCACCACTGCCCGCCAGTTCTACCCGCAGGGTATCGGAATACACTCCGCTCAGGTCAAGGTTTTTGGAAATTGATCCGCCTTCGCGGTATTTCGTTGCGCCCAGGCTGGCCAGCAAAAAGAAGGAGATCACATTGAGCACCAGCAGGACGACCATACCGGAACCCAGCCAGGCAGGCGCTTTATAACTGAAAATGGTACGACTCAGCCAGAGCACCAACGCAATGATCGGGATGCTGATAATGAAGAACGCATTAATGAATCCCAGGTAGGTGGCGCCGGTGGACAATGGACTGAAATAACCGATATAGGGCTGGGCGGTAAAAAAGGCCAGTATACCAGCCACCCATGCCGACCCCAGTCCAAGGATTAGCATGATCGCTATAAAGATGATAAAACCCAGGATCAGTTTTCCCAGGACGGTCAGGCAACCACTAGCGGCTGCCGCTGTATTGCGGCCGGCCGAACTGATGGCTGCATTAGATCCAAATTCGTTTACTTTTTTCGAAAGCCGTTCCACGCCGTGTTCGATCTCACGGGCGATGTTCTCCACATTAGCCGTTTCGCCCCGCATAGCGAGGCGATCGGCTGCCGTACGTGCCGGCGGTACTAGAATCCAGAGTAATAAATAGGCCGGGACCCAGAACCCGAAGGATATCAGGGCAAGCACGACAAAGATCAGGCGCATCCAGACGGTATCCTTCATGCCGAAGTAGGCGGTGAGGCCGGAGCAAACCCCGCCGATCACGGCATCCTCTTCATCGCGGAACAGGCGCTTACCCGGTCGGAATTTTCGTTTTTTCGAACGCCCGGCGGCAGGTTCCTGGATCGGTTCTCCGCCGAAATCCTCCGGCTTGCCCATTACTTCCACTGCGGCTTCGACATCGGGCAGCATAACGATCGTGCGGTTGCCCATATTGGTACTGATGAGTTCACCCAGCCGGGCTTCTATATCATTCATGATCTCATCACGGCCTTCACTCTCACTGAAGCGCTGGCGAATGCTGTCCAGATACGACTGGAGGTATTCATAGGCGTCATCATCTATGGTGAGTGCGTAACCGCCAAGATTGATATTCAGAATCTTATTCATCGTTTGAAGTTGGTTGAGAGAATGTAATTGGTATGGGGTCGTGCGTTTGTAGTGTTACTGGTGGGGCTGAGGCCCGGTGCTCAGGCATCCGGTGGTAAAGGCTCAATGTTCAGGGGTTTAGGTGCTTCCGGATCGCCCGGGTCGTCGCCCTTGCTCTTTTTACGGCCTTTTTTGGCTGGTGCGGCATTGCGTTCAATGGTTTCATTAACCGATTGTACCAGTTCATGCCAGCTTCCGGTGAGGCCTTCCAGAAATTTCTTACCATCTTCCGTGATCGTAAAATACTTCCGCGGTGGCCCTTTGACACCTTCGCGCCAGATGTAGTCCACCAGGCCGTCATTCTTTAGCCGGATCAACAACGGGTACAGGGTGCCCTCCTTCACCAGTACATTGGTGCCCTTCAACTGGTCGATAATCTCCGGCGGATACGTTTCCCGCCCGGCAATTACCGCCAACACACACATCTCCAGCACGCCCTTCCGCATTTGTGCTTTGGCATTTTCTAAATCCATGTTTTTGTTTTTTAGTTGTTGCCTCGGGCCGGCAAAGAATCTGGCATTGCCGGCTATTTGATAGGACAAACATATTATGTTATCAGGTATTATGCAATACAAGGAACTTAGTTTTGCATGATATTTTTACAAAAAATGCCATTTTTTTAAAATCTTAACATAATTTTAAGAATTGCTTAACGTTATTTAACTTGTCTGACTTACCAACAGGCAAAACAGCCCTGGCAGTGCCGGGGCATTTTTTACCACAAAAACAATAACTGCTATGCAAAACAATTGGAAAGTGATCCGAAGCAAGCCACTGGCGCTCTTGTTGTTCCTGGGTATGCTTACCAGTGCCTGCACGAATGTGTATTTTGAAAAGCCGGTACCTCAGAACGGTACCGAACTACGCAGCTTCCCGTCCGACTGGTCTGGCGTATACCTGTCCAAACAGGCACAACAGGAAGACTTGTCAGACCTGGAACAAATCCTGCAACAGTGTTTCCGGCTGGATCGGGTCGATGACCGGCATCTGCTGGTCTCTTCCGAATACCGGATACACGAACGCAATTGGGCCAGGTTGAGGTCAGCATTGGAAACCGAAAAAAAGGAAGGCAGAGTCCAATCCTTTCAGTTATCAGAAACGGCGATCTGGTGTGTACTGAACACCGACAACGGTCCCTACCAGCAATACACTACCCTGATCAAGGACGGCCCGTGGTATATCCTGCCACAGACGCTGACTCCCTTCCGGCAGTATGACCTCGAGCAGGGTATCCAAACGGAATTTGAGGCTAGAAAACCAAAGTCGGACCAACATGAATGGCTGCCCAATGCCGACAGCCTGGAACTAAAGGTAAGTACGCTGGTGGCCCGCCAAAAGGACAACAACTGGTATTTCAATACCCGTCCGGAAGAAGACCCGAAATGGTCGCTGTTGCACGTCCGGGAAACCGAACCGGGCAAACTGACGGTCCAACTATCCAATATCGATGATACGGATGCATTTAAAAACCGGGAGGAGTACTTCAACCAGATCACGCCGTTTACCAATGTGGACGGAAACAACTACCTGATCGATCCGACGGACAAGGCGCTGGACCAGCTCCTGTCGGAAGAAGGCTTATTCCAGACCTATTACCTGTCCCGTATGGAATAAATCCTGATCAGGAACTGCCTGAACGAATATCCCTTCCCAGGCGTGCACAGCAGGGTGTCCGCCGGGAAGGGATCAATCCTTTGTCAATTTACGCTTTTTCAAGCTTGCATTGATCACCTGTTCCTGTTGGTTGATACTTTCCTGGTGGATCGCTTCAAGAAAAAGCGAGATAAACTCTTTGCTAAGTTCGTTCTTTTCTCCCCGCCGCAGTAATTCTTCCCGTAGGGCACGGAATCGCTCGGGTTGCAATACGGTCACATTCTTATCGCGTTTGATCACACCGATCTCCTTTACCAGCTGCATGCGCTGGGCGATCAGGTGAATGATCTCTTCATCAATCGCATCAATTTCGATGCGGCAGTTTTCCATATAAGCCAGAAAATCCGGGTCGTCGGTGGTCACAACCCGGCGCACAAGCCCCTTGATCATTTTGCTGTATTGCTCCGGTGTGACCTGCTGGGAAGCATCACTCCAGGCTTCATCGGGAGTAGGGTGCACTTCCACCATCAGCCCGTCGAAATTCAGGTCATAGGCTTTTTGTGCCGTTTCGGCCAGGATATCCCGGCGGCCACAGATATGACTGATATCGCATAGTACTTCCAGGTCCGGGAACTCCTGCATCAGATCGATCGCCATCTGCCAGCGGGGCAGGTTACGGTATTTGGAATCGCCATAACTTGAAAATCCGCGGTGAATGGCGGCTACCCGGCGCAGCCCGGCCTTGTACAGACGCTCCAGCGCTCCCACCCATAGTTTGTAATCCGGATTGACCGGGTTTTTGACCAGTACCGGCACATCGGTACCCCGCAATGCCTCTGCGATCTCCTGTACGGAAAACGGATTGACCGTGCTGCGGGCACCAATCCAAAACACATCGATCCCGTGTTTCAGGCATTGTTCTACATGCTGTGCGTATGCCACCTCTGTGGTCACAGCAAGACCGGTTTCCCGCTGCACCCGTTGCAGCCACTTCAGGCCCGGCACTCCAACGCCTTCAAAGGCACCCGGCCGGGTACGGGGCTTCCATATCCCGGCGCGAAATAGGTTCACCTGCTGGTCTTTAAGCCCGTGTGCAGCCGCCAACACCTGTTCTTCCGTTTCGGCCGAACAGGGCCCGGCAATATGGATCGGACGCTTTGTATCAAAAACAGGCTGAAAATGCATAGTCTAAAAGAATAAACCGGGGTGTCCGTTGTGACACGGGAGCAGGTATCGCTCAGGTCAGTGAAGTGCATACCTTTTATTGTTTGGTGGCAATTACACCAGCCCCTGGACCCGGATGATTTTGCCCAAGGTTTTCAAATTTTTCTGAAAGAACAAAGCTGAACCGGTATGGGTTGTGCCACACGGTTATTTTTAGACCAGAGAATAAATGCCATGTCTGTTATCGGCTTCAGAGTTTGTTGGGGAATTTGAATTTGGGCTACAAACGGCAAATTTTATTTCATTCTTCATTAAAATTTTCGCCGTAACTGCCGGCTACGCCTGCAAATTTTGCCTAAACTGTCCACCGCGGCGGATGCTCGCTTTCGCCTCAAATCAAATTCCCAAACAAACTCTAAGTCTGCTACCTTTGTATAAACCGGCACAAAAGTGTGCGCTTCGGATACACTACCCATTATTCAGTTATGTACACCCCTTCCCATTTTCGCCTGGACAACCCGGAAGCTACGCTGGCCTTTATGCAGCAGTACAATTTTGCCACACTTATTACGTCCGGCCCCGATGGTATCCCGATGGCAACCCACCTGCCCTTTGTGATCGAAAAACGCGCAGGACAACTTCTGCTCACCGCACATCTGGCCCGGGCTAATCCGCAATGGAACCACTTCAGCACCGGCGATGTACTCGTCGTTTTTCAGGAACCACACGCCTATATTTCGCCCCGATGGTATGATAAAACACAGAGCGTACCAACCTGGAACTATCAGGCGGTACATGCCTACGGCCCCCCCATGCTGCTCCAAACAGAAACTGCAGTCTTCGAGACGCTGGAAAAACTGATGCAGGCTTCGGAAGCGGCGTATCTGAAACAGTGGGCTGGACTACCGGAAGGGTACAAGACCGGCCTGGCCAAAGGCCTGGTCGCTTTTGAAATTCCGGTAAGTCGCCTGGAAGCCAAAGCCAAAATGAGCCAGAACCGGACGGAGAAAGAGATCCGTCAGGTGATCGCCGGACTACAACAATCCGATAATCCGGGTGACCACGAGATGGCCCGGCTCATGGAAGATTTACATAAATAATAGGTATAAGTACCAAGTATGATAAAACGAATCGTCAAATTGACATTCCGGCCGGAAATGACAGACACCTTCCTCCGGGAAGTTTTTGAACCCAGTAAAAACAGTATCCGGGCCTTCCCCGGCTGCCGGCACATGGAACTGCTGCGGGACACCCAACAGGACAACGTGTTATTCACGCTGAGTTACTGGGATGCAGCCTCCGACCTGGAAGCCTACCGGCAGTCCGAACTATTCCAGTCCACCTGGGCCAAAACCAAAATCTTATTTGCCTCCAAAGCGGAAGCCTGGTCGCTTACCGTGCTGGATGACCCGAAAACCTGACTGTTTTATGCGACGACTCCTTTTTACCATTGCGGCAGCTGTACTGCTATTGTCAGGCTTTACTGGCTACCAAACCAGTATGCCGGCTACTGTTTGTCATCAGGCAGACTGGGGCTTTTTTGCTCACCGCCGGATCAACCGGCTGGCAGTGCTGACCCTCCCGCCGGAGATGATGGTCTTTTTCAAGAAAAACATCGATTGGATCGCCGACCATGCCGCCGATGCCGATATGCGGCGATATGCCACTACTTTTGAAGCGCCCAGGCATTATATCGACCTGGACGAGTACGGCCGGCCGCCATTTGAGCACGTACCACGCACATTTGCGGAGGCACTACAGCAGTATAGCAAGATATGGGCAGTTACCAGCCGGGGCGACACCCTGTTGATCCATAGTGGTACAGGTACCCCGGCAGGTATTCCGGACAGCCTCTGGCAGTTGTATTTCCGGAATCAGGTGTATGCCAACTTCAGTCA
>SBHD01000150.1 GCA_006226345.1 Bacteroidota bacterium | reverse complement strand
AATGTTGGGCGGAGCCGGTTGGGGGGCAACAGACTGGCATCCCCGGCGGGCCGGGAACGAAAGGGAGAGCAGGAAGAGGGCGATGGACAGGCGGATCATGGCAGGACAAAAAAATGATGTAAACGTTTTGCTGTGCAAGATACGTTTACGCCAGTAAAGTGTCTTTAAACCGGTCCGGGATGGCAGGCAGGCTTATGGAGCACTTTAAAAACAATTAAGACGGATCGGGAATTCTGAGATAGAGGTCTTGCCCGTTGAATAACCTGTCTGGTGTAAAACAGAACTGCTCGCCGCGCCACAGCGCGGCGAGCAGTTCTGTTTTACACCTGACAGGTTTGGCGCTTCCTGTAATCCCGGTGTGGCGGATTGCTGTTTCGGGCAGCGCAGAAGCGAAAAACCTTACAGCCAGCCCAGGAACGGTTCTTCCAGAATGGCTTTCAGTTGCTGCAGGAAACGGGCCGCATCGGCGCCGTTGATCACCCGGTGGTCCCAGCCGATGGTCATGGGCATCATGAGCCGCGGTTCAAATTCGGAACCGTTCCAATACGGTTCGTATTGGGCAGCGGTGATGCTCAGGATGGCCACCTGGGGCCAGTTAACGATCGAGATCATGTTGGTGCCGCCGATCCCGCCGATGTTGGAAATGCTGAACGTGCCTCCGTCGAGATCATCCAGTTTGTTCTTGCCGTCGCGGGTGCGGGTGCTGAGTTCGCGCAGTTCAACCGCGATCTCGGTCAGACTCTTTTTATCGGCATCCCGGATAACCGGCACCAGCAGTCCGCGCGGCGTATCCACGGCGATACCGATATGGTAAAAGTCTTTGTAGATCACTTCCCGGGAAGCCGGATCGTAGCTGGCATTGAACTGCGGCATTTTGCGCAGTACCGCTGTCACGGCCTTGGTCAGGATGGCGGTGGTGGTCAGGCTGCCGCCGGCGGCCTTGACCTGGTCTTTGTATTGCTGGCGCAGTTGCTCCAGGCGCGTGATGTCTGCCTTTTCCGTGATCCAGGCATGCGGGATGGCGTTGAAGGCATAGACCATATTATCAGCAGTAAGGATACCGATGCGGTCCTGTTTTTCCCGGCGGATCGTTCCGAATTTTTCAAAGTTGGGTAGCGCCTTATGTGCAGGTGCGCCACCGGCCACGCCGCCGCCGGTATCGATCTGGCGTTTGACGAAATCGATCACATCCTTATAACTGATGCGGCTGGCGCCTTCCTGGGGCCGGATATCTGACAGGTTTACACCCATTTCCTTGGCCCGTTTGCGGGCAAGCGGGCTTACCCGCAGGCCTTCCGGAGCAGGGCCGGTTGCCGGTGCGGGGCTTGCGGAGGTGGCGGGAGCAGCCGTCGTTTCAGCAGCCGGGGCTGCAGGTTCGGGTGTCTTTTCAGGTGCTGCCGCAGTAGTGGACTCGGCAGCCGGGGCTGCGGGCGTGCTTTCCGCCACGGCCCCGTCGGACTTCATCCGCAGGATAGGCGTACCGTCCGTGACTTCATCTCCGACGTTTACGAGTATTTCTTCAATGGTACCGGCGGTATCGACGGGCATTTCAGCGTCCACTTTATCGGTACCGACAATGACGACTATTTGTTCCTGACTGACCGTGTCTCCGGGTTTGACAAGTATCTCTGTGATCTTTCCGGTAACACCATCACCCAGCGAGGGTAGTTTAAATTCGTAAGACATAGCGCTTTTAAAGACTGGGCACTCTACTGGACCAATATTTAAGATAAATGCGGATAAGAAGGTCTGAATAAATGGCTTTCGATCCGGATCGTTAAACTAAAAAAAAGCCGGTTGGTTCAATCAGACCTGTCCGGGCGGCAAAGATGCGGCAAGTTTACAAGAATACAAACTAACACACCGGGAAGCTCTGGTGCTTTGCCGGCATGTCAGTACGGGAGGGCGGCAGGTGCCTCAGAGCGCTGTGAGGAGCTCGCCAAAACTCGGATGGGCCAGGGGGATACTGCGTAATTTATGGTAGGGTATTCCCTGGTTCATGGCGAGTTGGATGAAATTGAGGAGTTCGGCAGCATGTGGGCCTACAGCTGCGGCACCCCGGATCATGCCTTTTACGGTATCAACCTTTAACCGGACCAACCCCGTCGTATTACCTTCGAGGTGTGCCTTGAGCAAACTACTAAACGAACGTTCTAGAAAGAGTGAATCTTTATCCCGTTCCATATCGCCTACCTGTCCGATTGCCGGGTGGGTATACGCCATTTCGACGACCGGGAGGTTGGCCTTGGGTGATGCCGGTAACTGTAGCAGGTGGGACACTGCTGCCCGGGCCTGCAAGGTGGCGTGGTTAGCGGTCATTACGCCACCGGTTACATCTCCAACGGCGTAAATATGCTGGTATTGGGTTTGGCAAGTCTCCGGATCCACCAGAAGTGCCTGATCTGGAGTGAGGTCGAATTGGAGGTGCTGCGGGTCAAAAAAGGAGGTGTCGGCCCGCCGGCCGGTGGCCAGAAAGGCATAGTCGGCCCGGTAGGTCTGGCCTTTTTCTGTTCGGGCCACTACGGCGTTCTCTGCCAGCTGCAATGCACTGACAGCGTCATTTTTCCGTACCGTAACGGCGTACCGCTGTTGCAGTATCTGTTCGAGGACGGTGACCGTCCGTTCATCCATCCGGGGTAATAGTTGCTGGCCATGGTGTAATATTGTCACCCGCGTGCCCAGTGCCGCAAAAGCATAGGCATACTCAACACCGGTTACCCCGCCACCAACGATCAGCAGGCTTGCAGGCATTTCGGCAAGGGACGCTGTATGGCGCGGTGCAAATATCCTGGGCGGGACAGGCCTTACGCCTTCTCTGAAAGAGGGCTCCGAGCCTGCAGCGATCACTATCGCGTCGGCCTGGAGCAGGACAGGAGGTTCCTGCTCGCTTGTGAGGGTTACGGTATGCGGATCCACCAATACACCCTTGCCGGTCAATAATTCGACACCCGCCCCAACCAGTTGTTCGCGGTACCGGATCGATGCAGACTCGCCCTGGGCAACGATCCGGGACCGGAGGCGTTCCAGGTCCAGATGTGGTTGAAAATTCCCAATTGCATGGAAAGAGCTGTTCTTTAAAGTGTCGGCACTCTCTGCGGCTGTAAGCCAGACTTTGGAAGGGACCAGGCTGCCCCAGGTGGCCCGCCCGCCTGGCTTCTGGTTGCTGATAAGGGCTACGCGTTGACCATTTTGGGCTGCCAGAATTGCGGCTTCCATACCGCCGGGGCCAGCGCCGAGGACGATCAAGTCAAAAGAGGTTTCACTTTTCATTGGCACAAAGGTGTCGTTTATTTTTTATTCCATGTGGTCAGAAACGGTGTGATTATAGCACTTTTCGGAGGAAATATTTTAACATTGCCCAACCGGAGGCCGGCACAACTCCAACCGGATAATTATTGGGCCATGTGAACCTGATTAACCAGTGTCAGAATGCCCGGCCTAACCTATTTTATAGCATAAAAAACTGTGAATATGACGTCTAAACAGGCAATCCAAAACCTAGATCCCAGCCTTGTCTGGCAACGCTTTTATGAAATCACACAAATCCCCCGCCCCTCCAAGAAAGAGGAGCAGATCACTGCGCATTTTGAGGAGTTGTTCCGGCAATTGGGGATAGATTATACTAAAGATACCGTTGGTAACCTGATCGCCCGGGTGCCCGCAACCAAGGGGTATGAACAGGCTCCAACCGTGATCCTGCAAGGACACAGCGATATGGTTTGTGAGAAAAACCGCGGTACCGAACACGATTTTGATCACGATCCGATCCATTTGGTCCGGGATGGTGACTGGATCGGCGCCGACGGCACCACCCTGGGTGCCGATAATGGTATTGGTGTAGCCGCTGCACTGGCGATCGTCAGCGATCCGGAGGCCGTACATGGTCCCCTGGAGATCCTGATCACCGTAGATGAAGAAACCGGTCTTACCGGTGCCAATCAATTGTCGCCCGACCTGCTGAAAGGGAAATACCTGCTCAACCTGGATTCTGAGGAGGACGGCATCTTCTACATTGGCTGCGCAGGCGGCGTCGATACTGCAGGAGTATTTACGGTCGAATCGATGCAGGCACCCGCATCTGCCGACACTGCATTCTCGCTCCGGATCTCCGGCCTGAAAGGCGGACACTCCGGCGGTGATATTCACCTGGGGCGCGCTAATGCGATCAAATTACTGGCCAGGACCCTGCGGGCGCTGGAACCTGCGTCGCCGTACCTCAATGGTATTCAGGGGGGGAGTAAGCGCAATGCCATTCCGCGGGAGGCGGAAGTGACCATTGTGGTGCCGAAAGCCAAAGAAAAGGATGTCCGGACGATCGTTGCTGCTTGCGAGCAGGCTTTTCGCAATGAATTCCATACAACGGATGGTGGTGTGCAGATCAGCCTGGAGCCGGTGCATGTGCCGCCCATGGTATATTCCGGGCAACTGGCTGCTACCCTGGTGCGTACCCTGCTGGCATTGCCGCACGGGGTTGTCCAGATGAGTGCTGATATTGAAGATCTGGTGGAGACGTCAACGAACCTGGCCACGGTAGTCAGTGACGATAAGTCGATCACTATTGGTACCAACCAGCGCAGCTCGGTAGATAGTGCCAAGCAATATATTGCCGGGAGTGTGACGGCCGGTCTGGAACTGGCGGGTGCCAGGGTAGAACAAACGGACGGATATCCCGGCTGGCAACCTAACCTCCAGTCGCACCTGTTGAAGGTTTGCAAGACTGTTGGCGCGGATATGTACGGCCGCGACCCGGAGATCAAGGCGATCCATGCGGGCCTGGAGTGTGGTATCCTGGGCGGCAAATACCCGCACCTGGATATGATTTCCTTCGGGCCGACCATCACAGGCGCGCACTCTCCGGATGAACGCGTCCACATTCCGGCTGTGGCCAAATTCTATGACCTGTTAAAATTAGTGCTGAAAGCCCTGGCCGCAGGATAGCGGCATGTGCAAGTACTGAACCCACTTTTCCAGACTTTGGCTTACGGAGCGAATTAAATCAAATCAACATGCAAATCCGATTTTATACTGTTGATCCCGGAAGTTTAAAAAACCTCCGCATGCAGGAAGGGACGATCCCTCCGCCCGGTGCCGGCGAAGTGCAGGTTGCCGTAAAGGCTGTCGGGTTGAACTTTGCGGATGTCTTTGCCATCTGGGGACTGTACAAGGCAGCGCCGAAAACGAGTTTTACACCGGGGCTGGAGTATGCCGGCGTGGTGGAAGCAGTGGGTGCGGGTGTGACGCAATACAAACCCGGCGACCGGGTCATGGGCATCACCCGTTTTGGAGGCTACACCAGTGGTATTAATATAGATGCCCGTTATGTGGTGTCCATCCCGTCCGGCTGGGACTTTGCCACGGGTGCAGCTTTTCTGGTGCAGACCCTTACGGCGTATTATGCTCTTTTCAATATGGGCGATCTGCAACCCGGGCAGACAGTTTTGATCCACAGCATTGCAGGCGGGGTAGGGCTGCAGGCTTTGAAAATTGCCAAGGCAAAAGGGTGTTACGTAATAGGTACGGTTGGCCATGCATCCAAAACCAGCCTGCCTGCCGAACTTGGCTGCGATCAGGTGCTGGTACGGGGGCCGAACTTTCGTCAGGAACTCGAATCGGCCCTGGGGGACCGGCCGCTCAACCTGGTGATCGATAGCGTAGGCGGAACTTATTTCACTATTCCGTACAACATGCTGGCGCCGATGGGCCGTATGATCGTGATCGGTTCGGCCCGGTATGCCAGCCAGGGAGACCGGCCGAATTTCTGGCGGTTGATGCGTTATTTCCTTACCCGGCCCAAAATAGACCCGCAGGACCTGCCAAATCAGAACAGGGGCGTACTGGGCTTTAATCTGATCTACCTGTACGAACGCATTGAGCTTATGGAGCCCATGCTGGTTGATGTGGAATCGATGCAACTGAGCCCGCCTTTTGTGGGACATGTATTCCCTTTTGCAGAAATGCGCGAGGCGATTTCCCTGTTCCAAAGTGGACAAACCAAAGGAAAAGTTGTACTGGAAGTGTGATTTTCGACCAGGAGCTGGACTTTTTTCCAAACAGGGGGTAACTTGTCTCCCTGGACTATTCAGGTCACTTATCCTGGTGGTTTCCGGAGGCTACAACACTGTCATGTAGACTGGTTAGTAAGAAAAATTACATCATGAATCCCGTTGCCCGGACAGCCGGGGCGTTTGCACTCCTGCTGTCGATCATACTCCTGGAAATTACCTGCTCTCCATTCAGTGACGCTCCTGATGATGGAGGGGTTTTACCTCCGGAACAACTTTTTTTATCTGACGACTCCCTCGCTGAAAAGCCGGCTCCTTTATTTATCTGTCCCGTAACCCGGGATATCCGGATACAGGATTATTTCGCTTATCTGGACAGTCTGGTGCTGGTTTACGACGATCTTACCCCTTATCCTATGACGGAGCATTTATTGATCCGGTTTAATGCATGGGTGATCGATACCCTGGCCGAAACGGATTATTACCGCCGTATGGAACGGGGTGAGTTTGTTTATGACCAGCACCAGATGGTGGTCCTGCATAAAGGGGACAGTTTGTTGATACCAAATGCCTGGGAGGCCGGCCGTTTGCAGCAACGGATGGATATGACCTGGCTCGACATTAATATTCCGGAGTTTCGGCTGCGGATCGTGGAAGGCAGCGATACCTTGTACACGATGAAGGTGCGGGTGGGGCAGAATAAAAAACGTTTTCAGCAGGTACTGAACCGAACAGCTGATCTGCGCACCCGGCCGGGGGCCGGACAGATTGTCCGGATCGCCCGGGCACCAACCCTGTTTGAAGATCCGCATACCGGCCGCCGGTACACGGTCACGCAACGGGACGATGGCCGTGTCACGGAAATGCCTACGATCCCCTGGCTGGAACCGGCGATCAATGGAGAACGCCTGGGGCAGATGATCCACCCGACCACCAATCCCGAAACACTAGGGAAAGCCTATTCCAATGGCTGCATCGGTTCTAAGGAAGGCGATGCCTGGCGGATTTACTACTATGCGCCGGTAGGCACTGTGGTGCAAATCCGGTATGACCTTCAGGAGGTTACACCCGCTGGCGATACGATACGGTTTCCGGATATCTATGACCGGTACAGGCGATAGAACGTGCTATAGGATCGGTCCGCTCCCGGGTGTCAGATATCCTTTTTCCGGAAGATACGCAGGGCAAACCAAAGCGGAAGCGCAATCCATAACACCATGGCCCCAAACGACAGGCTGGTGCCCAGGGCAGAACCAAAGAAATGCTGGAACAAGGCGCCTGTATAACCCATCAATGCTGCCGCGTCCAGCTGAAGCAGCATGGCGATACGCGCGAGGTCAACCGGATTCAGGAAAGCAAGTCCGATGATCACCTTTTCCAGAGGGTAATCACTGAAGGCGAACATGCCCATTAAAACAATCCCGTCGTATAATATCGTGCAGAAAAACCACAACAACAGGGCGATCCCGATTCCGCGGGCTTTGTCTCTGGATAGTACAGTTGCCAGAAAGGCCATGGATATAAATGCAAGGGTTAGCAACAAACCGCAGCCGATCAGGGTAAATCCCCGGACACTTCCGTCATACAATATTACCGGCATACCCACCCCTACTGCGAAGGCGATGCACAGCGAAACGGTCATGCCGAGGTATTGCCCGAGGAAAATGTCGGAACGGCGTAGGGGTTGTGCGAGCATCAGTTCCATGAACTCATAGGAATTATAAAGATGGATCGTCGCAAATACTATCCCGACCAGTGGCAGCACGATCAGGATAATATTGAGCAGGCTCATCATACCTTTGGTCGGGTCGGCCTCCAGATTGAAAAAGCTCATTGATACGACAAGCAGGAAGATCATATACGCCAATACAAACCGGTTGCGCAGGATATCGTAAACAACGTACTTGGCAATTTTCAGCATTTGCATGGGCGTGTGGGTAGGTTCCTGCTGCAAGGTAGGGCTTTGGGTGACTTCAATGGCAGTGTAGGCTTTCACGATATTGAATATTTGCAGATTCTTAAAATGCGGCAGCGGTGAAAAGGTCCAGTGACAGGAGTCATTTGTATCTGCCTCATGCGCGATTTTGAACCGGTTGTGTATGTCAAATTAGTTTTGCTGGTGCAGTATCTGTTCCAACCGGATCGTTTTCGGGAACAGAACATTGTTTTCCAGGTGGACATGCCAGCGCAGGTCCTCGTCCAGCTCTTTCAATTTGGCGTATGTCAGTTTGTAGGTTGTACACGAGTCGGCCGGAGGGGTGAAATCGTTGGTCAATTCCCGCAGGTTTTCCAGCAATGCGCCGGCATAATCATGCTCGTGTTCCATCATAGAAATCGGTGCCTGGGCGGACTGGAATGGCACTGCGGGCACTTGTGTATGCTGGCGCCTGGCATCACAAAGCATACGGATATAAGGGAACAGGACTTTTTCCTCTTTCTCCATGTGCTCGAGCAGATCGCCGGCCAGTAGTTCCACCTGTTTTTGTACCACCTTTAGTTCCGGATGGCGTTCGCCGTGGACAGCAGCTGTTTTAGCAGCATACTGGCAGATGAGGGGTAAATGCTCGCGAAGGTAGCGGTGATGGGTCTGCACAATATATTCGGCCAGGAAGTCCGGTTCCCAGTTGTCCGGGTTGTCTGACGGCCGTTCAGTATGTTGCAAGGCTTCCGAAAGGGCACCGGATAAGGCATCCCAGTTCATTTCTTTCTCCTCGCATACCTGAGAAAGCGTTTTTTTACCACCACAACAGAAATCGATTTCAAAGCGGTTAAATACTTCGGCTGTACGGTAGTGTTGGCTGACTACCTCGCCTACTGTCATGTCAGGATGTATAGTCATGGCTCAGGTTTTAGCAGTTTAAAAGGTATGGTTACAGGGGGCGGTTTGGATCAGGATCCGGCCTGTTGGCCTTGCGCCATGATCCGCGCAATGGCCTTGCCCAGGCGTTCTTCGCCGGTTTCGGCCTGTAATGCTTCCAGGGACTTAAAAAAGAGGATACGACCTTCCACCAGGTACATGACGTCGGTGGCCAGTTCTTCCAGGTCACTCATGATATGCGAAGTGATCAGGAAGAGCTTGTTGCGCTGTTTTTCTCGTTGCACTTTGTCTTTGAGTATCTCTGCGGACAGCGGATCCAGCCCGGCTGTGGGCTCATCCAGGATCATTACCGGTGCATTGAACAGAAAGGCCAGGGCCGCGCTGACTTTCTGACGGGTACCGCCGGAAAGCGTGCGCATGGTTTTATGGTAAATAGCCGGCAACTGGTATGCCTCGATGAGTTCCTCGTCCAGTTTGGCCTGGTCTTTACGCAGGTCGCGGAGCATTTCAAACAGCTGACCTACCTGCATATTGTCGGGGTAGCGTCCGATCTGAGGCATATAGCCGATATGGTGCCGGTAGCTGGCGTCACCACTGATCGATTTACCCTGGAAGAGGATAGAGCCCTGTTCGGGGACGACCATACCCAGGATACTTTTGATCAGGGTGGTTTTGCCGGAGCCGTTCGGGCCGATGATGGCTACCGCCTGACCGCGGTCAAACTGGATATTTATATTGCGGAGTACCTTCAGTTTGCCGAAGGTTTTATCCATTTGTTGTACCTGTAACATATGGTTGCATTAAAGGTGAATCGTCACGGAGATTATCAGGGGACAGGCTGGGAATGACTTTCTCTGCGCGGTCCAGCAGAAAGACCGTGAAACTGCGCCAGAACATCATGGCGTAAGGCATCTGGTCCGATACCATGGCAAAGAGGCTGACCGGCCGGTAAGGGACATCGCCCAGCTGGTCCCGGTTCAGATCATATCCCTCGTACTTATCCCAGTAGTTTCGTTCGAAGTTATTCAGTACCAGTTTGTTGTTGGTAGACACATCAAAGGTGTTGGCAAAAAAGTTGTTATGGCGAAACACGTTGTTTTCGCAGCTGGCCTGCACTTTTAGCGCCCAGCCGTTTTTTCGAAAAACATTGCGTTCGAAGGTGCTTCGGGTGCATCCCTCCATGAAAATGCCGATGGTATTTTCGGTAAAATCATTGTCCGCCAGATAGCTACTCTGTATGTCCTTTAGCAACAGGGCATAGGAAGCACCACCCCGGTTGTGCGAAAAGGTGTTATGCACCATGCGTACATGCCGGGTATACATGACAGCCACCCCCGCGCCATTGCGCTTAAAGGTGTTGTATTCATAATTGTCGTTGTGGGAGAACATGAAATGCAGGCCATACCGGATATTATCGATACAAATGTTTCGGGCAACCGTAGAGTTGGTTACAAATTCAAAATAAATGCCGTCGCGGTGGCCTTTAACACGGTTATCGGCAATCGTGACACTGTCGCATTTCCAGGCATGGACGCCGTTGCCGGAGTTCTGTTCAACTGTTCCATGTGCTGTCATGCGGTTTCCGGTCACCCAGCATTTTTTTGAACCGGACAGGTAAATGCCGAAATAATTGTCCTCCAATATGTTGTTGAAAATGTATACAAAACGGGCATTGTACACCTTGATTCCGGCAATGTCGTCCAGGGCCGTTTCGCCGCAACGCGATACTTTGAATCCACTTATGGAAACGTAACTCGAGCGGATGCTGAGCGGCTGGAATTGGTGCTCGCCATCCAGTTCCGGCCAGTTAATGCCCTGTAATGTGAGTGGCTTGTCTACTACGATCCCGCCTTCCCGGTAGATGCCGGACAGGACCCGCACCGTGTCATGGGGTTGTGCCCGGGCAATAGCATCGGAAATCCTCGACAGCCCTGTTCCGGGACTCACGGTCCAGGTGCGGGCCGGCAGCCAGGTGGCGCAAAGCAGCAGCAGCGGGATCAAGACTGTTTTTTTCATATCGGATAACAGTTTAACTGGTATGATGCCAGGGTTTTGTAATGAGTGGGGCTTGTTTAACTCCTCTCCCGGGAGCAAACAGTCGTACACAGCGGAAAGACATCGTCCATCCGGAAAATGCAATGTTGTTATTCCAGAATAGCCTTCTGTACGCCGGCCCAGTCCAGTACATTTCCACCGATCTCTGTTTTCACCTTGTCCAGGTCATTCAGACTTTTGAAAGCTGCCATACCGGAAGCCATCGGTGTCTTAAGGCCCTCGCTTTGCAAAAAGGCAGCCTGATCAGCCGGAAGCAGTACGCCCTGGTGCTGGTAGTCGGTGACATACCGGCCGGCGACAGTGTTCCCGGCAAGGGCATCCTCGTCCTCAAACAGGATCAAACAGTTCAGATCATCGAATTTGTACACCCTTCCTTTCTCCGTGATCAGTTCAGCTCCGTACCGTTTATCCATGAGTGTCATCTTGCAAAAGTCGCAGTTGTCCACGCCATACTGGATCGGTTCCGGGCCGGTACTGCATTGCAAGAAGAAGACTGGCAAGAGCAGTACAGTAGCGGTGGTAGTTGCTGTGCCGGTTGATGTGGGTATCGAAGCAGAACGGGTCTTTTTGCGATGCTGCCACCACTCGTAGAGTACGATTAACAGGGAGATGCCGGTGACGCCCATCAGTATCCAGCCGCCGGTATCCGGCAATGACCAGGCTTCGAAATTCAACAGTTTTTTATAACCCAGCACAGGCGGTTGGTACGCCATGCCTGGTATTATGATCGGAGCGGTCGGGTCGAGGTTGTGCCCGTAATCGTACCCCCAACGCCAAAAATCATACAGCGCCAGGGAGTCGGCGACTGCGAGGAGTAACCAATAAAGGAGCGCCGACCACCACCGTCCGATAAGCGCCAGTACAAAACAAATGGCTGAAACGGCAATGATCACGTTACCCAGGTATTCAAACTCCGGAAACATCTCCACGCTAATCGCACGCATCCCGATGTAGTGGTTCAGGGCACTGATGATCTTGACATCTCCCGTCAGGGTATTATGCCAGATCTGCATCTCGAGTCCTTCCGGATATTGCGGAGCGGTCAGGTAGATGTACCAGATCGGTACGAACAACATGCCCAGGAGCGACAGGGCGCCAACAGCAAGTAAAATGCGGGATAAGGTGGTTATTTTATACATGGTGTTATTCTGGTTTTTGTTGAAACGTTGATGTGTTGATACGTTGATTAAAAAAAATACTAAACGAAGCGTGTTATGCCCTTCCAATCAACACATCAACGAATCAACTTTTCCAAATCCTATTCCGGAGGCAACAGCACTTCGTCAATCACATATACGATGCCGTTGGATGCCGGAACGGCGGCCAGGATGTTGGCCGAGCCATTCAGGACGAACTTGCCGTCCTTTTCAGTTACCATAACATTCTTCAGGTTGACCTGATTCAGCCGTAGCCCGTCGCGCAGCTGATTTTCATTGATCACCCCTACATATACATGATATTCCAGGATGTTGGAAAGTGCATTTTTATTTTCCGGTTTCATCAAATCGTCCAGTGTTTCCTTCGGTACTTTGGCAAAGGCTGCGTCTGTAGGCGCAAACACGGTGAACGGGCCGGCATTGACCAGGGCATTCTCCAGTTCGGCGGCCTGAACGGCAGCAACCAGAGTCGTGTGGTCTTTTGAACCCAGAGCGATCTGCAGGACATTTTTTTCGGACTCGTCGTCCTGTACAGCAGCCTGTCCGGGACCGGCAGCAGCCGTGGCATCTGCAGAATTGGTGCTTCCAGGGGTGTTTTGTGTGCAGGCATATCCCAGGGTCATAAGCAGCGGGACAGCCAGGTATAAAAACAGACGTTTCATAATCAATTCATTTTAGATGGTTGCGATCTGCCCTCCCCGCCCTCCTGGCGGGGAGGGCAGGGCAGGCAGGATGCATTAGGAATTGAGCTTGTTTAAAATGATTTTGTCAGTTACGTCAGCTGAAAAACCATATGCTCAGGCAAACAACAGGTTGAAATACTTGTCCCCGGAACCGGGTGTGGCCTGGGGCGACAAATACTTATTGGACGGGCTCAACGCCAGTGCCAAACTTGAGTGGCACATTCGAGCCCGTTGGTGAAACACGTACATATCCCTGCATTTCCTGGTGCAGGGCGGAACAGAAGTCTGTGCAGTAGAACGGTATAACACCGGCTTTTTCAGCCTTCCAGTACAGGGTTTGGGTTTCACCCGGCATGACCAGGATCTCCGTCGTTTTGGACCCCTTGATCGTAAAGCCGTGTGGAATATCCCAGTCCTGCTCCAGGTTGGTAACGTGGAAATACACGTCATCGCCCACTTTGACACCTTCGATATTGTCCGGTGTGAGGTGCGAACGGATGGCTGTCATGTAAACATGTACTTCATTGCCTCGGCGTTCAACTTTTGCTTCACCCTCACCCTTGGCTACATATGGGTGTTTATTGTCTTCCAGTTTGTAGATCTTAACCGATTTATCCTTGATCAGGTCGGCCGGTACTGCATTGGCGTAGTGCGGCTCCCCGATGGTCGGAAAGTCAAGGATCAACTTCATTTTGTCACCACTGATATCATACAACTGTGCCGACTGGGTCAGTTCCGGACCGGTAGGCAGGAAGCGGTCTTTGGTGATCTTATTATAAGCGATCACATATTTGCCCCAGGGCTTTTTAGTATCGCCACCCGGTACGCACAGGTGTCCGATCGAGTAATAGGTCGGAACACGGTCCAGTACCTCCAGGCTTTCAACATTCCATTTCACGATCTCGGAAGACACGAACATGGAGGTGTAAGCATTTCCATTGGCGTCGAATTCGGTGTGGAGCGGGCCGAGACCTGGTTTTTGTACTTCACCATGGAGTACGGCGTCGTATTTCAATACTGGAATACCATTGTATTCACCATCGTAATTTTTATCTGCGATGGCCTTCAGCATATTGTCGAAGGAGAATACCGGGATGACAGCCGCCAATTTACCAGAAGCAGCGATATATTTTCCGGTCGGGTCCACGTCGCAACCGTGCGGACTCTTCGGGCAGGGCATCAGGTATACAAAGTCGGCCAATTCAGTCGGATCCAGCAGGAGCACTTCGTTTTCCCAGCTGGTCGATGCAGTGTGGGTTTCCTCGTTCAACATGTTGTGCGCATACCGGGTTGTCATGCGTTTGCCTTGTCCGGCTTTGACATATTCCTCGGCTTTTTTCCAGTTCACAGCAATGATGAAGTCCTTGTCGTTTTGCGAGGCGTTCACTTCAAGCAGGGTATTGGCCTGTTCGGAGTTGTAGCAGGAGAAGAACATCCAGTCTTTGCTTGGGCCGCGCCCGCCCCGGGCGAGGTCGAAGGCCATACCCGGCATTAGCACCTGGAAAGCGATTTTCATATGCCCGTTGCCGGGATCGACGCTAATGAAGGAGAGGGTACCATTGAAATTTTCCTTGTAGGAATCAATGGGCACATCGGGTTTTCCATCGAGTGGCACAGAGAAACGCGTACCGGCTACGACATACTCCGTGTTTTCAGTAATGAACGGAGAAGAGTGGTTACCACCGGAGTTTGGGACTTCCAGGATCTCCACGGTCTTAAAGGTCGTGAGGTCGATCCGGGCTACCCGGGGTGTGTTGTTGGCGTTGGCAAACAGCCACCGGCCGTCCTGGATCCCATCGGTTTCCGAAACGGACATGTGGTGTTGGTCATCCCATGGAATCCAGCCATGTGACGTGGTGAGCATGGCTTTGGTCTCTTCACTGAAGCCATAGCCGTTTTCCGGGAAAACTGTAAAGGTCGGGATGATCTTCAGCAGGCGACCTGAAGGAAGGCCGTACACTGAGACGTTTCCATTAAAGCCTCCGGAAACAAAGTTGTAAAATTCATCGTGCGTGCCGGGTGCTACATAAGCCTTTTCAGCAGCATCGCTGGTGGTGGCAGTTGCTGCACCCTTGGTCTTGCATTGATAGAGTGCGACAACGATCAGCAGCATTGCTCCGGCGAAAAAGAGTACCTTTTTCATATGATAGTAAGATTTTAGTGTGTTAGGTAAAGATTGTATGGACGGGCATCCGGGTTTTTCCAGACAGGGAGTAGCCGTCAGGTACCAGGGTCATACTTATTTTTCTCCGTCGTTGGAGCGCATAAACTCCAGAATGTCACGTGCATCGCCAATGGAAACATTCTGATTGGGCATCCGAGTCAGACATAACTGCAGGAGTTTTTGTGCTTCTTCGTCCTTTTCCAGCATGACCTCGACGTTCGTGACCATGTTCATGATCCATTCGGGTTTTCGCCGATTGGTAACGTCCTGGAAACCAGGACCTACAAAGCGTTTGTCTGTCAGTTTGTGGCAGGCAGCACACTTCATATCATAAATAGCTTTGCCACGATCAACGCGCTCAGCTTCAAGCGGGGTTTTGAGCTCGACAAACTTGATTTCCCCGACACCTTTACCTTCCGCCAGCATTTTTTCTTCGGGCGTCATGGCTGGGGGTGTTGCTTGTGCTTCGCTTTCGTTAGAAGTGCCGCCTCCACAGGCGGCCAGGGTGAGTGAGAGCAGGAGAATGAAACTATGCAAGGCTTTCATATTTGACGTTTTTTTCAACGGAAATGGTGAATACGCTGCAAGTTTACAGGCAAAGGGAGGCTGAAATTTATGATCCAGATCATAAGTTCAGGTCGTTTGGAATTGCCCGGATAGAAATGGTTAAAAAAGCCGTTTTTTCGTCAATCTGTGAAGGTGCCGAAAAAACAGATGATCAAAATCAGCAATAAGGGTGCTGAAAATCAGAGGGGTGGGAGGTGACGAATGGTGGGTGCGCTTAGGTATATGCGCGCAGAATTTTACGCTCAGCCAGTTGGATTTGCCCCTGCTCTTCCAGCAAGCCCACCTTACGGATCACGGTTTCAACCCGGAGGCCAATCATGTCGGCAATTTCCTGGCGTGTTACCGGCACTACAAAATGCCCGTTCTGGCTGTATTGTTCGCGCGGGAGTTTGGATTTGAGCAGGTCAATAACGGCAATAATACGCTCTTCCGGGGTGCCGAGGTTGATGGCTTTCAGGATCTCCGCTTTATATTGTACCCGCTGGCACATATGAATGGTGAAATCCAGGTGAATATCGAAGTGGTTGCGCAAAAGTTCGATAAAATACTTGCGGGGTAAAGCCAGGAGTTTGGTGTCAAAAATAGCTGTGGCAGTGGCGGGATATGGAAACTCTCCGATCATCGGCGGCTCCCCGAAACTCTCTCCCTCTGTAAAGACACCCTGTATGAAATCGTGCTCTTCTCCGTGGTTGACCATTTTTACTAATCCGCTGTCAATTTGGAAATAGTAAAATGCGGTTTGCCGTTCACGAAAGATATCTTCCCTGCGGTGGAACTTCTTGACCACCGCACCATATTCACGTAACAGATCTGGTGGAATTTTCATGCTTTTATTAAATAAGCCTGGTGTAAATGTAAGGCTTCACCTTTATTCGATCTTTATCCATTTGATCATTTGTTGGTACCGGGGCCCCCGAATGTGGATCCAGTACATGCCCGCTGGGCCAAATGAACTCTGTAACGAAGCCGGAAGTGTGGTGGCCGTTTGATATACCCGCGTGCCGGCCGCATCGAAGATATCTATGCTGACTTCCGGTAGTGGGGTAGGGGAAAAAAGTAAAAAAGTAGTAGAGCCCGGATTGGGCCGTATCCGGATTTCCGGAGTATGGTCCGGCTCCCGGATGTCGGTCGGTACATAATAAACCAGCACACTGTCTGTGGCCGGGCATCCCAGGTGGTCTGTCACCGTTACACTGAACAGGTTGGCGCCCGGCTCCAGCATCATGTGGTCGATTAATTTGGTTTGCCCCATGCTGCCATCTGACCATTGATACGCCGACCACCCTGGTCCGGCATCCAGTACCAGGGGATCAGATACCAGTAACACCGAATCCGGGCCCAAATCGATTTCGGGGTTGGATATCCATACCGTAACTGGAATTCTAGCCGAGCGACAGCTGCCTTGTGGTTTGAATCCAAAATGGTAGAAGATCCGGCCACTATAAAGTCTGGGATTAAACGTCTGTCCGAAGGTGTGGCTGACGCCCGTGCTGTTCCGTAGTCTTAATTCCGGTGTTTGCACGACTACGGTATCTGTAGGAGCAAAATAGGCAAGGTCGGCATCGGGGTTCAGCAGATGGAGGTACAGGGAAAGCGTGTCCCCTTTATCCAGGTCCACAGGTCCGATCGGTAAGGTAACCCACTGCCCGGCTTTACTGATCAGCACAGGAAAGGTGTCCAGTTGTTCCCATTCCTCAGGTTTATTTTCCTGCCCCATCAACCCGCCTGCATGGGTAAAGGCCCGGACCGTCTGGGCGCCGCTGGTCTGGACCCGGAGGGTCAGGCTGTCCAGCGTCAGGCTGGTATCGGCCTGCAGTTCGAACATGACGCCGTTCCAGTCCCGGTTGGTCGGGCTTGTCGTAATTA
>SBHD01000076.1 GCA_006226345.1 Bacteroidota bacterium | reverse complement strand
TAATGCGCGTTGAAATTCCCCGTTGCGCCACCAAACTTAGCCCGGTGCGGCACAGCCTGCAGTTGGGTGATCTGTCCGTCAAGGCGATCCACAAACACCTGGAATTCCTTTCCCAGCAGCGTCGGCGAAGCGGGTTGACCATGCGTCCGGGCAAGCATCGGCACCCGTCCCCAGTCCTGCGCCAGTTGATAGATCTGGTCGCGTACCCGTTGCACCAACGGATAGTACACCTCCTGCAGGGCATTTTTGAACAGGAGCGGATTCGCCGTGTTGTTTACATCCTGAGAGGTGAGGCCAAAATGTACAAATTCACGCAGGTGACCAAGTTCCAGTGCATCAAAACGCTCTTTCAGAAAATACTCGACCGCTTTCACGTCATGGTTGGTGGTGCGCTCGATGGTCTTGATATATTCGGCATCAGCCAGGCTGAAGTTCTCAAAGATCGCATTGAGTTCGTCGATCTTGTCTTCCTGGAAGTCGGTCAGTTGCGGCAGGCCATACTGGCATAGCGCTATAAAGTATTGTATTTCAATGAATACACGGTACCGAATCAGCGCATATTCGCTGAAGTATTCGGCAAGTTCTTTTGTCTTATCGGCATAGCGGCCGTCAATGGGAGAAATAGCTAAAAGCATAAGCATGGTACGATTGCGGGCGGGATGGCGCAAAATTAGAAAAACATGACGATCTGCAGTCCCCTGCGCCCCGGGAAGACAGTACATTTGCCTTAAAAATATAAGATGGACAGAAATACATGGATCGGACTTACGGCAGCAGCCCTTTGCCTGCTTTTTGTCTGGCTCGTTCAGCCCGGGACCCCAACGGCGAACCCGGATGTCGAAACACTGCTCAAAACCACCATGGACATTCACGACGAAGCCATGAAGGAAATGGCAGCCATGAACCGAATTGGCCGTATGCTGAAAAAAGAGACGCAGACCCTGGACCCGGACGCTCCCCGGGCGGATTCCATCCGCTATGTGGTGCAGGCAATGAAACTGGCAGAGGAGGATATGTACACCTGGATGAGCCTGTATGAGCAACCGACCGACATGCCTGCCGATAAAGCATTGTCCTACCTGGAGGATCAGAAAGCAAAGATCAGCCAGAATCTGGCCGATATTCAGGCGGCACATGAAGCAGGCAAGCGTCTGTTGCCACATTAAGAGACTGTCTGCGTTTTCCTTGTTAACCCGGAAACCATACCAAACCATTACAGCATGAGAGCGATCATTTTATTCAGTCTTGCCCTTTCCCTGTTTTTTTCCTGCTCCCCTTCAGGCCCGAAAACATTGCCGATCCTGGGGGAACGCGATGTAGTAAATGGCGATACGATCTACCCTACCATCCCGGATTTTGCCTTTATTGACCAGGACAGCCAGGTGGTGACCAATGCCACTTTTAAGGACAAAATATATGTGGTGGACTTTTTCTTCATTCACTGCCCGACCATTTGCCCCAAAGTGAAAGCCAACGGGCTCCGGATCTATAACAAGTACCGCAATGACGACCGGATCGGTATGTTGTCGCACTCCATCGACGTGAAGAACGACACGGTTGCCGCCCTGAAACGCCATGCAGAAAAACTCGGGATCGATTCGCGACAGTGGCACCTGGTGACCGGCAATCACGATGATATTTACAGTATTGCGGACAACTACTTCAGCGTAGCAATTGAAAATCCGGATGCCCCCGGAGGCTTTGACCACAGCGGCCGCCTGATCCTGGTAGATAAAAACCGGCATGTCCGCTCGTTCTGCGACGGTACTGATGCTGCCGACACGGACCGGTTCATGCAGGACATCGACCTGTTGTTACAGGAACAATTTGGAGACTGACTGCCACTATGCGCCATATACTTGTTTTTATTTTTTTAGCAGGGAGCCTTGCCAGCACACTACCTGCTTGTGAGGATAACACCTATCAGGAAGGAGCGCGGCTGTACCAGCAACATTGCGCGAACTGCCACCTGGACGATGGCGCCGGTCTGGGTGCGCTCATCCCCCCACTGGCCAACTCGGACTTTCTCGAAAAACACCGCGATGCACTGCCCTGCATTCTGAAATACGGCCTCCGGGACACGATCATGGTGAACGGCACCCGATATGCCGAGCAAATGCCGGGCGTTCCGACCCTTTCCTCAATCCATGTGACCAACATCCTGAATTACATCAATCATAGCTGGGGAAATGCACATCCGCCCTACCGGCTGGATGAGGTAAAGCGCCTGCTGGAACAATGTAAACCTGGCAAGTAGGCGCCTTTTAAATGTCCGGTCTGCTGAAAAGACTGCTGAAGTGTGTCGACCATCCGACGATGTCACACTATTGCCCTGCATCTGTTTGTTGTTCCCCGGCAACTGCCTATTTTTGACTCCCGGCAAGGCAAAACGAGATTTCCGATCCGTTCGGGAATCTCGCTGTTTTTTGACACCCGCCTGCCCAGATAGCGGATCGGGATTACCCGGAAAACCGGCAACAGACCGGTGTACGGACCGCTGGTTTTGTACCTGGTGAGGCAATCCACCAAATACCGCCCCCGGTATAACAGCACGTTTGGAAACATCTGCCGGTGGCAGGAACTTCCAGGCATGCGCTCAATTAATGGCAGAAACCGACAGAAGTGCAGCGGATAAAGAAAATCCGGACCTGCTTTAAATACCTTTGGGAAGTTCCCAACTACGTGCACATGAAACAACTGTTCCTTTTCCTGGTTGGCTGGTGGCTGGCCATACCACTTTGGGCCCAGGCGCCTTCCAACGACGATTGTGGAAACCCGATCGATCTCGGCATTGCGCCGAACTGTACCACTATTGAATACACCAATGTCGATGCCACTGTTTCGAACATTGGTTCCAATAACGCGCCATCCTGCTTTACCAATGCTACTCCCGGCAATGATGTCTGGTTTACATTCACCTGCCCCAGTTCCCCACTGGACTTCCGGGTGGAGCTGACCGGGGTAGGTTCGGATCCCCTTACACATCCGCAACTGGCGGTATACCGGGGTGTATGTATTAACGAAGGACTCGCTGAGCTGGACTGTGTAAACGGCGGCCCCGGCAGTACGGAACTTTTTCTCGACCTGGAAGCACTCACGCCCGGCGCGATCTATTTTATCCGGGTATCGGATTATTCCGCCACCGGTAACGCAAATGCTGGCACATTCAACCTGTGTGTCAACGAACCGCCCCCGATCGTGACGATTGACCAGGGTAACTCTACCCTTTGCCAGGGAACCCTGTACGACTCCGGTGGCCCGGACAACGACTATGGTAGCAACGAAAACCATATCTTCACTATCTGTCCCAGCTCACCGGCGGCCTGTATCAATTTCACACTGGAATACTTTAACCTTGACGCTGGTGACGCCTTTACCCCAGGTTTTGACCTGCTCAGTTTTTATGACGGACCGAATGTCAATGCCCCACTGTTGGCTCAGCTGAACAGTTTCAGTACACCTACCGGAACTGATGGTGGTGGTGGGGTCTGTTTTCAGGTCCAGGCCACCAGTGGTTGTCTGACCATACAGTTTCAATCAGATGCCACCGTTCAGTTCGAAGGGTTCAAAGGCAGTTGGATATGCAGTCCGATCCCATGCGAACCAAAATCCTCCGTTGAGGTAGAAACGGCAGTGACCAATACTGATATTGTAAATGCGGTCACCGCTCCCGGCACCACGGTTACCATTACAGATATCAACTGCCAGTACGGCGCCTATGGCACCTTTAATTTTCCTACCGATAACAACGATCTGGGTCTGAGTAAAGGTTTGGTCCTCACTTCAGGTAGTGTCGATCTGGTGCCTGGTCCCAATGATGACGACGCTGCCACCAGCGATAACTTTGAGCCGGGCGACCCAGACCTGGACTACCTGTCCATTTTACAGGGAGCAAACATCCAGTCGCAGGATGCCTGTGTCATTGAAATGGATGTCTTCGTGGCCTCCGACGAACTGGCGTTTGAATATGTATTTGGCTCGGAAGAATATCCGGAATATGCCAACAGCCAGTACAATGATATTTTTGCCTTCCTGGCATCTGGTCCGGGTATTGCCGGGGACCCGAACCTGAACAATGCCCAGAATATCGCCATCCTGCCGGGCACCAGTACTCCGGTGGAGATCAACAGTGTCAACAACATCGTCAACTGGGAGCATTACCGCAACAATGGAGTCTGGAAAGGATCAACGCTGCAGTATGACGGGCTGACATCGGATTTCCTGGGTGTTAAAAAGAGCCTGACCGCACGCGTTAACGTAATACCCTGTAACACCTATCACCTTAAACTGGCCGTTGCCGACCGGTTTGACGGTGTATATGACTCCGGCGTTTTCATTTCGGAAGTGCGCGGCGGTGCACCCGGAATGTCGGTGGAGTTTGCCAGTGGCCTGGATTATTTTATTGAAGATTGTACCGGCACCCAGGATCAGCTGATCATACGGCTTAGCCAGCCCAAAACCACTGCGGCTTCGTATACCGTAACGATTGGCGGCAGTGCCACACAGGGAATGGATTATCTGCTGAACATACCTTCCGTGATCACCTTCCCTCCCGGCGATTCGGTACTGACCTTTCCCATTATTCCGTTAACGGATACCCTCCTGGAAGGGACTGAAACCATTACGATCAGCCTGTCTAATGACTTTGGTTGCGGTACCGTCGTTTTCCAGACCCTGACACTGGAACTAAAAGACAACGCTGAAGTACTGATCAATGCCGGCGCGGATACGCTGTTTGTTTGTTCCGGCGGAACCGCCCAACTGGAAGCCACCGGGGCACTGAGCTATTTCTGGGAACCGCCCCTGCTGGTAAGCGATCCGAATGTGCCCAATCCGACGATTACACCAACCCAGGACATGCTCCTCCAGGTGACCGGGTCAATCGCCAACTGTGTGGATACTGATTCTGTCTATGTAAAGATCATAAATGCCCCGACGCTCGACGTGGAACTGATTGGCGCCGCAGGGATCTGTCTGGGGGATACCGTCCAACTCCTGGCCACTACCAATACCGACGGTCTTGGCCTGAGCTGGTCACCCAAAACCCGCCTCAGCGATCCATCCAGCATGATGCCCCTGGCTTATCCCCTTGAACCCACAACCTATACCGCCACCGTTCAGATACCGGGCTGTCCGCCGGTCAGTGAAACGATCACAGTAGGGGTGGATACCTTGTTTATGCCTGGTATCCCGTTTGCAGATACAACCATTTGTCAGAATTTTAGCATACAGATCGGAGAAACACTTCTTTCCAGTACACAGTATGCCTGGACACCGACAGAGGGCCTGGACGACCCGACACTGGCTGGTCCGCTGGCGACACCGGACCAATCGACCGTGTACACCCTGACAGCAACAAGCGCAAACGGCTATTGCAGCCAGACCGCCACTGTGAATGTGAATATCATACCTGCCGATGTAGAGATACAAGGGCCGGACTACATAGAGATCTGTCTTGGAGATACACTCACCCTGGATGCCCAGTCTGCCCCTGCCGGAGCAGAGGTAAAATGGCAACCCGGATTTTATGTTACCCCCTCAACCGGCTCCAGCGTAAAAACGGCCCCGGATGAATCTGTAACGATATTGGCCACTTATAATATTAACGGTTGTCTGGTTTACGACTCCATCCGGATCCGGGTCGACTCTCTGCCTGACCTTGCGCTTACCCGTGAGCCGGACAAAGAGGTCTATTGTCCGGGGGATACGATCTATTTGATCTCCCGCACCTATGAACCGGCCAGTTTCCCGGACATGACACATTTGTGGCTGCCTTTTGGTGGTGAACTGACGCCGGACTCCAACTGGAACATGGTCATCCTGGCCACTTCGACGCATACCTTCCAACGTATTTCAAGCAATAATGCCTGTGTGGATACTGCCGAAGTGGAGATCCCGGTAGGCATTCCACCCGATTTGGTGGTAACCGCTGATCCGCAGGAGATCTGTCCGGGTGAGTCCAGCCAGCTCCTGGTTACGGTCGATCCGGACCAGAGCGTAGAATGGGAGGATCCCACGGGCTCGCTTTCCTGTACGGATTGTAAAAACCCGACGGCCAGTCCGGGCCAGACGACCTCGTATTCCGTATCGGTTCCGGAAGCTGATTGCCCGGCCGGCGCAAGCATTACTGTGACGGTGCTCTCGCCACCGCCATTGGATCTGACAGACAAAACGATCTGCCTGGGCGGAAGTGTCGTACTCAATAACATCCCGGCCAATCCGCAGGATACCTATACGTGGACAGTAGCACCGCCCGGCAACCCGGCTTCCCTGTCCAGCCTGAGCGCTCCGAACCCGACTGCAAACCCGACGGTTACGACCTCCTATAATGTTGTGGCACAAGGACCGAAGTGCACCAGTTCTGGTGAAATCACCGTTACGGTCAATAACGCTACGATTGATGCCGGGACCGACCAGACCGCCTGTTTTGGCGACCCGGTTACCCTGACAGCCAGCGTAACCGGCACTCCGGGAACCATTACCTGGCTGCCCGGACCGGGCACCGGCAACAGTGTTTCAGTTACACCTTCGGTTTCAACCACATACACTGCAGTACTGACATTCCAGCCAAATTGTACCGTCCTGGACTCCGTTCAGGTGACCGTCATTCCGGGTATTTCGTTGAGTGACATTACGGCCGACCCCAGCCAGGATACGATCTGTGAAGGCACATTGGTCACACTTAAGGTAACGGCCGATCCGCCTGACCTGGAATTTACCTGGCTGGAAAACAATACACCCATCCCTGGTGCGGTACTCGATTCTGTAATGGTATCTCCTCCCGGCGATGTCAATCCGGTTTCGGTCAGTTACTCCGTTATAGCAACGGATGCCTTCGGCTGCACAGCCACATCCGGTCCATTTGAGCAATTGGTGATCCGGTGTTTTGTCTTCCCCAATGCGTTCACACCGGACGGAGACGGGAATAACGATACATTCGGCGGGATACAAACCTTTGGCGGCGATCTGGAAATTGTTGAATACCGCGTGTTTAGCCGCTGGGGCCAAAAGGTATTCGAAGCAACGGACAACCAAAAGGTCTGGGACGGCCGGGTCGACGGGAAAGAGGCCCCCAGTGATGTATATGTCTACTATATTACCGTACGTTTTGCCAATGGCGATGAGAAATCGTTCAAGGGCGATGTGACGTTGTTGCGGTAGCACACCAATAAAATATCAATGGACAGCCCCGGCCGGTTATACTGGCCGGGGCTGTTTTATTTTATACTGCACAGACAATATCCGGGAGGTGCTGCGTTTAGAGCATGTTTGGAAATTTTATACAGGAATAAACGTCCTCCTGTAGTTTTTCCACAGTCCATTCGGGAAGCACCGATTGGATTGGCAGACACTCCGGCAACGGCTACCTTTGCCGGGCATATCTAAACACAACCGCCAACATGCAAATTTTTCGATTCCCCCTTTTCCTACTGCTTTGCTACAGCTCGTTACTCCATGCACAACAAACCGGCACCGACGACAACAAGGTTGTTTCCGGCATCGTACTCCTGAATGCCAATACACCTGTAGATCTCCCGCAATTGGCCACCGCTATAGAAAAAGACTGGAAGGTCCGCCTCGACTCGTCAAAGGTGAATGGCAAGACCCTGGTCCTGTTTACGACAAATGCCACCATCATGCTGGCCAATCTCGATTATCCCGCTTCTCCCGGTGAGATCCGCTCGGCTGCCGAGGGCGCCTGGATGTGGCCCACTGCCCGGGATGAGGCCCCCCGGCATCAGTCGCAGGTGGTAATTTCAGTGATCGGCTCCACCAGTAAACCCGTGTATCTGTATCAGCTCTTTACCCGGGCTGCAGCAGCCGTACTTGATAATTCAAATGCCTGCGGGGTTTACATGTCCACCCAGCTGGTCTTGCAGTCCAAATCATTTTTCCTGCAGTCGGCCCGCAACCTCGACCAACTTGTACTACCAGTTTACTGCTGGGTCTATTTTGGCATGTTCCAGGATGGTGGCGCCAGCTGTGCCTACACATACGGACTCACTGAATTTGGCATGCCCGATCTGGAGATCGTCAAATCATCACACACCTTGCAGGAGGCGCATGCGGTATTGTATGATGCGGTCAAAGATGCCCTTCAAAATAAAAAGCCACTGGAAGACGGCTCTGTGATCGAGACGCTGGAAGGTCAAAAGATCACCCTTGAACTTTCTAAGTCCGTCTATCTGAGCGGGGAAACCCTGAAAGTGGGTTATTAACAGAACAAAAAAATAAGGCGACACCTGCTCATGTGTCGCAGATGTCGCCTTAATCTCCGTTCGAAGGTCATCCGTTGATCAGCGTAACATTTCCGGAGAAACGCTGACGGGAGCCGTCCAGGAATTCAATCAGGGCTACCCAGGGATAAACACCGTCAGGAGCACGTCGGCCGCGCCATTTACCGTTCCACCCCTGAAGTGGGTCATTTGGCAAGAAATCCCGCCCTTCATAAACCATGTTGCCGGTACGATCAAAGACCTGCAGCGATACGACCCGGGAAACACCTTCACCGGCAAAAAGCGTAAAATAGTTATCCTGGGTACTGCCGGGGCTGAACACATTCGGAAAATACAGGTTCGTTTTTTCCACCTGGACCGGAACCATATCCCGGGCAATGCAGCCATTGGTATTGCGGACCGTAATAGCCAGATCGGTATCTTCCAGCAGCCGGATGTATTGGGTGAGCTGATTCGGTGATCCGAACAGTGCCGACGGCCGCCATTCGATATAGGCCAGATCAGCATCTGGCGGATACACAGTGGCTTTGACCTGTACCCATTCACCGGCAATGATCGCGCTGTCCAGCACCGTTATTTTAACCCGAAGTTCCTCCGGCTCCGGCACCAGCACCGGATACATAACAACACAACCGGTGGAATCCTTGACATAGAGGTTGTATTCGCCTGCCCAGAGCAGATCGAATACGGGCCGGGTACTGTAGGTTTGGCCGTCCAGCGAGAAATAAAACGGATGTACCCCCCCGTACACTTCAGCGATCTCGATGATCCCGTTGCGCAGGCCATGGCACTTTACAGGATGGACGGCAATATGTATACTGTCGACACATCCGGCCTCAAGCCGGGGCACTGTAAAGAGCAGAAAGGAAAGAAAAAAGGTATAACGCAGAATTCCAGTCGGCATGGGAGGGCGTTTTGCTTTGCATAGTTATTTCAAGGGGAAAGTTAACCAGGATTTGGCGGTTTACCTGAAATATTAGGCATATTGTCGGCAAATTAGCGCAAACAACGGCATTCTTTCAGCTAATTTGATATTCGATTTCAAAGAAAACGGTAAAGGTATGTACCATGAAACAACATACGGAACAACTGCTGGCCATTGCCCATAAAAACGAACGTACCATTCTGGGACTGATGTCCGGCACATCGCTTGACGGCCTCGATCTCGCCCTGTGCCGTATCAGTGGTACCGGCTTCACCACCCGGGTGCGGCTTGCGCACTTTGATACCGCACCATACACGGATCCGTTTAAGGCAGAAGTCCGGCGGATTTTTGCTCAAAAAACGATCGATTTTCAGCACCTGGTTCTGTTAAATGTTGTGGTAGCCAACCAGCAGGCTGCCATTATCCGGGAAACACTGAAAAAGTGGAATATCGAACCGGAAGAAGTGGACCTGATCGCGAGCCACGGCCAGACGGTATTTCATGCACCACGCCAGTTCCACGGTCTGCCGGAATATCCGCATGGGACCTTGCAGATTGGCGACGGCGACCACATCGCTTACCAGACCGGTATCATCACCCTGAGCGATTTCCGGCAAAAACACCTGGCAGCAGGTGGCGAAGGCGCTCCGCTGGCTTTATATGGAGACTACTTTCTGTTTTCCGACTCCGGAGAAGACCGCTATCTGCTCAATATAGGCGGGATCGCCAATTTTACCTTCCTGCCTGCCGATGGCGATCCGGTCAAGGTTTTTGCCACAGATACCGGCCCGGGCAACACCCTGCTGGATGCGGCTGCTCAACAATATTTCCGGCAACCTTTTGATGCCGGTGCCAAACTGGCCCGAAGCGGCGTGCCTGATCCGGAAGTCCTGGCCCGGTATAAAAGCCATCCGTTTTTCAGACTACCCTTTCCACAGACGACCGGCCCGGAACAATTCAGCCTGGAATGGGCCGAACAGTTCAAACCCCTTGCCCCGGCCGACCTGATGGCCACCTTGTCCCACCTTACCGCCGAAACGATCGCCGATGCCATTCGCCGGGTAAAAGGCACCTCGGATAAATGCGCCATTTACCTCAGCGGAGGTGGTGCACACAATCCTTTGGTATGCGAATTATTGCAACAGCAACTGCCCGGATGGAAAATGGCCCCCATGGAAGAACTCGGTATTCCCGGTGATGCCAAAGAGGCTGTGCTGTTTGCCATACTGGCCAATGAATCCATCGCCGGCGAAGCCCTTCCACAGGTACAACTAGGCGGACTGCCATTGATCGGCATGGGAAAGATCTCCTATCCGGGATAACTAAGCATCTGTTTTTCAATACATTGTAGCAGTTTCGTAATTTTTTATCGTAAAATTGCGATGAAAAAATTGTTTTTGCGAAAATCCATCGTAATTTTGCGATGAATAAAACATTGACAGATGGGTACAAGTAAAACTACAGCCTTTAGCGATCTGGACAACGAACTGGCAGCACTGGCCAAAGCACTCGGGCATCCGGCCCGGGTAGCTATCCTGCGCGAACTTGCCAATTGCAATGCATGTGTATGTGGAGACATCGTGGAAGTGATCCCCCTGGCACAGAGTACGGTTAGCCAGCACCTGAAAGAATTAAAGGCGGCCGGCCTGGTATCCGGCACGGTCGAAGGGGTAAAATCCTGCTATTGCATCAACTGGGCTGCATTAGCCCGTTTACGTGACATGCTGAATTCCTGTTTCGCACCGGCGGGTAGTGAAAATAACGACTGCAGCTGTTAAGCGACAAACCAAGAGCAACAACTTATCTGATATATCTAACAACTAAAAGCATGAAAGACGCAGAAGCAATGAAAACAACCGTCCGCGAAAAGTACGCGGAAATAGCCCTGCAGAGCCGGGAAACCAATGCAGGCTCCTGTTGTGGTGTGGGAACACCCGGTACCTACACGATCATGTCGGAGTCGTATTCCCACATGGCCGGCTACAATCCGGATGCCGATCTGAGCCTGGGTTGTGGCCTTCCTACCGAATTTGCCTTCATTAAGCCCGGACACACCGTGATCGACCTGGGTTCCGGCGCCGGCAACGACTGTTTTGTGGCCCGGGCAGCCACTGGTCCGGAAGGCAAGGTGATCGGCATTGATTTCACACCAGAGATGATCCGGCGTGCCCGCCTGAATGCGGAAAAGCTGGGATTTAACAATGTAGAATTCCGGGAAGGTGATATTGAAAACATGCCGGTCAGCAACGATAGTGCGGATGTGATCGTTTCCAATTGCGTGCTCAACCTGGTACCTGATAAGCAAAAAGTGTTTGCCGGGATCTACCGGGCGCTGCGTCCGGGTGGCCATTTCAGCATCAGTGATGTTGTGCTTTCCGGCACGCTACCTGCCGGACTGCTCCAAAGTGCGGAGTTGTATGCCGGTTGTGTTTCCGGTGCCATTCAGCAGGAGGAATATCTGGCGTTGATCCGGGAGGCCGGATTTGAAGACATAAAAGTGCAAAAGCAGAAGCCGATCCTGATCCCGGACCACATCCTGGAAGAACACCTGACGGCAGCCGATATTCAGCAGTTTCTGGTATCCGGCACCGGCATATTCAGTATTACGGTGTATGCACAAAAGCCCGGAGGCGAACCAAAAGTGAAACGGAAAGTCCAACTGGCTGAGTTGAGTGCCAAAGAGCCGTGCTGCGATCCGGGCAGCGGGTGCTGCTAACCCGCCCATTCACGGTTGGAAATAGGGAAAGACCGCTATCTTTACGGGATGGACCGTCAAACACTGATTTCTGCCATATTTAAACGACAAAGTTTTCTCTGCGTCGGACTGGATACCGATCCGGACAAACTTCCGGAACACCTTCGGAACCAGCCCGACGCAGTTTTTGAATTCAACAAACAGATCATCGATGCAACGCGGGAACTATGCGTAGCGTACAAGCCCAACCTTGCCTTCTACGAAGCCCGCGGCGCCGATGGCTGGCGTGATTTTCAAAGAACCGTTGCCTATATCGGCACAGAGCATCTGATCATTGCTGATGCTAAACGCGGGGACATCGGCAATACCAGCCGGATGTATGCCAAAGCGTTTTTTGAACAAACGGCCTGTGATGCTCTGACGGTTGCCCCGTACATGGGAGAGGACAGTGTCACGCCCTTTCTGACCTTCCCGGGCAAATGGGTGATCCTGCTGGCACTGACCTCCAATCCCGGCAGTGCTGATTTTCAGCTGCTTTGGGAGGGCAATTTCCACGAACAATTATGGGAACGGGTCGTACGCAAAGCCCAGGACTGGGGCACGCCGGACAACCTGATGTATGTAATGGGCGCCACCAACCCGGAAGCCTTCAAACGCATACGAACGCTTGCTCCCGACCATTTTCTCCTTGTTCCCGGCATCGGTGCACAAGGAGGCGACCTGGCTGCCGTTTGCCGGCATGGCATGATCCGGGATTGCGGGCTGCTGGTAAACGCCTCCCGAAGTATCCTGTATGCATCGGCCGGAAAAGATTTCGCCACGGCCGCCCGTAATGAAGCCTTGCAACTACAGCGTGCCATGGCAAATGCGCTGACCGACTGGAAGATCAGCCGTAATCAATAAACAAATCTGCTGCAACGGGTAGTGCTTTAAAGCCCGATAGCCGCAGCTGCACATTACCCATCCATTGAAACCGGAACCTGTCACATCCGACCAATCAGCTGAAGCGCCGCACCACCTGTACATGCGCCGCTGTTTTGACCTCGCGCTTCAGGGCGCGGGCAGTGTGTCGCCCAATCCGATGGTCGGCGCCGTAGTAGTGTATGAAAACACGATCCTGGGAGAAGGCTGGCACCGGCAATTTGGCGGGCCGCATGCCGAGGTGAATGCGATAGCGTCTGTTCCGCCAGAGCATCAGACACTGCTCCCCCACTCCACCCTGTATTGTTCCCTGGAACCTTGCTTCCACCACGGGAAAACACCTCCCTGTGTCGACCTGATCCTGGAGCACCGGATCCCCCGGGTTGTGATCAGCACTACCGATCCCAATCCGAAGGTTGCCGGGCAAAGCGTGGAAAAGCTCCGGGCGGCCGGTGTGGAGGTTATCACCGGAGTACTGGAAGCAGAAGGCCGGTGGCTCAACCGGGCCTTTTTTACCTGGATCACCCGGAAACGGCCCTATATCATACTCAAATGGGCCCAAAGCGCCGACGGGATCATTGCACACAACGGGCAGCAAACTGCCATTTCAGGTGCGTTGACCCAACGGCTGGTGCACCGCTGGCGCAGCGAAGTGGATGCAATCCTGGTCGGTACCACCACCGCCCTGACCGACAACCCCAGGCTGGACAACCGCCTGTATTTTGGCCGGCCTCCCTTGCGAATCGCGCTGGACTGGAATTCCCGCATCGCGGCCAAAGCCCACCTGCTCGACGATTCCATGCCAACCTGGATCCTCGGACCGGAGCATCCGGGGAAATGGACCAATACCGTATTCCAGAATATTAATCAGGCCAGCTGGGTGATCAACCTGCTGGAAAAACTCCGGGCCGAAGGATATGCCAGCCTGCTCGTGGAAGGCGGCGCCCGCATCCATCAGCAATTTCTGGATGCCGATCTGTGGGACGAGATCCGGATCATTGAAAACCCCGTTTTGCTGGGCAATGGCGTTGCAGCGCCGGATACTGTCGGACTGGGGGCAATGGAAAACGGTGGCACGTTTCCTGTCGGTGACGACCGGGTTCAGATATGGCTCCGGAAAGAGTAGGAACTACCATTCCGGAAAAGTACTGCCTTCGTAAGGGGACAAATAAAAACGGCGCAGACCGGTATTACCGTCCGCGCCGTTGTGGAAACCCTGTGATCCCGGTAGGGGTCGAACCTACAGCCGCCTGCTTAGCATACCAACTACGGTTTTCACCGCGATACCTAAAACATTCAGATACTTTGTGGTCTGGACTGTCTCTTCACCATATCCTGCTAAAGGCAGGACTTAGGTGCCTGGCGTACAGTCTCTGCATTGCAATAAATTACAACTCACGATTACCATGAAAAAAGAATCGTTGACAAAAAAATGCATTGATTGTGGCATTGATAAGTTAACTAGTGACTATTACAAAAGTAAAAGCCACAGTAAAGGAGTAATGCCGTTCTGCAAAAAATGCTTTAACCAACGATGCAGCAAGAGATGGGTTCAAAGAAAAATCAGGGCAGTTGAATACAAAGGTTCAAAATGCGAACGATGCAATTTACATCTAAACGATACACATTATTCTGTTTTCGAATTTCATCACCAGAATCCAGATGAAAAGGAATTTAACTGGACAAAACTCCGCATGACTTCCTGGGAAAGGATAACCCAAGAATTAGATAAGTGTAGTCTACTTTGTGCTAACTGCCATCGCATCATTCATGCTGAAACCTTTTAACGAAGGCTTTCCTGATCAGCCAGGTTCTCAACAGCGCTTTCGCTTCTGTTGACTCCTATTTGAACTTGAAGGCAGGTGCTCTATCCATTGAGCTACGGGACCGGGAATTCAAAGAACGCAGGGCAAAAATACTGCTTTTTCAACATCCTGTATAAGGAATTGGTTCCGGGCCAAAAAGGAATCCCCGGCACCGTGGCAACACGAAAGTATCAGGCAGATATTTTTACTTCCAATATTGACGGGCTAACTTTGGCGAAACGAACGCCGAACAGCATGTCCGAAAAAGTGGAAAACGTACAGATCGAAGAATCCTGGAAAAAGGTATTGGCCGAAGAGTTCCGGCAGCCCTACTTTGCAGCTATCAAGTCTTTTCTGGTCCAGGAAAAAAAGGCGGGCAAGACCATTTATCCGCCCGGCCCCCTGATCTTCAATGCGTTCAACACCACTCCGTTCGATCAGGTAAAAGTGGTGATCCTCGGACAGGATCCGTACCACAACCCGGGCGAAGCCATGGGGCTTTGCTTTTCCGTGCCCAAAGGGAAAAAGGTCCCCCCTTCGCTGGTGAACATCTACAAGGAGATCAACCGCGATCTGGGTATTCCCATCCCCAATCACGGCGACCTGACCCACTGGGCCGACCAGGGCGTACTCCTGCTCAACGCCATGCTGACCGTAGAGGCCAACAAACCGGCCTCGCACCAGAAGATAGGTTGGCAGACCTTTTCCGATGCCGTTATCCGGCATATCTCCGATGAAAAGGACGGGATCGTATTTTTACTGTGGGGCAAATTCGCGCAGGGGAAAAAGGCCCTGATCGACGAAATGAAGCATTACGTACTCACATCCCCCCACCCCTCTCCCCTGGCCGGCAACGGCTTCCAGGAAAATGGCCATTTCAGCCGGACCAACGAACTGCTGGAAAAACAGGGAAAAACGCCGATTGACTGGAGTTTGGAGGTTGAGCCAGACTAAGCGCGCGTTGGAGCGTTTCTTACTGCCTCCCCGTGAAAACTAAGCACGTATTTCCTTACCCCTTTCTGAGCATTAAAAAATTACTCCCCGGGTCATTCTTTCCAAAAACGGAGCTATACGGTACCGGACGGCTTTTATCCAAATACTGCTGTAAACGTTCCAGGGTGATCACACCATCTTCGGGGTGCTCCAGCGCTTCCAAAAATTGCCGGGCAAAAGGTGAATGTTCGCCCGGACGACCATCCGATACCGGTACGTCCCGGCCCGCAGCAAGCAGGCGGCGGGTTTGGTACCGGAGTTTTTCCTGAACAAATTCAATGGAAATCCCGCTTGAAATTGGGGTAACGGCTTTTTCGGCATTTGCTGCCAGGTTGAGGTCGTACGTACCGGCATAGCAGGCATCCACTACGACCAGCACGTGTTTAATTTTCAAATTGTCGATCTTGTTCTGCAGGTCAGCATAAGAGATGTAGGATTCAAATAACCGGTCATCCGACCTGGAATCCGCAGTTACCAGGTGGCCCTGCCGGAAACTATTGTCCCAGGCGCCATGCCCGGAAAAAAAGATCAGCAGGTGGTCATTTCGCTTGAGGTAATTTTCATCCTGAAACCGCAGCGCGTATTGTTGCAGTTTGGTCAGAATAGCTGTTTTACTGGCATTGAAAAGCGTGTCAATCTCAAACCCATAGGTGGAAGCCAATTTTTGGGCAATGGACCTGTTATCGAATACCGGGTTGACCAGGCTTTTGAAATTCGGGTCTTCATATTGATCGATACCGATAAATAGCGCATAATGCCGGACCTTATCGCTCAGGCCATACCGCATAGTGGGTGAATAGTCAGCATATACTAACAGCGTATCGGCGACAGACTTATATCCTTTTGTTGCGGCCAGGTAGATATAGTTCAATCCGGGCTTTAGCGGCACGGTAAAATTGTATTGCCGGGGTCCAAGCCCGGATATCTTTTGATTATTGATCAGGATAAAATCAAGGGCATTCCCCGCTTCCACCTGTACCTCCAGGGAATCTTCTCGTGTAACCCAGGCATGGTTTGCCGGCAAGTCCGGATAAAGGATGCGCAGTTGTGGCGGAGGCGCATTTTCATCCAGTACAAGTCGTGTTGTATCGGAAGGTGCTTCAATAGCTCCCCGGCGATCGTCAATTATAAAAAAGGAGTCTGCTACAACTGCGTCAGATACCAAGGCGAGCACGGATGATTTATGGCCAATTACCATCGGTATCTGGCTTACAGGCACTGCGGCAGCAGGCACCTTGTCTTCGAGATACCGTGCGATCTCAAGAAGTGTGACGGCTTTGTCTCCATCTCGGTCTGCACCACCGGCCAGACCATGGATAAGTTCGTAGGTAAACAGGCCATGTCCCCCTCCCCATTGTTCACCTTCCAAACTATGTTCACCAGGTTGACAGGAGAATATTTTTGATTCGTTTGCAAATTGTTGCGCCAGGTTTCCACTAACAATTTTGGGCCCATTAATCGGGCTCCCGCGCAGGTTAGACCCATGATTTGAATCAAATATTAGAATAGTTTCAACCTTTTGATTTGAAAGGGTCAGAACAATTTCTTTTAAATATAAAATAGGATAAGCCCCTGCAATGTAAATTTTATGCGGCGAGTCACTGGCGAGTAAAAAACCTTGCTGTCTAGCGGAAATAGCCTCTACATCGCTATGTCCATTAAAATAGAAGATCACCTTATCTCCGGGTTTACTGATCGTAAGTAACCAATCCAGTGCCGCCGCCATCTGAGCTACAGTCGCTTTTTCGTTAACAAGCTG
>SBHD01000073.1 GCA_006226345.1 Bacteroidota bacterium | reverse complement strand
AAAGTGGACATTAATGAATGTCCGCTAGTGCGATATGTTCATGGGATTGTACAAATTCAGGTGAGAGCGCAAGTCCTCTCGAAATGTTTGAGAGGACTTGCCACTATCTCTGAAATATTAAACGGATTGTTAAGGATCGCCAGATCGCAACAATTTTGAATAATTCGCCGTTTAATTGTCGAAAAGGTTGCAAACCTGTTGTTTTCCTACCGCAACCTCAGGATTTGAAAATGTTCATGGGATTATAATTTGTTGTTTTACGACCACGCCAAATGAGGCGTGGTTTTTTTTTTTAGTCCTACCTTGCACGCCGGTAACCGAAACAAGCCATTGTTGTTTCACGATCAAATCTCCACTCCCATGTCAGCAACTACCGGTGAAATTAAGCGCATTACCACCCACGTTATCCAGGCCATGAAAAACCGCGGCGAAAAGATCGCCATGCTCACGGCATACGACTTTTCCATGGCCCGCATTCTGGATGAGGCCGGCATTGATATTCTTTTGGTTGGCGACTCTGCCTCCAACGTTATGGCCGGACACGAAACGACTCTTCCCATTACCCTCGATCAAATGATCTACCACGCCCAATCCGTCGTACGGGCGGTACACCGGGCCATGGTAGTCGTGGATATGCCGTTTGGGAGTTACCAGTCCAACTCTGAAATTGCCCTGAAAAGCGCTATTCAGATCATGAAAGAATCCGGCGCCCATGCCGTCAAACTGGAGGGTGGCGCCGAGGTGGAAAAATCCATCAAACGGATTCTGATGGCCGGCATCCCGGTAATGGGGCATCTCGGACTTACGCCTCAAAGCATTTACAAGTTCGGCACTTACACCGTACGGGCCAAAAAAGACGCCGAGGCCCAGAAACTGCGCGACGATGCCAAACTTCTGCAGGACCTGGGCTGTTTTGCCCTCGTTCTTGAGAAGATACCGGCCACGCTGGCAAAGGAAGTCTCGGAAAGCCTGGCTATCCCTACTATCGGCATCGGCGCCGGCCCTGACGCCGATGGCCAGGTACTGGTCACCCACGATATGCTCGGCATCACCAAGGAATTCAAGCCGCGGTTCCTGCGGCGCTACCTGGAGTTGTTTGATGCCATTGGCGAAGCAACACAGCGGTATATCACCGATGTGAAAAACCGGGAGTTTCCCAACGATTCGGAACAATACTGATATTGGAGCGTTTACCATCCCTGCCGCGGTTTTTCAGCCACACGGTACATGTTCTGCTCCTGCAATTCCAAAAAGATGTGTTTCCTTAACTGAAAACACATAATCGCTGCGTTATATGGTCCACCACCGGGCTCCAACCACCGGAATCGGGAGCCGGCATAACCTTCAAGTACATCACCAGTAATCACCCATTGCCCATGAAAGGGAAAACCCTGCTCCTGCTATTTCTCCTCGTCCTGCTGGCCGGCGGATACCTGGCCTGGAAACCGATCAAAGCCATTTATTTATCCGGCGTACCCGAAAACCTCGAACAACCGTACCTGCATATCCCCACCGGTGCTACTTTCGAACAGGTCTTGGACAGCCTGCGGACAGGCGGATTCCTCAATAATGAGGACGGCTTCATTTGGCTCGCCGATAAAATGAAATACAAACGGGATGACATGCGGGCAGGCCGTTTTGAGATTACCCCTGGCATGACCAACCGCCAGCTGATCCAGCACCTGCGGGCCGGAAAACAGGCGCCCGTACGGGTTGTCCTCAATATCGAACGCCTGCCGGAAAATATAGCCGGAAAGGTAGCCCGCTTCATTGAAGCGGACTCGCTATCCCTCTTGCAGCAATTCCGGGACCTGGAAACATTGGGCCTGGTCAACTGCAACCCCGAAACGATCATTTCCCTGTTTATCCCCAATACCTATGAAATGTACTGGAATACGGATGCCAAGGGCTTCATGGACCGCATGGCCCGGGAAAACAAGGCTTTCTGGAGTAAAAACAACCGGCTTGATAAAGCCTGGGACCTGCGCCTCACACCGCAGGAGGTGTATACCCTTGCATCGATCGTCGAGCGCGAAACCAATGTAAACAGCGAAAAGCCCACCATCGCAGGAGTATACCTCAACCGGTTGAAGACTGGCATGCTGTTGCAGGCCGATCCAACTTCGGTATTTGCCACCCGGGACTTTGCCACCCGGCGCGTCACTGAATACCATACAACCTATGACTCGCCTTACAACACCTACAAGTACAAAGGTTTGCCGCCCGGCCCGATCAGCATGGCTTCCATCGCCAGCATCGATGCCGTGCTGAACGCCCGGAATCACGACTACCTGTATTTTTGCGCCAAACCTGACGATTCGGGCGAGCACGCATTTGCACAAACCTACAGCGGCCATCTGGTCAATGCCAGGCGATTCCAGTCCTGGCTTAAACAGCGTGGTTACTAATCAGTTAAACCTGTAAACTCAAGTCAACCAGATATGAAGTACCGCCTTTTTGGAAAGACCGGATTACGTGTTTCAGAACTCTGCCTGGGCACTATGACCTTCGGGACAGAATGGGGCTGGGGTGCCGACAAAACGGAAAGCCAACGTATTTTTGACACCTATGCCAATGCCGGTGGCAACTTTCTGGATACCGCAAACCGGTATACGGAAGGCACCAGCGAACGCTGGCTGGGCGAGTTTATTAAAAGCGATCGCCACCACTTTGTGCTCGCCACTAAATATACCCTGCGGGACGGCCTGGGTGACCCCAATTTTGCAGGCAACCACCGCAAGAATATGATGCGCTCCGTCGAGGACAGCCTGCGCAGGCTGGATACCGATTTCATCGATCTGCTCTGGGTACATGCCTGGGACTTCATGACGCCGGTAGAGGAAGTACTACGCGGCCTAGATGATCTCATACGTAGCGGAAAAGTGCATTATATCGGGATTTCAGACACACCAGCCTGGGTTGTCAGCCAGGCCAATACCATAGCAGAACTTCGGGGCTGGACCGCTTTCGCCGGGCTGCAGATCGAATACTCCCTTTTACAGCGTACGCCGGAACGCGATCTGCTGCCTATGGCCCGGCATTTTAATATGGCCGTTACCCCCTGGGGTGCACTGGGTGGTGGTGCCCTTACCGGTAAATACCTCAAAGGGGAATCCGGACGGGTTGTACCCGAAAGCAAACGCCGCAGCGACCGGGCCAATGCCATTGCGGCGGCTGTGGTAAAAGAAGCCGATGCCCTGGGTGTCAATCCCGGACACCTGGCCCTGCACTGGACTTGGCGGCGTGATCCGCAATTGACCGTGATTCCGATCGTAGGCGCCCGTACGGCTGTCCAGCTCGAAGATTCGCTCCACTGCCTGCAGGTTGAAGCACCGGCCTCCACCATTGAAGCCCTGGATGCTGTCAGCGCTATCGAACCCGGTTTCCCGCATGAGTTCCTTGCATCTGACAATGTTCGGGACCTGGTGACCGCCGGAACCGATTCCCGCATTGTTCGCTAGATTTTTTTTCTTTTTTTTGCAGTCAACTTCAAAACCTAAATACGATACGACTATGCCGTTTAGTGACATTGACAATATGCCCATCACCTGGGCGGACCACGAGGACATCGCCATGAAACTGTACGAGCGTTTCGGGGATGATTTTGGTGAAAGCCAGATCTACCGCATCCGGTTCACTGACCTGATCGAATGGGTGCTGGAGATCCCTAATTTTGAAAGCAAACGGGACGAATGCAATGAAGCACACCTGGAACAGATCCAGGCCAAATGGGTTTATGAATGGAGAGACAACCAATAATTCCGGACGAAGGCACCGGCCTCCCCGGCACTGCCGCTACTGTTGAACTGGTACACCTGTTTGACAAACTCAAAGCCATCCGCGCGTTTGTGCTTGATATCGATGGTGTCATGACCGACAACTCCGTCCATGTGACCGAGAGTGGGGAGCAGTTGCGGCGTATGAGTATCCGCGACGGGCTCGGGCTCAAAATCGCCCTGAATAACGGCTACCCGGTATGTATCATCACCGGCGGCCGGTCTCAGGGCGTGATTAAACGCTTAACCGGACTTGGTATTGAACATATTTATTCCGGCATTGAAGACAAATGGCCGGTTTTCCAGCAATTCATCCGGCTCAACAATTTGAATGCCAGCGATATCTGCTACATGGGTGATGATCTGCCCGATATCCATATCCTGCAAAAAGTAGGTCTGTCCGCCTGTCCGGTCGACGCTGTTCAGGAGGTACGCGGCATCGTGGATTATATTTCGCCTGCCCCGGGGGGCGCTGGCTGTGTACGCGATGTCGTGGAAAAGGTGCTGAAAGTGCAGGGAAAATGGAATTTTGATCCCACTAAAATTTGAGGTTGTTCGGGTTTTCACTTCCCCATCCAGACCTTAAACTCGGTGGCTTTCTCCTTGCTCACCACTACCGAAGCACCATCCGACAGCGGTGTCAGTTGCAGGATCAGTTTGCCACCCAGATGCGGGTCGATGGATTTGACTGCCCGGGCATGAACGATATAACTCCGGTTGGCCCGAAAGAACAATGCAGGGTCCAGCATCGTGGCCAATTCCTCCAGTGAATAGTCCACAATAAAGCGACGATTGTCCCAGGTTTTCAGGAAACATATTTTGCCATCGGCCATAAACCACGCGATCTCGTGTGTTTCAATGCTCAGCCAGCGTTGCCCCTGTTTGACCAAAAACCGTTGCCGGTACTCCTGACCGCCCTTTTGAATTTCACGAACCAGGTTTTCCATATCAATTGAGGCTGGCCGTTCAAACCGGGCTTTTAACTGCCGGTATTTATCCAGGGCCCGCTTTAGTTCCTCCCGTTGGATCGGTTTAAGCAAATAATCCAGACTGTGTACCTTAAATGCCTGGAGTGCGTACTCATCGTAAGAGGTCGTAAAGATCATCGGCGCCTGCACTTCCACCTGGCTAAATATCTCAAAACTTTGACCATCAGCCAGTTCAATATCGACAAAGAGCAGGTCCGGTTCCGGGTTATGTTGCAACCATTGAACGGACGAACGGACACTTTCCGCATGTCCAAGCACTTCGGTTTCCGGATCCACTTCCTGAAGCAGGCGAACAAGCCGCTCCTTACCAAGGTATTCGTCTTCAATAATAAACACCTTCATGGCGTCGCATTTTTAATTAATGGTAAAACAACGGTAAATTCTCCTTCTTCTACGCGGATTTCGACAAATGGATGATGCAGTATCCGGTAGCACTCCAGGACATTGGCAAGTCCGGTTTTTCCGGAAGTCTTCTGCCCCCGTGCTGAAATGCGCACTACCACCCGATCGTCTTCAGGAGTTGTTATACAAATATGCATTGGATTTTGCATCGAAAATTCATTTGACGTGATAGCATCGTCTACTATAAGCTTTAAGGTAAATGGAGGGACTCCCCGCAACTGCGCTCCCTCCGACATATGCAGGCTTATTTGTAGCGCCCCACCCAGGCGAACCTGTAGCAGATAAAGGTACGACCGGATAAATACGACCTCCCGATGGAACGGAACAAGATTATTACTATGATCCTGTAACAGGTACCGGTATACCAGGCTCATGGATTCTACACACTTCTCGGCCCGCACCGGATCCATCGGGATCAATGCACTTATGCTGTTCATCGTGTTGAACAAAGTATGTGGATCGACCTGCTGCTTCAGGCTTTGATACCGGATCAAAAGGCTCCTCCAGGTAAAATCATCCTTTTCTTTTCTTATTCGCTTCGAATGGCCTTTGTGGTATAGAGCCGCACTTAGGACTATTACCATAATAAGTGTGGCCACGGCCTGCGTTACATATTGCCAGTACGGCCCGGCAGACTCGCTGAGGAGTTGCATGTCTGTTGTCATCAGGACTGTTGCGGAGCAGATAAAAAACAACATCATTCCCCACAACAGCATGCACCATTGATTATCCCGTTTCATTGTCATTTACGGCGCAGAAAAGGCTGCAACAAACAAAGGACAGACCATAGCGCCACAATGGCAAGCTGTCAAGGCCTTAACTGCCCGATCCGGGTTGTCAACCGACAAAAAAAGGGCTTTAAACCCTTTGTCCCGGATCATGGCCGCACACCAGGCTCCAGGACAGATTTGTGCCGGATGAAGGAACCTTTCAGGGTTTTCAGGGAAGATCAGCTTGTCGTCCGTCCGGCAGGGGAGCATGTTTGTACCGGATTTGCAAACAGATCGAAAGAACAACCAATTTAATATCGCTATGAAACTTAAACTATTGCACGTGTTGGTCGTGCTGGGCTATTGTATGCCCACCTGGGGACAAAACCCCATCCCGAATCCGGGATTCGAAACCTGGATGGGCAATCAACCGGAAGAATGGTTTACCTCCAACCTGCCGGACGGAGCCGGAGATAACGTACTTCCGGTCAGCCCCGGACACTACAGTGACCATGCCTTGAAGGGTACCGTCATCCCGCTGCCGGGGTCTCCGGAGTTTCCATTCGTGCCGCTTTTGGAAAGCAACACCAATGATTTTGGCTTCCCGGTAAATGAGCGTTTTCCCTACGTATCCCTCTACTACAAATTCCAGCCAGCCAGCCCGGAAGACGCCCTAAACATATTTGTGGGGATCCTGGATGACGAAGGGACTGTTTTTGGCGGTGGTTTTTCGGAGATCACTGCTTCATCCGATACGTTCAGCCTGCTGAATATACCGCTGACATATGGGCCGGGAGTGCCGTACAGAGCATTTCTCACAATCACTATTGTAAACAATGGACCAAGCGGCCTGCCGGCCATGGGCAGTAGTTTCACCCTGGATAACCTCGAAATGGGAAACGGCCTGAGTACCGCAACCGAATTGAAAGACCCTACAGTGCAGATAACTGCCATTTCTCCTAATCCGGCCGATTCGACAGTTCAGATCGCATTTGACCTCAAACAGTCCAGCACCGTTTCCCTGCGGTTGTACAATAGTGCCGGGCAGCAAGTATCGGACATCTTCACCGGACACCTGGAGAGCGGCAGCCACCTGCAGTCCGCCAATATTGAAGACCTGCCGAATGGCATGTATGTATGCCGCCTATTTACAACAACCGGCTCCATCGCATCTAAAATTAACGTGCAAAAAAATTGAATGCACCACACCTGAAATGACACAAGCAACCAGAACTACTCATTCACACAACTAAATTTAAACAACCAACGTATGAAAGCAAAAACGCTTACAGCCATCCTGGCAATTCTGGGCATGGCCGTTATTTTCGCCACTACCAGCTGTAAAAAGGACGATGAAGAAACAGTCGACCGGGCCAAACTTCTGACCAATGGCCAATGGCAGCTCACTTCCCTCACCGTTGATCCGGCACTAGATTTTTTCGGCACGCCGGTAACCAATATTTATGCACAAATGCCCACATGCGTGAAGGACGACCTGGCCATTTTTAACACAAATGGCACCGTGAATTTTGACGAGGGCGCCAGCAAATGTGAGTTAAATGATCCGCAAACCACTACCGGTACCTGGGTACTGAACACAACCCAGACTATCCTGTCCATCACCACGGACGGTGAAACAGAAAGCTGGAATATCTCCAGCCTGACCTCCAACGCCTTCAACGTGCAATATCAGGAGACCCTCGACGGGATTACCTACACGTTCTCTGGCACCTTTACCAAAAAATAGGCTCCGGCCTGAAAAACAGATTACAAGATTATGAAAACAATAACTGTCCTGACCGGACTGGCTCTTCTGAGCCTCAGCCTGACCAGTTGCCTGTGGGAACAAAGCAACGCAGCACAACCGGGAACTGCCGGAGTATCTTCTGTCAGCCCATCCACAGACACTCAAATACTCGAACAACAGATCGCATACGGTAAGCACCTGGTTGAAATTACCGGTTGTAATGACTGCCATTCGCCCAAGATCATGACCCCGCAAGGCCCCGCACCGGATCCCAAACGCCTGTTATCTGGTCACCCCTCCGATGAAAAACTGGCTGTTGTGACCGACAAATCAGTACTGCAGGGATATGTGCTGTTCAATATGAACAGCACAGCCGCCACCGGTCCCTGGGGCACCTCCTTTTCCGGAAACCTGACGCCGGACGCCACCGGTTTGGGAAGCTGGTCTTATGAAAGCTTCAAAAAGGCCCTCCGGGAAGGCAAATTCAAGGGTTTGGATGGCAGCCGGATGTTGTTACCGCCGATGCCCTGGCCCAATTATAGTACTTTGACAGACAAAGAGACAGCGGCCATCTGGGCATATCTGCAGTCCATCCCGCCCGTCCGGAATATTGTACCTGCACCGATGCCGCCTACCGGGTAATCCTGCAATTGACCCATAAAAACTGGATCCGCAGTACTACACTGGTCTCAGCATTTATAACACAGGGCAGCGCATTGCTGCCCTGTGTTTTTTTGAAAAGCCTGGAACCCGGAAACAAGAAAAATTCCGGTGGCTGTTGGCCTTGCGCAGGTTCTTTTTTACGTTTGTAACTGCACACCAGCCGTTCGTGCATGGCGGGATCGTGCAAACACACCTGTTCTGTAGGTCTACAATCCGAAAACTTGAATCACCTATTGGCACTCCCCCGGCTGTTGCGGCTGCCTAATCTGGTCATTGTTTTTCTGAGCCAGTGGTTGCCGTATTGGTTTGTGCTCCGCCCGGCCATCCTCCGGGCAGGAGGCATCCCGGTACTGACACCCCGGACCTTTGCCCTGTTGGCCTTTACTACCGTACTAACCTCCCTGGCCGGATATGTGATCAACGATTATTTTGATCGGGAGATCGATGCCATAAACAGGCCTCAACGGGTAGTGGTCGGCCGGCATATACCTTCCGGCATTGTATTGCTGATCTATCTGGGCCTAACCGTTCTGATCCACCTGTTGGCGCTGCGCCTGTATTTTGTCCTGCCTTCCCCCAAAACGCTCTGGGTTGTGTTCGTTTTCCCACTGGTCTCCTTTTTCCTGTTTTTATATGCCTGGCAGATGAAATGCTCGCCCGTTATGGGCAACGTGCTGGTTTCGCTTATGTGTGGTGCAGTACCGGCCATCCCCTTGTTTCCGGAAGACCGGGCGATCTGGCTGGCTTCCTTTATCCAACCGGAACAGATCCATCAGGCAACCGGGCTCGTCTGGCTGTACGCCACATTTGCCTTCGCCACCAATCTGCTGCGGGAGCAGGTAAAAGATTTGGAAGATTTCCAGGGTGATGCCGCCTGTGGCTGCAATACCCTGGCCGTGATCAAGGGTCCGCGGTTTGCCAAAAAGCCGGCCGGATTTATCGGGCTTGTTTTGTCCGGGCTGACGGTTCTCCTGTTGTTTTTCTGGGCAGAAACCGGAGCGCCGGACTGGCAGGTCGCAGCAGGCAGTTTGTTCCTGCTGGTGCCGGCTTTATTTGCAACCGGACTGATCTACCGGGCTACCAACAAACGGCATTTTACCTGGGCCAGCCGTTGTATCAAACTGATCATGCTGACCGGCCTTTTTCTGTTACTGCGGTCCTGGCCCGATGACCCGGTCGCAGCCATACGGTTGTTGTTGGAATAACCTGCCCGGGGGAAATGGTTTTGGGGCTTTCCCAAGAATCCGGTATTTCCGGTCCAAACCGGATAGCATTCGCCCGGGAGTCCTATTTTTGCAAAAAACACTACCTGCAGATGCCTATGTTCCCAGCACGACCATTAATCCTGGCCTCCAAGAGTCCGCGTCGCCGGCAACTACTTACGGAAGCCGGCTTTTCCTTTACGGTACACAGCCTTGATGTGGACGAATCGTTTCCGCCCGACATGCCGGCAACGGAAGTAGCCGGCTATCTGGCCCGGCGAAAAGCACTGGCAGGCAAGCATCTGATCAAAGACCGGGAAATTATTATTTCCGCCGATTCAGTAGTGATCCTGAACGGTCAGATCTTTAACAAACCCGAAACGTACGACGAGGCTTATTCCATGATAAGCCAGCTTGCTGGCAACCAGCATACCGTGGTCACCGGGGTTTGTTTGCTGGGCAGCGAGCAGGAGCGCAGCTTTTCCGAGCATACGGAGGTATTTTTTGAAGACCTCTCTCCCGAAGAGATCAAGTATTATATCGAACAATACCAACCCTACGATAAAGCCGGCGCCTACGGGGTACAGGAATGGATCGGGCACTGCAAGATCCGCAGGATCGAGGGCACCTATACCAATGTAATGGGGTTGCCCGTCCACCGGCTTTATGCCGAACTTCAGTATTTCAAATAAGCCTGCCCGGCAATCGCTTATGCCACATATCATCTGCACCGTCACTAATGACCTGACGTACGACCGGCGGATGCAGCGCATCTGCAGAACACTGGTGCAAAACGGCTATTCGGTTACCCTGGTTGGCAGACTCCTCCCCCACTCGCTTCCGACAACCGAAGAACCCTTTGACCAGCAGAGACTGAACTGTCGGTTCACCAAAGGCTTTCTTTTTTATGCCGAAATCAATATCCGGCTTTGGCTGTACCTGATGCGGGCACAATATGACGCGGTATGCTCGGTTGATCTGGATACCCTTGCAGCCGGCTGCCTGGCTACCGTACTGCGCCGGAAAAAGCGCCTGTTCGACGCACATGAATACTTTACCGAAGTCCCGGAGGTTATCAACCGGCCTTTCGTACAAAAATTCTGGTCCCTGATCGCCCGACTTTTCCTTCCATTTTACCGCCACGCATACACGGTCGGGCCGGCGCTTGCGGATATCTTTACTAAAAAATACGGCATTCCGTTCGGGGTCGTCCGGAACATGCCGGATAGCACGCTGCGCCCTGAACCGGCCCCCGGTCCGCAGCATCCGGTCCTGCTCTACCAGGGCGCATTGAATGAAGGCCGGGGAATAGAGTGCCTGCTGGAGGCTATGGTCCAACTACCGGATATGGAATTGTGGCTGGCCGGAGAAGGGGACTTATCCGATACCCTCCGCCGGCAGACTGCTGCACTAGGCATCGAGGCGCGTGTCCGGTTCATGGGCCTGGTCAAACCGGCCGATCTTCCCGCCCTGACCAGCAGAGCCTGGATAGGGATAAACGTGTTGGAGAATAAAGGTCAGAGCTACTACTACTCCCTGGCAAACAAGTTTTTTGACTATGTGCAGGCCGGCACCCCGGTCCTCACCATGGATTTTCCGGAATACCGGGCGTTAAACCGCCAATTTGAAGTAGCAATTTTGTTGAAAACATTGAATCCGGAGGCCGTAATTACTGCTATTCGTGCTCTCCGGGACCAGCCTGACCGTTATGCGTCTTTGAAGCAGGAAGCCTTGAAAGCCCGCGAGCAATGGAATTGGAAGGAAGAACAAACCGCACTGCTGCAATACTGGGAAAAGGTGTTTATTGAATCGTAAAACTACTCCGTCACCCTTTTTTCTTCCGGGATTTGGATGGTGGCCGGAGCGCTGGATTGATACTTTGGGATAAAGCCTCGTACAATTCCAACCAGACCGGTTGATGCCTCAACCATTCGATATGCCGTTTTATGGTGTCCGTATCGCCGCGCACAGCGGGCCCTGTCTGCATTAGCACAGGTGAATTGCGCAGGGCTTTGTACAAGGTTTCTTCCATCAGCGGGTGCAACATTTCAAATGGAAGTTCTTTTTCCTCCAGGATCTGCTCGGCGATCGCAAAGCAGTGGTTCGTAAAGTTATTGGCAAAAACCGCCGCAATATGCAGTACCGCCCGTTGTTCATCATTCACCTGATACACCAGGTTGCCGATGATCTTGGCCACTTTTTTTAACAGAAGCAGATCCTCCTCTACATGAGCATCCACACAGAACGGGATCCTGGACCAAACCGGAATTCGCTCCATGGAAAAAGACTGCAGGGGATAAAATACCCCATAACGCTCAAAATACGGCGCCAGTACGGCCCCGGGGGTAGCTCCGGAGGTATGCGTGACCAGGGCATCAGAAAGGTGCTTAGACAGTTCAGCGGCGATTGGTCCGATCGCATCGTCACGCACCGCCAGGATAACCCAATCGACATCCGGCTGAATACCGGACCAGTCTGTTGACCAGTTTACATTCAACAGATCGCCAAGACTTCTGGCCGGATCGGCAGACCGGTTCAGCACCTGCACCACAGGAAGACCCTTGGCCCTGAGCCTTTTACCCAGGTGCCAGGCAATCCGCCCTGCCCCTACCAGGGCAATCTTATTAGGAGACTTGGTCATTTCGGCAATTTAAACAATCAAGTTTACAGCTTCAGGCACCGGTTCAATAACCACCGGCTGAATCGTCCCCACGCGTATCAGCCACCGCGCGTAGTTTTCCATTAGGTTCACAGAGAATGGCCTCCACCCGGCCGATCGGATCGCGCGGGGCCACGACATGCCCTATTTCTTCCAACTTCAGGGTTACGGCCTCCGGAAACACTCCCTCTTCCACCTGGATCTTGTCCGGCAACCACTGGTGGTGGAACCGTTTGCTATGTACTGCCGAATCAAGCGGCAGGTCGAACTCAAATACATTCAGGATAACCTGATACACCGAGGTCGGGATCGTCGTACCGCCGGGAGTGCCAACAACAAGGGCCAGCCGTCCGTCGCGGGTAACGATCGTGGGCGTCATGCTGCTCAACGGTCGTTTCCGGGGTGCCACAGCATTCGCCTTTCCACCAATAGCACCATACAGGTTCGGGGCGCCGGGCTTTGCACTAAAATCGTCCATTTCGTTGTTCAGCAGGAATCCAGCGCCGCTGACCACCACCCGGCTGCCATAGGAGTCATTCAGGGTAGTGGTTACAGAGACTGCATTCCCGTGGGCATCCACTATACTGTAGTGCGTGGTTTCTTCGCTGGTTTTGATCACACCGGCCTCCACATTGGTACTGGCGGTAGCCTGGTCCGGATTAAAATCAGCCATGCGCCGGGCCAGGTAGTGCGGACTGACCAGCGTATCCAGCGGCACATCCCAGAAATCAGCATCGCCCATGTGCATGGCACGGTCGGCATACGCCCGGCGCTCTGCCTCCACCATAAGGTGTACTGCTGCGGGGGAGTGAAATCCCATCCCTTTCAGGTCGGCATCGCCGAGCATACCCAGCATTTGCTGAAGCAGTATCCCTCCGCTACTGGGGGGTGGCATACTGATAATATGCAGCCCGCGCCAGTCGAACTCGACAGGCGTACGCCAGACACTGTTGTAGTTTTTCAGGTCCTCCAGGGTAATCAGTCCGTTCTGTTTTTTCATCTCATACTCGATCAGAGAGGCTGTCGGCCCTTCATAAAACCCGTCGCGCCCCCTGCTGGCGATCCGCCGCAAGGTTGTTGCCAGGTCTTTTTGTATCAACCAGTCGCCGGTTTCCCAGGCATGCATTTTTACAAATACCGGCACCATCCGGGTGTAACGGATAAAGTTGACCTTCTCCTCACTGAGTTGTTGGGCTTCTTTTTCAGTGATCTGGTATCCTTTGTCCGCCAGCAGGATAGCCGGAGCCAGCAAGTCAGCCCAGGGAAGGCTTCCATACTTCTTATGGGCCTCCCACATCCCATCCACCGACCCCGGAATACCGCAGGCAAACACCCCGAAACGGCTTTTTTCCGGCAGTACGTTCCCGGCTGAATCCTGGTACATTGTTTCGGTAGCGGCAGCCGGCGCCTTTTCCCGGAAGTCCAGTGCTGCCGTCCGGCCCGCCGAATCCCGGTAGATCAAAAAACCGCCACCACCAATATTACCAGCCTGCGGATACACCACAGCCAGTGCAAAATGAACCGCTATCGCAGCATCGACGGCATTGCCGCCCCGCCGCAATATGCTTATACCAACGCGAGTAGCCAGCGGATGCGCAGTAACTACGGCTGCAGAATCAGCCTCGATCGACTTTTCAAACGCATAGGGAAACGGGATATACTTTTGCGCCGAACAGGAAAAAAAGACCGGCACAAGCAGAAGGAATACGTAAAGACGGCTGCGTATCTGCATGAATTTTAAATTTCCGTTTTAACAGATCGGGATAAACGAACTCCTGCAAACCTAGGGCATTTCACAAAATGAATTGCACTGAAAACCATACGTTTGCAAAACCTTATTACTTTTGAATCTGACCGATAACCATAAAAACCTGCAAGACGCATGTATACACAAGCAGAAATGCTGGAAAAACTGCGCCCATTCCTGCTCCGGGAAGGGATCGTATACCGGAAGAATAAAAATGTACTGGCGCGGCCGGCGGTAGCGGGAGAGGTGATCGAGACCCGTACTGGCGATGGCCTGGAAACGGTCAATGCCGCCGAAGAAAACGATTATATTGTGCGTAACCAAACCGGTGCAATGGAGGAATACATCGTGCCGGCACACAAGTTCAGCAAAAAATATGCCCTGCTCGGTCCGGCGGAAAACGGCTGGATGGAATACCAGTCAACCGGACGGATTCTGGCGATCGAACTCACCGACGAACGGCTCGTATCGATGGGACTCCCGCCTGAATTTGAGTTCATCGCTCCCTGGGAAGATCCCATGACTGCGAAATCCGGCGATTTTATGGGTGGCCCCGAACAACTGACTGAAGTATACCGGCTGGCCCGGAAGGAGTTCTTTGAGACCTATACTGCGGTCACTCCAACTGAATAAGCCAGCGTTACCAAAGTGCGCCAGTACGGGCAGCACCTATATTATTCATTACTAAAACCTGCAAACCTTATGGATTGGAAAAAACAAAGCGATGAATACCTGGTTTCCCGTGTAGAGAACCAGGTCAACTGGTACAATGACAAAAGCGGTTTCAATAAACGCTGGTATTACCGCTGCCGCGTATTGGTCATCGGCAGTGGCGCACTCATACCGCTGCTTGTAGGCTATGCCGACGGCGACTGGGATTTCCTAAAATATGTCGCCGGTTTTTTAGGTGTCGTAGTCTCCATCTCCGAGGGAGTCCTTTCCCTCAAAAAATACCAGGAAAACTGGTCGATCTACCGCATGACCGCCGAACAGTTGCACCGCGAACGGCTCTTGTTTGAGAACAATGTGGGCGAAGACTACAGTTCCGGCGATGAAGCAGCCTTCAAACGCTTTGTCATTAAGGCCGAACAGATCATGGCGGCAGAGAACGACCAATGGAACGCCTTGCTGAAGGAAACCACCGAAGGCGATCAGGGAGAAGGACAAGGCTAAGGCTCTAACGCTCCAGCTCCAACACCAGTGCTGTATTGGCTGCCACCGTCAGCGAAGACAAATCGGTATGCATTTCCCCGGTGACCACATCCCGGCCTCTACGGTATCCGGTCATCCGCTCGGCATACCTGCGGGTTATAACGGTACGTGTTTCGTCTGCCGAGTTAAAGACGACCATAACCGTCTTTTCTGCATCATACCGAAAATACACATAAACACCGTCTTCCGGCACAAACTGCATCAGTTTGCCGGTCTGTAATGCCGGGGTGGCATTGCGGTATCGAATCAACGTACGCAGGTACTGAAAAGCCGCCTCTTCCCGGACTGTCCGGCCAGAAGGAGTAAACTTGTTTACCGGGTCATCTGACCAGCCGCCGGGGAAATCCTGCCGTACATTACCGTCGGAAGGCTCTTTCCGGCCGGCAAGCAGGATCTCGGTACCGTAGTACAGCTGCGGGATCCCGCGGGTGGTCAGCAGGATGGCCAGTCCGCTTTTATATTTGACCAGATTTCCGTCCACTTCTGAAAAAAACCGGACCATATCGTGGTTATCAAGCATGATCACGTTATTCAGCGGCTGCATGTACATATAATCCTGTGCCAGGGTATAGTATAATTTGGAAACGCCTTCCTGCCAGGTTTGCTCCTGCTTCAGCGATTCCAGCAGGGCAAAATTTAATTGAAAATCCACCACACCAGGCAGGTTGGAATCAAAACCCGCCCGCTTCAACGGCTGGTCATCCGCATAAAAGCCCTGCATCAGTACACTATTTTCCCAAATCTCGCCAAACAGGAATATGGCCGGATACTCCGCCCGGATGGCTGCACAATACCGGCTCATAAATTCCGGATCGGAAAATCCATAGGTATCGATCCGGAAAGCATCAAGCCCCGAATACTCTACCCACCAAAGGGCTTGCTGGATCAGGTAATTGGCCAGATGCGGATTCTGATGGTTCAGGTCAGGCATACTGGGTACATACCAACCTTTATTGAACCGCTTTTTATCATATTCCGAGGCATACGGATCAGCTTGCACGGCCGAACGGTAGGACGTCGATGTGAATTCCGGCCAGTTGTTCAACCAGTCCTTCATCGGCAGGTCTTCCATCCATGGATGTAAATGCCCGATATGATTCGGCACGACATCCCGGACCACCCGGATACCGCGGTCATGACACTGACGTACCAGCTCGCGGTACTGTTCATTGGTGCCCAGACGCCGGTCCACACGGTACAGATCCGTGATCGCATAGCCGTGATAGGAAGTTTGTGCCTGGTCGTTTTCCAGTTCGGGATTCAGCCAGATGGCTGTAATACCGAGGTCCTGCAAATAGTCCAGATGCTCGGCGATCCCTTTCAGGTCACCACCATGCCGCCCATCCGGATCCTGCCGGTTGTGCACTTCCCGCATACCCTCATAACTGTCATTGCCCCGGTCGCCATTGGCAAACCGGTCCGGAAAGATCAGGTACAATACATCCCGGCTGCTAATGCCCTGGCCCTTGGGCGCGAGGTTGCGTTGCAGGACTGGGAACTCCACTGTGATCGTTCTGTCCTGCTCCGGGTGTTTAAAAACCAGGGGAACGCGTTGCGGTGGAGCATCAGGGTCGATCTCCAGGGTCACGAACAAGTAATCCGGGCTGTCTGCCGGCTCCATCCGGAGCAGCCTTACCCCGCGGGTTTTACCCAAGCTAACCTGGTATTCCCCGATTTGTTGCCGGTGTACCAACAGTTCTACCCGGTTATGCAGCATATTCGTCCACCAGTTTGGCGGATCTACGCGCATATCAGCCGGAACTGCCGGAACCGTCCGGGCTTCCATCGGACGGGGATGGGGGTTACCCAGGTAGTTGGCACACCCCAGCCACACAGCCACCCCCAGGAGGAGGGGTAAAAAATAAATTTTTTGGTTCATGGTAATACACGTTGACAGCACCAGTGGTTTTTTTTCCAACCTGGAAACCATCCGGGAATCTTATTTTTTTCTAACCAACCCGATCAGGAACAGTAGAACCAAAGCACCTACCACAGAAGTAAGAATGAGGCTAATCGTTCCGCTGCCCAGGGATACGCCGATCTGCCGAAAAAGCCAGCTTCCGATAAAGGCTCCGATAATACCGACGATAATATTTCCCAGGATTCCGAAACCGTATCCCTGGCGGATTTTTCCGGCAAGCCAACCTGAAATTGCACCAATGATAATCGTATACAACAGGCCCTCCATAACGTAATATGTTTAGTGTTTATTCAATGAAGTGATTTAAGCTTTTCTGGTGAGCCGGAATGTAAGTACTTGGTTCTGAAGACAAGACTCATTTTGAGTTGCGTACTGAACCAGGTACGGAACGAAAAATAGGCGA
>SBHD01000175.1 GCA_006226345.1 Bacteroidota bacterium | reverse complement strand
CCCTCCACCCCTCCAACCCTCCAACCCTCCAACCCTCCAACCCTCCAACCCTCCAACCCTCTAACCATCTAACCATCTAACCCTTCTGCCATCCCTTAACAAAAGTTTGACTCTCCAAAACAAACCAGCAATCGGCTTTAAACCTTTATTTTGTCGGATATTCCAGGTGGGAGATTGCCTTACTTTTCTTAACCGCAGAGACGCGAAGACGCAGCGTGGGTTGCAATGTATTGACCTTTAAACCGTTGTACTCCTTTGCGCCTTGGCATCTCCGCGGTTAAGAATAAAGTTCTATACCCACAACCCAAACACATTTTACGCATATGAAATATTGCCTGACCGTCTTATTGCTTTTTGCAGGTCTTTCCCTGGCTACCGGCCAAACCCTGGAACGTCACAGTGGCGAGCTCCTGATCCGGTTGCGTCCGGAAGTTTCCCCGGCTAATGTGCTGGCCCAGCTGAACCGCCTCTTGCCGGGTGGAGCCCCATTGGCCTGGGGCGATATAGTGGCTCCGGACTGGCAGATCTACCAACTTAACTTCGATGAATCCGGGGTGGACGCACAGGCCCTGCTTGAAGCGGCCCGCGCGTTGCCGGATGTGCAGGCTGCCCAGTTCAACCACCGGGTATACGACCGCGATACACAACCCAACGATCCGGACTGGTTCCAGCAGGACGACCTGACTCTGATCGGCATGACCACTGCCTGGGATGTTTCCACCGGCGGCGTGACGGCAAATGGCGATACAATCGTGGTGGCCGTATTGGAAAAAGGGGCCCTTCTGGAACACCCCGACCTCGCACCGAATGTGTGGTATAACTGGGCCGAGATTCCCGGCAATGGCGTGGATGATGACGGGAACGGCTACACCGATGACTATCGGGGTTGGAATCCCCGTACCGGAGACGATGACCCGGGAAGTGTCGGTTTTCACGGCACGGCTGTAAACGGTATCATCGGCGCAAAAGGCAACAACGGGATCGGTGTGACGGGTATTAGCTGGAACGTAAAACTGATGAATCTGGCCAATGTGGAGTATGAATCTGAAATCCTGGCCGCTTATGCCTACGTGGGTAAAATGCGGGAACTCTATAATACGACCAATGGTGCCAAAGGCGCCTTTGTCGTTGCTACCAATGCCTCCTTCGGTATTGACTTTGAGCGGGCCTCCGACCACCCGCTCTGGTGTGCAGCCTATGATGCCCTGGGTGTGTTGGGTGTGCTGAGTGTGGGTGCGACGTCAAACAAAAATGTCAATGTCGATGTGGAAGGCGATATGCCCAGTACCTGCCCGAGCGAATACCTGATCACGGTGAACAATATCGACAAGTTTGATAATAAGGTTGCCAATACCGGTTATGGCCCGATCAGTATCGATCTGGGGGCCCCGGGCCAGGGGACCTATACTACGCGCAGCCAGGGGGATACGCCACAGTACGGAACCTTTGACGGCACCTCGGCCGCCACCCCCCATGTTACTGGCGCGATCGGGTTTTTATATAGCCTGCAGTGTGAAGATATGGTCAGAGATGCCTTGTCAGCGCCATCTACCTGTGCCAAGCGGATGCGCGATATCATCCTGCAAAACGTATCTCCCAACGAAACACTGAAAGATATCACCGCCACCGACGGCCGGCTGGATGTGGCAGCAGCAGTCCGGGCTGTACAGGAATTGTGCGGCGGTACCGGCGCTGGCCAGTTGGATATCCTGTGGGTGCGCCCCAATCCGGTGCGCGATCTGATCCAGGTCAAATACCGGACGCCGGCCTACACCGAATATTCCATCCGGGTATTCAATATGCTTGGGCAACTGATGATAGAGGATGCCGTGATCCCCGATCCGTTCTCCAATAATATTTGGGAATACGATGTGCATGCCCTGCCTGCAGGGGTGTATTCGGTGGCCTTTGGCCGGAACGAAGCCTGGCGGTCGGTAAAATTTGTGAAAAATTAAATTTCGGGCTTGGAAATTCCCCCGAAGGGCGCTTATCTTTGCAGCCCGAAAACAAAAGCATAGGCTCCGTAGCTTAATGGATAGAGCATCTGACTACGGATCAGAAGGTTAGAGGTTCGAGTCCTCTCGGAGTCACCAAAATCATAAGTGCCTGAGTATGTGTGTGTTTTAGTGGTTTTTTTGATTGTCCCACTTCTTACACCACACTCAGGCACTTTAATGCATCATCACTCAAGATCTAAGAGACATGTCGAAAGTTTGTGATTTGACGGGAAAAAGGCCGATCAGTGGTAACCACGTATCGCACTCGAACCGCAAAACAAAGCGTCGTTTCTATCCGAACCTGCAGACCAAGCGCTTCTTTATTCCGGAAACGGGTGAATGGGTAACGCTCAAGGTTAGCACGGCAGCCATGCGGACGATCAACAAGCTGGGCCTCTATGCTTATATCAAGAAGCTGGAGAAGAAAGGCGAGATCGTTTTCTACTCGGAGGCACAATAACACGCAAAAGATTCAGGGTGCCGGCGGGTATCCTAATGTTAAATACTGAATATCAACTATCACAATGGCAAAGAAAAGCAAGGGTAATCGGCTTCAGATCATCCTGGAGTGTACGGAGCACAAAAACAGTGGCCTGCCGGGAACTTCGCGTTATGTGACGCAGAAAAACCGTAAAAACACGCCGGATCGTCTTGAACTGAAAAAGTACAACCCGATCATGCGCAAGTATACCATCCACCGAGAGATCAAGTAAAAGTGGTATATTTGCATCCTGAATTTCTCCTTTCTAACGAATAACTGGGAAAACCATGGCTAAAAAAGTATCTAAAAACGCACGGGTAGCCCAACGCGCCGCCAACGCCGGCTCCGGTAAAGATCACGTGAAAGTGGTAAAAGCCGTGAAAGATCCCGTTACTGGCAAATACACTTACAAGCAAATGATCGTTCACAAAGACAAAGTGAAGGATTTCTTTGCTGATGTGAAATAACCATCACCTGGTGCTAAACAAAAAGCCCGACGGCCAACGCCGCCGGGCTTTTTGTTTGTAGCCTGCGTACTTCCTTACAACCGTACGATTCGCCCGCTCGAGACTACAGAACCTGCCTGAACCCGATACAGCCAGACTCCGGCGCCCGGCAGGGCATTGGCCGGGATGGTCAGCGACTGGCTGCCGGCTGCCAATTCGCCGCTTACCTGATACACCCTTTTACCAGTTAGGCTAAAGACTTCAAGGTGCACTGGCGCTGGTACGCTGAGTTCGATCCCGATCACCGTTTTGTCCGTAAACGGATTTGGTTGCGGTGGCAGGATATGTACCGTTCCTTCACCCTGAACACCGATCCGGAACATAACCGGCCGCGATACGGGCTCCTCCCCTGTATAGGCTTCCGGCAGCAGGTCTGCACTGCGTAGGTATAAGGCTTCGGAAAGTTGCACATCCTCCAGGGCTGTTACCAATACATAGAACAAAGGCTCTTCCGGCTCCACGGAACGTGGCTGGTCATAAATGCAGGAAATGCGCAAGGCATCTTCATGCAAAGCCGCAAATGCCGGTGGCACACCCCGGATATCCAGTATCCGAAGCCGATCCGGATCCGTATGCAACGCCAGTTGCCAGCCCTGGAGGTATGCCGCTGCTGTGGCATGCACAGGTACCCAGAAAGTCGTTCCTGCCTGCAGCATCCGGTCCGGCGTTTCCAGCCACATGGGCTCCCGGGATGTACGATCATCCGGGTCCGGGTCGTTGAATAAGGCATTGGAATTGGCATCTCCGATCTTCACACCGATAAAATCAAAACGGGTGAGCGTAGTGTCCTCCATCAGGTTGCCAATGCTGAAACTATAGGTGTCCCGCACTGCACTGTACCCTGTAAGGTCCAAAGGGTCTGCCAGCGGTTGGATAAACCGCCAGGCTGGCGCATTAGGCAGGGTATCGTAGATGCCCAGGATCAGCTTGCGGATTTCAATTATATCAAAGGTGGATATCGATTGGCTTTGGTTAGCGTCAGAGGCCAGCACCTGGTAAAAGTTCTTCAGGGGTTCCTGCCCGAGAATATGCCGGTTGATCACCACGAGATCGAAGGTGGATACGCCGATCAGCGGATCGCCCAAACGGTTGGCCCAGATCTTACCCGTGTACGCGCCGTTCAGGGGGAGATCCAGGTAAGACAGGTTAAAACAGGAGTCCTGGAAGTTGTTATGTAGCGTCTTGGTAAAAGGCTGCCCTTGCAGGGGAGTGGCTTCCAGGCTGGACCGCACCATATACGTCTCCAGTTTGGAACTGTCCGGAGCATGGGCGCATCCCTCCAGGGTGATATTGGCGCTGATATTGCACTCGCAAAGCCCGTTGTTTTCCTGTACCAGCACATAACTGTTACACTGGTTGGTCAGGCCGTTCTCATCCCGCACCAGGATCTCCAGGATATGCAGGCCCTGTTCACAGATACCGAACGTGAGCGTGGTGTCTTCCGGGAAGCCGGGGCCGTTCCCGGCTTTCCGTATGCCAAAATCCAGGTCAGCTGTCGGAGTACAGTTATCCGAAACATTGAGGATAAAATCTTCATAGTGGAAACTGGCCTCACATTCCGGATACTCCAGGTTCTGGGTGAGCCCGTTGATGCAGAGCAGGTTTGGCGGGAAGCAGTCCTTGACCGTAAACTGATAGCTGCAGTCGGTACTCACGTTTCCGCAGTTATCATTGGCACGCCAGTAAATGATATGTGCCCCGGCAGGAAAAACCTGATCGACGGTATCCTCGCTGGAAACTATATCGATCGTGCCATTGCTGAACAGGTCGACCCGGTAGGTGTAATTTATCTTACTGTTCTGGCAGGAAGTGACAGCCTCTTCGACCAGGAAAACAGAACCTTCTGTGCAACTCCCCGGATCCAGACAAAAGGTTTTGTCTGTACAGGGCGAGATCCAGTTTATACTCTGGGCATAGAACGAGATTGGGCTGCAAAAGAGAAATAGCAGTAAAAATCGTTGCATGTTCAATCGGTTAATTTGCTGAAAACAAACAGGGATTAGAACCAGGCAAGGATTATTTGGTTGACGGAAAAGCGCATGTTTTAGTGCCAACGTAGCGGTTGCGCTGAATTCCGTCAATCAGACTGGAACGGGATTACGTCCGGCGGTGTCTTTTACCCGACAAAAAAAGCGCCAAAGTGCTCCGGATTACCCTAAATGAGGTAAAATTTTATGAAAAGAAGATAAAACCACCGGTTTGTTCCAAATCTGTAGCCTCCAGAAGGCGAGTTAAATAATAAAAACGGCGGACAGGTCCATTCATCCGTAGCCGGAAAGACCTGTCCGCCGCTGGTGTCCGGGGCGCTCCGGTTATGAACTGGAGCGCCGTTTTTCCCGGATACCTGATGCCGGAGTACCAGTAGAACTACGGCCCGGGTGGAAAATCCTCTTTCCCTTTATCCGGCGTTTTCAATACTTTGATGAAGAAATAGACCGTGAAACCGGTCACGATAATGCTCGAGGTGAGCCACATGATTAATGCTGTAGTGGTCATTGCCTTTTATTTTTTTTCGGACAATCTGTAACAAATAGCTGCCCGGAGGTCAATCATGATGTGTTATAACGTTAAAACGCAGCACCTTGCCGGTTTCGTTTTTACGTCAGGTTCTTTAAGGACGCCGGTCAATTTCCGGAACGCGTAGGAGCATCAACAGCTACACTAGGTTACCGTACCCTTCTTAATCCGGCGGGAATAGGCTACCCAGACCAGGAAACTAAGCCCCAGGTATACCGTCAGGAGGATGAGCCGACCGACAATAATAATATTATGATTCTCGGGCTTGGACAGGTATCCGGTGGTGGTATTGAAGGTGATCGTATTCCAGATGGACTCAAAGGACCCGACGAAAACGGCGATCAGGATCAATGGGGTTACCCATTTGATTATAAACCTGAATATTATCGGCACTTCGATATCGGCACCGTCCGTGATCTCTTTCCAGCCTTTGTTCATGCCGAATACCCAAGAGAACAGGATGATCTCCGTTACGGCAAATACGACGAGCGAGACCGTACCGGCCCAGTAATCGAATTCATCAAATACACCTTCATTGAAGAAGACAACAGCCGGTGCGCCCAGTAACAGGATGAACAGCCCAAAGCTCAATGCAGCCCGGACCTTGTTGAATCCAAATTCGTCCTGCAAAAAGCCCATGAACGGCGTACCCATAGCCAGTGAAGAGGTGATGCCGGCAAAGAACAGGAGTCCAAACCAACTGAAACCGGCCACGATCGCCAGTATTTCACCCCAGTTGTTGAAAAGGTAAGGCAGTGTTTTGAAGGCCAGACCAAAACCGCCGCCGTCCGCTACGATCTGTTTCATTTCCTCGATACCGAAATATCCTACGCAGATCGGGATCACTACGGCAGCACCCAGTACGACCTCTACAAATTCGTTCATCCAGCCGGCGCTCATGGCATTGAGTGCAATGTCGTCATTCGACCGCAGGTAAGAGGCATAACATTGGATGGTGCCCATGCCCACGGAAAGGGTAAAGAAGATCTGCCCGGCCGCAGCCAGCCAAACCTTGGGCGACCAGATCGTGGAAAAGTCGGGCTCCCAGAGCCAGTTGAGGCCAACCCAGCCATCGTACGTGGCGCCTTTCTCACCGGCCGTCAGAGTCAGGCCCTGTACCGCCAGCAGAATGCCAAACATGATCAGCAGCGGCATGGCAAACTTGGCCACCATCTCGATTCCGCTACTCAGGCCGCGGGACAGGATCCAGGTATTCAGTGCAAGACAAATGATCCAGAAAGCGATCGGCCAGGAGGTGCCCAGTCCGACATATTCGTCAAAATGCGCCGAAACTTCAGCTTGCGACATGCCGCCGAATACACCCAGCAGGGACTTAACGGCATAACTCAGTGCCCAGCTTTCGATATAGCAGTAATAGGCCGCTACAGCGATGTTGGTGAACAGGCCAAATACACCGAGGTATTTCCAGAACCGGCGCTTGTCCATGGTGTCCAGGATAAAGGGGGTGCTGTGGTGTCCGTGCCGGCCACCAAAACGCCCCATGGACCATTCAATGAATAACAGGGGTAACCCCATCAGGAGAAAACACACGAGGTAGGGGATAATGAAAGTCCCGCCGCCGTTGTCAATGGCCTGTACCGGGAAACGGAGGAAATTTCCAAGGCCGACAGCATTGCCAGCCATTGCCAGTACCAGGCCCACGCGTGAGTTCCAGGATTCGTTGCTCATACCAAAGTTAGTTTGTCATGCCAACGCCAATCGGAATCAGGCGCCGGCACAATTCCATCTGTTTGTTTTGTGTGAAGTGTCGCATGTTTGTCGGGAAAATCCGGACATGCACGTGTTTTCCGGCGGGAAAGATAATTAAATTGTTTTGGCCTGCAATTGTAGTGGTTTCTTCAATTTGCTATCCGGCTGATAATAGGTGTACGCATCAGCGAGGATGCTAGCAGGCCTTTTCCTGAAAATCACTGTGGACAGGAGGCACATTCTTATTCGGTAAAACAGTTCTTATTACCGGGATGTGAAAAATACTATTTTTGCCGGCATAGTTCAGGATCTTTACAACTTACACCTTACTTCCGACCTTCCTGTTCGAACATGGCGAAAAAACAGAGACCCAACCGTCCGTTACCCAAGAAAAAGGCTAAAATGGCCACCGCATCTGCCACCCAGGCTGCCGCCAAAACCGGTACCCGTTGGGAGGCTGAAGGCTGGCTTAAATGGGCCCTCATCGCAATGGCCATTACGGCTGCCTGCTATATTCCGTCGCTGGACAACCAATTGGTGAACTGGGATGACGATCCGAATATCACCGAAAACCCCAACCTGCAGGTGGTCAACGGGGAGAGCCTGCGCAATATCTTTGATATTGAAAAAGGAGCCGTGATCGGTAACTACAACCCCCTGCCTATTTTCACCTTTGCCCTGGAGAAAATGGCGGCGGGGGAGATCAATACCACGCTCATTCACTTTGACAACCTGCTGTTGCACCTGCTGACTGTGTTTTTTGCCATGCGCCTGTTATTGCATATGGGATTGGGCGTGGGAGGAGCCTTCATCGGGGGATTGTTGTTCGGCATACATCCAATGCGGGTGGAGTCGGTTGCATGGGCCACGGAGCGCAAGGACGTGCTGTTTGCCGTCTTTTACTTTGCCGCCCTGATGTATTATGTCCGCTGGATCAAAATCGGGGATACCGGAAAACGAATGGGGATTTACCTGCTTATGGCCTTGTTTGCGATCCTGTCGGGCTTTTCCAAGGTTCAGGCGGTGTCTTTACCGCTGTCCATGCTGGTACTGGACTACTGGTTCCGGCAGCCACTTAATTTTAAACGGATATGGGAGAAAGCACCCTTTTGGTTGATCTCGCTTGCATTTGGCCTGGTCAATATCTATACGCTGGGGCGCGAAGGGTCTACCAACGATGAAGTGACCAACTTCAATTTTTTAGACAGGCTTTGCATTGGCGCCTACTCCTTCTGTGTATACATCTACAAGTTGTTTATTCCGTATCCGATGTCGCCGCTTTACCCGTATCCGCGGCCGTTGCCGATATGGGTATATCTGTCGCCCATCCTGTTTGTTGCCATTTGGTATGGTATATACCGCTTGTGGAAGCAGGACCGGCGTATGTGGGTGTTCGGGATGGTGTTCTTCTTCTTCAATGTGATGTTTGTACTGCAGGTACTGGGCGCCGGACAGGGATTCCTGGCCGACCGCTTTACCTATGTGCCCTATTTTGGCTTTTTTGCCCTGGCCGGCTGGCTGTACCAGGAATATGCGGGTAAAAACGCCAAAATGCGAAACAACCTCAATATGGTGGCTGCTATGGTCTTCCTGATCTTCGGAATCTGGACTGTCCGCCAGATCGACGTGTGGCAGGACGGGGGAACATTATGGACGCATGTAATGAAGTATGAAGAGGACAAAAACTCCCTTCCATACTGGAATCGCGGCCAGTTTCTGCGCGGACAAGGCAAGTACGATCTGGCCCTGCAGGACTACACAAAAGCCATTACGATTGAGCCGAAAAATCCCGAATTGCATAACAGCCGGGGTAAAACATACTTCGATATGGCAATGGGTGGTCTGGTAAAAGGCCAGGAAGGTATTTATACCCAAAAAGCGATCGAAGACTTTAATGAAGGGCTCAGCAAGACGAACGTCAAGCCAAAGACCCAGGCAGAGATGCTGATCAACCGGGGCGCAGCGCAGGCATCCCTGGGTAAATATGAACCAGCCCTGAAAGACCTGAACGAGGGGATCACCATCGAGCCGGCGAACAAAAACGGCTACCTGAATCGCTCGTTGGTCTATTTCTCCTTGCGGCAGTATGAGAAGGCAATTGAAGACTATTCATCTTACCTGGAACTTGATCCGTACAATGCCAATATCTGGTATGAACGCGGGATGTTGCGGCGAAGCCTGAGCCAGTCGGAGGATGCGATCACAGACCTCAACCAGGCGCTTCAGCTGAATCCCAACCTGGGCATTGCCTACATGGAACGCGCCAGGGCATATGCACAGCTGGGGAACAAGGCTGCTGCCCAGCAGGACTACCAGCGTGCGGCACAATTTGGCCGGCAAATGGAGGCGTATGATCAGCAGCTGATGAGTAAATAAGGTTGCCCTGAGCGCCGGCCCCGGGCATATTCCAATAAAAACGGGCGGTTGCGTGGAAGCACGCAACCGCCCGTTTTAACAACTCTGGTTATTTATTTTACCTGGAAGTCAAACGAGATCGTTCCGCATTGTTCCGGCGTAGATGAAGCCGCAAACCGGTACTGTTTGGCCCAGGAGATGGCTTTGTTCCGCAACACACTGTCCGTGGTAGTGGAGCCCATCTGCGTATAGGTGGCAGACGTGACCGATCCGCTGCTGTTTACACATACGCGGACGGTTACCCGGCCAGTCTTTTGGGTGTCATCAACCATGGAAGGTCGTCCGACCACCTTGCGTCCGCCAAGCCCGCCACCGATAGATTCTCCTACGCCACTGCCATCGCCGCCACCCTGGCCACCGGTACCGGTGCCATTGTTGCGGCCAAATGGATTGGTTCCGGTGCCGCTGGTCTGCCCCTGGTTGCCGGCGGTGCCGGTATTGCCTTCGCCGCCACCGGTAGCACCCGGTTTGCCGAAATTACTACCAAACTTACTTTTTTTCCGTGCCTGCTCTTCTTGTTCCTGGCGTTGCCGTTCGAGTTCGGCCTGGCGTTGCCGTTCAAGTTCAGCCTTACGATCAGCCTCTTCCTTACGGCGCCGTTGATCTTCCAGTTGTTTGCGGCGGGCGTCCTCCTGTTGCCGGCGCAAAGCAGCCGCATTGGGGTCGTCCGTTGTTGGCGAACTGGTGCTGGCAGGTGTGGAGGAGCTGGGAGGAGGTGCGGAGGCGGATGGAGGTGTGGGTTCCGGCTCGCTTACCGGCTCCGGGTCGGGCGAATCCAGTTGTTGCCCGACATCTGCGGGACTGTCGCCCTGGCCTACGTCCGGCAGGCCGGCAGCAGCATTTTCACCACCGCCACCCCATTCGATCACGATCGGGGGGGACTCCAGTACTTCTTCCCGCACTGATATATGTAAAAAGAATAACAGGGCCAGCAGGATCGCGTGCAGGATCACACTGACCAGTATTGCTTTTGTTCTGTCTTCTTCTCTGTGCGCTACGGTTTCCATATACTTCCATTTACCAATTAGATGCCAACAGGCACTGGTTTACATAAAAAACGCAGAATCGTGCGGTAAAGTTTCCTTCCTACCGGTCATCCGGATGTTCCTCGGTAGCGAGGATGGTCTTTACACGCAGCCGGTTGGCTATATCAAGAATGAACACCACGTTGTCCAGTGGGACAGTCTTTTCTGCAACAACTGTCACCGTTGTGTTTTGCGGTGTCTGGTCTGATGCCCGGATCTTGGCCGAGAGTGCTGCGAACAAGCGATCTTTCTGGATCGGAGTGCCGTCGAGGTAATATTGTCCGCGGTCATTGACGGAAACAGCCAGCGACGGGGAAGCCATTGTTTTTGAACTGCTGGAAGGCAATTGCAGGTTCAGGGCATTGGGGGTGACAAATTTGGAGGTGAGCATGAAGAACATCAACAGCAAAAAGATGATATCGATCATGGCCGCCAGGCTGAAGGAAGGCGTAACTCGTACTCTTCGTTTTAAGCCCATATTGCGATGTTAATTGAATGAAAAGTTGAGGTGCCGGATCAGGAGGGTTTTGCCTGCGCGGGTTACCGCGAAGGCTCCTGAAGCAGATCCATGAACTGCAGGGCGGTGTACTCCATCTTATAGACCACTTTATCCAGGTTTGATACCAGCAGGTTATACCCTGCCATGGCCACAATGGATACGATCAGTCCCATTGCCGTACTGGTCAATGCCTGGTAGATACCGCCGGAGAGCACCTGCGGGGTTACATTGGTGGCGGTCGACATATCCTGGAATGACAGGATAAGGCCGAGTACCGTACCCAACAGACCGAACATCGGGCCGAGGCCTGAGATCGACGCCAGGGTCGAAAGGTTGCGTTCGAGTTTCAGCAGTTCGAGGTTACCGACGTTTTCGATTGCCTTATTGATGTCTTCCAGTGGCTTACCGATCCGGTCGAGCCCTTTTTCCACCATGCGGGCCATCGGTGCATCCACACTTTGGCAGAGTGCCTTGGCAGCCTGAAGGTTGCCGCTTTCTACGCTGGCCCGTATGGAGTTCATGAAATTGTGGTCCACCCGGCCTGCACGTTGCAAGGTCCAGTACCGCTCCAGGATAATATATACAGCGGCAATAGACAGAAATACCAATATAAAGAACATGACCATGCTCGAGGTGGTATTACCGAGGAAAGAATCGAGCAGGCTTTTTTGTTCGGCGGCGGCTTCGGGGTCTTCAGGCGTTACGATTTGCAGGAACCAAAATGCGGTTAATAAGGATTGCAACGTCATAAACTAGGTGAAGTTGGTGAGTTAAGGTGATGATGTATGTGCGCTTTTGCGAACGCCAAAAGTAGGGTATTTTGTATTCGAGGATGTGAATTACTCAACATTTTTACCGCTTATGCCGGGCTTTGTCCGCCAACTTGCAGGCTAAAAAACAATAGTCACCCTCGGATACCGGAGTGACTACTGCAACAATGTTGATCGGTTATTACACCTAATTTGATAAAAACAGGGGGTTATAACGCATTTAGTGCCGGGCAACAGCGTCCCAGAAAGTAACCATTCTGGGAAGCGTACGCACAAACACCAGCGCAAGGAGGGTAACGTACAAAATAAGCATGTGTAAGAAACGGTTAAGATTACGAAAATAAGAACACGGATTGCAGAACTTCGGATTATTATTCTGCCAATACCCCAAAGGTGAAAATTTTTTTTAAATTGAAAAAATCTTACATAAAAACTTTTTCTCAAGCGGGGATTTTTTTTGTTGAAACCGGTGAAAACCACCCTGTTTACGAAATTTCGCTATTTCGGAAGCAAAGAGTCTCAGTAGTTTACTACCTTTGTGGCGATTACACCTCGTGTGCAAATGTGTTTCTCCCGGGGTGCGCAGCCTGACCACTTAAATACTGTTTGCTGCGCATCCAGCGGGGTGCATGTTTGCACTTTTTATTTAGAGCTTGTCAGGGAATTTGATCTAAGGTGAAAGCAAGCAAATTTTAATGAAGAATGAAATAAAATTTGCCAGCCGCAACCCCAACTCGGTTCCTCAAACCAGCTTTAAGAGGCGGCAGGTAATCGTTTGTCCAGGCGATTGCTTTCCGTATAGCGAGTGCATCATGGTTAAGTTTTTTTGCGGTATGCACCAATCCATCGTTTGATAAAGTCTAAAAAAAATACCTGGCACATGGTTTACAACAACATTCTGGAAACAATAGGCAAAACCCCGATTATCCGCCTCAATAATGTAGTGGCTGATATTCCGGCAACTGTTTATGCCAAGCTGGAGGCGTTTAACCCCGGCTTGAGCGCGAAGGACCGGATTGCCCTGCATATGCTTGAACGCGCGGAGCAACTGGGTAAGTTGCAACCCGGTGGTACAGTGGTGGATGCAACCAGCGGCAATACAGGCTTTAGCCTGGCTATGGTTTGTGCGATTAAAGGTTATCGTTGTGTCCTGACCGTGACCAGTAAAATTTCAGCGGATAAACTCAACAATCTGCGGGCTATGGGTGCCGAGGTTATTCTTTGCCCGAAGGATGCCAAACCCAATGATCCGAATTCATATTACCGGAAGGCAGAGCAATTGGCCAAGGAAATTCCTGGTGCCTTTTACGTCAACCAGAACTTTAATACCGATAACGGCGAGGCACATTACCTGAGCACAGGCCCGGAAATCTGGGAGCAAACCAACGGCCGGATCACCCATTTGATCGGCAGTGCCAGCACCGGCGGTACACTGTGCGGATCGGCCCGTTACCTGCGCGAACAAAACCCCAATCTCAAGGTGGTGGCTGCTGATGCCTACGGTTCAGTACTGAAAAAATACCATGAAACCGGTGTGTATGACGAGAATGAGATCTATTCCTACCGGATCGAGGGAACCGGTAAGAACATTATTCCCGGCAATGTGGAATTCGAACTGATCGACCGGTTTGTAAAAGTCACAGACAAAGACAGTGCCTTGCGTGCACGCTCCATTGCCCGCCAGGAAGGTATCCTGGCCGGTTATTCCAGCGGGGCGGCCCTGCAGTGTCTGACCCAGATCAAGGATGAACTCACGGAAAACGACGTGGTTGTGCTCATTTTTGCCGACCATGGCTGTAAATATGTGACCAAGGTATTCAATGATGACTGGATGAAAGACCAGGGCTTTTTGTCAGACGAACAGTCGGAAGCAACCCCCGTTCCGGCCAGCAAAAATGACCAGGTATTGTGTTGATTGTTGCCCTGCGTAAGCCAATAGCCTAAATATTTCACCTTCTTAATATGGAACTCATACCGATCGAGCGCCGTACAGGCCTCTCCCGTGAAGAATTTATCGAAAATTATCTCAAGCCCAAAAAACCGGTCGTATTAACCGACATGGCCAAGGATTGGCCGGCTACCCGGAAATGGACGTTTGAATACCTGAAGGAAAACTATGGTCAGTTGGAGGTGCCGGTTATCGGCCCGGATTACCACAAGCCGGGGCCGGATTATATGAAGAGCAAACTGACGATGAAGTTTGGCGACTACCTGGATTTGATCCAGAAAGGCCCAACGGATTACCGGATCTTCCTGTGGAATATATTTGATCACGCCCGGGAGCTGATTCACGATGTCAGTAACCCGACGATCTGTGACGGGTGGGTGGATAAATATCCCTTTATGTTTTTCGGCGGTGCCGGAGCAGTGACCAACCTGCACTACGATATCGATTGCTCCAATGTGTTCCACACCCATTTCTGGACGCGGAAGCACATTGTGCTCTTCGATCAACAGCAAAGTCCGCTGCTCTATCAGCATCCGTATACGGTTCAAAGCCATGTAAACCCGCTGCAACCGGATTACACCCGGTACCCTGCATTGGGGAAAGCGGTCGGTCATGAAACTATTTTGCAACACGGAGAAACACTGTACATACCGGCCCTTTGGTGGCACTATATCGTATATGTCGACGGCGGATACTCCATCAGCCTCCGTTCGCGCGATAATATGCTCACGCAGGCCAAAGGGTTGTGGAACATTACCCGGCATTTTGTGATCGACAAGGGTATGAATGCCGTTATGGGACCACGCTGGAAATCCTGGAAGGAAGAGCAGGCGGCCAGGCGCGCCCATGATGCCATGGCCGGCGCTGCCTAGAACAGGTTTCAACAGCCTTTTACCACTACACGTAAAAACAAGGCCTGCAGTGCTTCAACAGCCTGCGGGCTCTTTTTAAACTACCCAGTTAACCGCTCAACTTTAAACTCAAAACTCGAAACTGAGTATGGATATTTTTGATCGCATTTTGGAACAAGCCGGGCCGCTGGGTAAATATGCCGAAGTAGCGGAAGGCTACTATATGTTTCCGCAACTGGAAGGTGAACTCGGTAACCGGATGACCTTCAAAGGCAAGGAAATGGTGTGTTGGAGCATCAACAATTACCTGGGCCTGGCCAACCACCCGGAAGTGCGTAAAGCAGATGCTGAAGCAGCAGCACGTTGGGGAAATGCTTACCCGATGGGTGCCCGGATGATGAGTGGCGAAACCAAACTGCATAAGCAACTCGAAACCGGACTGGCACATTATGTCGGCAAGGAAGACGGGTACCTGCTCAACTATGGCTATCAAGGTATCATGTCCGTGATCGATTCGATCCTGACCCGCCGTGATGTGGTGGTATACGATGCCGAAAGCCATGCCTGTATTGTGGATGCCGTGCGCATGCACATGGGCAAGCGTTTCGCCTACACGCATAACGATATTGTGAGCCTGGATAAAAACCTGGAGCGTGCCACCAAGATTGCCGCCGAAAATGGCGGCGGCGTACTCGTTATTACCGAAGGCGTTTTTGGTATGCGGGGCGATCAGGGAAAGCTGCGGGAAATTGTCGCGTTGAAGGAAAAATACAAGTTTCGCCTCCTGATCGACGATGCTCATGGCTTCGGTATGCTGGGCAAGACCGGTGCCGGTACTGCAGAGGAACAGGGCGTGACGGATGAGGTGGATCTCTATTTCAGCACCTTTGCCAAAAGCATGGCCCTGATTGGGGCTTTTATTGCCGGACCGACGGAGATCATCCGGTTCCTGCGGTACAACATGCGCTCACAGATCTTTGCCAAATCGCTGCCTATGCCATTAGTGGAAGGGGCGATCAAGCGGTTCGATCTGCTTAAAGCCCATCCGGAATACCGCGAAAAGCTCTGGCAGAATGTTCGTTCGCTCCAGAACGGCCTGCGGGAGCGCGGTTTTGATATCGGTGATACCAATACCTGCGTAACTCCGGTATATATGCACGGCGAGGTGGAAGAAGCTATGGCCCTGGTGAAAGATATGCGCGAAAATTACGGCGTGTTCTGCTCCATTGTGGTGTATCCTGTTATTCCTAAGGGAATGATCATTCTGCGGCTCATCCCTACTGCGGTACATACAGAGGAGGATATCCGCATTACCCTGGATGCGTTCTCCGCAGTCGGGAAAAAACTGAAAGACGGGGCTTACCGGGATTTTGTACCACAGCCATTGGTTTAATTTCCCTGCTGATGCGTATTTTAGTTCGCCGGACTGTGCCCGCACAGTCCGGCGAACGTTTTTATGCGCAACCTTCCCTTATTTCTCTTCGCCCTGCTGACCTGTGTGTCCTGCCGCACGGTATCAAAATCACCGACTGCAGACCCAGATCCCCTGCCCGCTATTCTGGCTGCTCAGGGGCCTGCACTGGATAGTATTTTGCAAAAGCCAGAGGTGTATGAGGTCCAGGTCATCTATACCAAAATTGACCGGGACCGCCGGCAGCGGCCGCATTTCACCAGCTATTTCTGGAATGTGGATTCGACCCGGTATTTCTATCCAGCCAGCATGGTAAAGATGCCACTGGCGTTGCTGGCCCTCGAACAGATCAACCACCTTCGGAATGGACAGTATCCGGGCTTGTCAAAAGAGTTGCCATACCGCCTGGACTCTGTGCGGGTCTGGCAACAGCCCTATGACCTCGATCCGGAGGCGCCGGGTGGCCGGCCGTCCATTGCGCATGATATTCGCAAGATCTTTTTAGTCAGCGATAACCTGGCCTATAACCACCTGTTTGAATTTCTGGGTCGGGAGCATATCAACACAACCCTGCAAAAAAAGGGATATACCCGCACAGGCATTGTTCACCGGTTCAACACGCCGGCGCGCGATAATCGTTTTTCCAGCCCGATAACTTTTCTGGGGCCTGACTTTTTACTCCATCAGCCAGAGCGTTTCGATACGAATACCTGGGAAAATCCCCAGCACCACCTGGTCAAGGGGCGCGGATATATCGACAACCGCGACAGCCTGGTATCGGAACCGTTTGACTTCAGTACACGGAACTGGTTTGCGCTGACCGATATGGAACGGATGCTTCGGGCGGTCATCTTTCCTGAATCTGTACCGGAACAGAACCGTTTCGATCTGACGGAAGCCGACTACCATTTTCTTTGGCACTACATGGGGATATTTCCCAGAGAATGTGATTATCCGGTATATGACAGTACCCGGTTTTGGGATGGATACTCTAAGTTCTTCCTGTGGGGCGACACCCGCGACCAGCAATCCGGTTCGATCCGTGTATTTAACAAGATCGGTGAAGCCTATGGCTACCTCACCGATGTAGCATACATCGCGGATATTGAAAACCAGGTGGAATTTATCCTGGCAGCTACGATCCACTGCAACAGCGACGGGATCTACAACGACGACCAGTATGACTACCGATCTGTCGGGTATCCCTTCCTGGCACGGCTGGGCCGCGCTGTCCTTGAATATGAATACAGGCGCACCCGGAGGGTAGTTCCGGATCTGACCCGTTTCCGGAAAGCAATTAATGTCAGCCGGTGATCTGCCGGGCAACCAGCTTCTAAGTGTGAATATTTTTCAGACACATCCTAGG
>SBHD01000008.1 GCA_006226345.1 Bacteroidota bacterium | reverse complement strand
CAATCTGCAACCTTTTTTCCGGTTATTTGTCAGTATAAGCGTGACATTCGTCGGATTAAAATGGTATTTCAACGAGATTGGATTACTTTCGAGTGTCGAAAACAAAGGAAAGCCATGAAACAAAAACTACTTCACAAGTATCTTATAGCCGGGGTTATTTCCCTTAGCCTCTTCTCTTTTGCCTACGTAAACCTGCACGCTGAGTACAACACCAATACATGCTGCCAGGAACAATCCAGTACCAACCGACCTGCACTGGTTGAGGAAGAGGATGACCAGAGCGGCAATATTGCGGTACCCGATGTTACCTATATCAACCGCGTAGCCAAAATAGTCCAGCGCTTTATTTCTACGAATCAATAATATTGATCGAATAGCATTTTTATACAGCAGGCCATCCCGGAAGTTCCGGGATGGCCTGCTGGTTTCAGGGATGAACCCGCGGACAATCTAACACAAAATGCAGCGCACTTAAAACGCAGGATGCCAGTTTCGTCTCCTGAACAGCCAGGCTACCCCCCAGCCGATCAGGACACCCAACAGCGCCCCCGCCGCCACGTCACCCGGATAGTGCACCCCCACATATACCTGAGCATATGCCACACCGGCAGCCCACAACAACAACACCGGGCGAATCCAGGGCGACAGACTGCCCAACAAGAGGCTCAAGTACACTGCAACTGCAAAATGATTGGTCGCGTGGGATGATGTAAAACTATAGCCACTCCCGCAGGGTACACGCAAGACGACTACTTCCCGGACCACCGGATCATTGCATGGGCGCAACCGCTGTACATTCTTTTTGATCAGGGTACTGCTGGTGAAGTCGGAAAGTCCAACCACCAACAGGAGGCCCAATAAAAACAATACAGCCTTGCGCCAGGGAATGTTCCGCACAATGAAAACTACCAGGAACAGATATAATGGTGCCCAAACCAGCTTTTCCCTCCAAAACGGCAACATCAGGTCAAACAAAGCATTTGAACTGTAATCATTGATCCAACGGAAAATAGTCACATCCAGGGATTGCCACCAGGTCATATCAAGCAGGTTTTTGAGCGATCAGGATCAGCCGCTTCGATACTGCAGGGTCAAAGGCCTGCAGGTCGTAGTCGCCATAATACTCCCGCATTTCCAGGCCTGCCGCTTTGAACATTTGCTGAAAATCCTCCAGACCGAACAACCTTACACGCTCCCGGAAGGTGAACTTACGGCCACCTGTCACAAACTGCACCCGTTTGTGCACCCAGCCCGAACGGATCGTCTTGGTCAGATGAAAGCTAATGCCGTCAAGTATTTTGGTTTCATGCCGGACCAGGTTTTGACGCACCCAGTTGGCATTAAAATAGTCCAGCAAGAATAACCCACCCGGCTTGAGGCCTTTATATACATTAATCAGGGTAGCCAGATGGTCCTGATCAGTATCGAAATAGCCAAAACTGGTGAAAATATTCAGAATGCCGTCGAAATAATTGATCCGGAACGGCAGGCGCATATCGTGCTGAAAAAACGACAAACGCTCGTACTCAAAGTGCCGTGCATAGGCAATACTCGCAGGAGAAATATCCAGGCCAGTCACCACATAGCCTTTTTCGGCCAGATAACGGGCATGTCGGCCTTTCCCGCAGGCCAGATCCAACAGCCGGGCACCGCCCGGCAAAGCCAGCGGGCGCAGCAGCTTGTCTATAAAGTGCCTGGCTTCATTATCATCATGACTCTGGTAAAGAATATGGTAATACGGCGAGTCGAACCACGAAGCGAACCATTCACGAGCCATAGTCGTCGGAGATTTCAGGGGACAAGGTAGCAAGGTTTTAAAGGATAGTGGATGTGGCTCCGTAATTTCACCCCAAAAAAACACATGCAGGTACTCCTGGTAGCCGCTACCCCATTTGAGATCGGACCTTTGACACATACACTGGAACAGGAATTCCAGCCACTGGAAAACGGCACATTATTCGAGAGGAATGGTTTGTGGGTCCGACCTGCCATCACCGGTATAGGCGTCATGGCCACCGCCTGGCACCTGGCCCTTGCGCTGGAACGCTACCGGCCCGATTTGGTGGTCAACGCCGGGGTAGCAGGCGCATTTGACCGGTCGCTGCCCCTGGGAATGGTGGTCCAGGTACGCACTGAGCGCCTGGGTGATCTCGGCGTGGAGGAAGCGGACGGGCGCTTTACCGATCTGTTCGATCTGGGACTGGCGGAGCCTGATCAGCCTCCGTTCATTCAGGGCATATTGCACAACCCGGAGGCCGACACGCATAACTTCTTACCGGCAGTCAACGGCCTGACCGTAAACCGGGTCCATGGTCAGGAAGCCTCCATTGCAGCCATTCAGCAGAAATACCCCCAGGTTCAGGTCGAGACTATGGAAGGCGCAGCCTTCTTTTATGCCTGTCTGCAGGCCGGCGTGCCCTTTCTCGCCATCCGCAGCTTGTCCAATTATGTAGAGCCCCGCAACCGTGATGCCTGGGAACTCGGCCTGGCAATCGAATCACTCAATGCCGTGATACTGGAAATGCTGCTAAGTCTCGTTCCGGAGGCCGAATAGAGTACTGGCATACACGAGATCAGGCACCTGTAATTTCCTCTTCCTCCTCTGAAAAGACGACACCATACTGCTCCAGTTCTTCCATTACCGGTCCGTATACTTCGGGCATAGTGGGAATGTTGATCCCGGTAGTGGATATCTTACCCAGCATCAGCAGTTTGACAAATACGCCCAACGGTAATCCAACCAACTGGGACATAGCCGTGTCAGCGCCGTCACGCCCCTTGATGGTAAGGGTGGAGGTCAACTTGTACTTCTTTTGGTCGAGTTCGTATTCGAAGATATGCTGCATGATCACCATATCCTTGTCTTTTGGCTTGATCGCCCATTTTTCCAGCAACAGGTTTTCCAGGATAAGTGCCGGTGTTCCGTTCTTCACTTTGATCCTGCGTTTGCTGAACAAGCCCAGCCATTCCAGCTTTTTGATCACATCACTGTCCGGAGCGACGTCGATCAATTGAGCGATCCGTTCTTTGAGCGTACCGGTGTATTCACTAACGCCCAGAAAGGCATCCATCAGGTCATAATAGGTTAGTTTTTCCGATCCTACGATCGGAAAGGCAGAATCCGTAAGACCGATACGGACAAGGGCATTCCAGGCATCACAAAAGCCGCGGTGCCGGATCGTACCCCGGAACAGGGTCTTGATATTTTGAAGGCCGTATGCCTCGCGGTATAGCAGAGAGTCGCGATTAGCATACACCTCCCATTGGCCCATTCCCGGAATATCAATCAGCTGATATTGCCGGAACAGGCGGCGATACGGGATATATTTCAGGCGCCCGTTCTTCAGGAACTGGGCGGTACCCTGCCCGGCCAAAACAACATTGCGGGGGTTCCAGGTGAATTTATAATGCCAGGGGTTATCATCGCTTTCCGGTGCTACCAGACCACCGGCAAAAGAATAAAAAGCCGTGACCTTTCCGCCCTTTGCCCGGATCCCGTCGATCCGTTGCATAGCGCTCATATGATCAATGCCCGGGTCCAGACCGATCTCATTCATAAACACCAGTGCGCGCTGGCGTGCTTCATCCCCCAGGCGGAGTACCTGCGTGGAGACATAGCTCGCCGTAACCATGTGCTTGCCCAGAGCAATACAGTCCTGTGCCACCTCCAGGTGCATCTGCGGTGGCAGTAATGACACAACCACGTCGGCCCGACTGATGATGTCCCGGCGGTCATTTGGTTTGGAAGCATCCAGCCAGATCGCCCTGCTGTTGGGGCTGCTACCCACTTTTGCCTGTGCGAGCGCAATGTCCGCATCAGCGACTGTGATAAAAAAGTTGTGTTCTTTGGCCTCTTTCAGAATATAGTTGATCAGTGCGGTTGCCGACCGGCCGGCACCAATAATCAGGAGGTTTCTCATGGTAAATACAGGAAGTTAACAATATGAAAATCCCTTAGGCTTCAGTCCTTCTGTCCTACCTATGGCAGGGTAATAGAAGCGCCCGGCAGGAAGAAATGGTATACAAATGCTCAGAAAGAAAATTCACAAATAAAATATTATAAATATTTGCTTATCAGAAGATTATCAAAATAAAATGCACATTTTAAAAAGGGAAAAAAATCACAAGCAGTAAAAAATGTTATTGCCCGGGCTGCTAATCTACCGCAAATTTGTAAGGTCTTAAAACATGCGGGTATCTTCAACGGAAGATGGCCGGGTGTTTAGGATGTGTTCATGGGATTTCAACTTTAGGCGTATTTCTGGCAGAAAGCCGGTCAATTCTGACGCGGCTTTCTGCCGGCGCCTTTTGAAAGACAAAGAAAAAAGGCCAGCCCAGATGGCCGGCCCCATTCCAAACAGGAATGTGCATGGGATTAAAATAAATAAGTTGCCATAACGGGGGATTAAACTTATGGCGGTGAGTGTTTTTTTGATTATGCGAACCCAAAAGTAAGCCACAATTCATGGCATACCAACTTATTTAACGCAAAACTTGATATCTTACATCCCCCGGAAAACGAGTACCATTACCACCCTCATTAACCGCTCTGTTTTGAACATCAAATTTGTTTTATCATCAAACTTCAGCGGCTTATGCGTAAACCTGTCAGGATTAAAATCAAAAATGGAACCGTCCGGGTTGCCAGCTCCCGCTAAACACACCCGAAGGCCGGTATGATCCATCCCCGATAAACCTTTCACTGACAATGTTCATGGGATTATACCTACCGGCTCCCTGCCGCCTTGGCAGGGGGCCTTTTAATATATCAGGCAAAATGTAAGCGGAAGGTAAAAATGGAAGAATGCCGATCGAAAAACGAATTTGGCGTATTTTAATTACCCTGCTGGTCCTCCTTTGAACTTTTACATTTTACCTTTTACATTTTAAATTTTCGCCTTTCCCTACCTTTGCAGGCATGACAACATACTTGAAAACCACAGGTATCCTGGCAGCCCTGCTGTGCGCTCTGAACCTGTCCGCACAAACACCCGCAGAGACAGATACCACGATCTACGAAGTAACTGAAACGCTCCCCCTCCCCCTGCTGAAAAGCTGCCAGCCGGATTTGCATCCGGGCTGGACGGAGGACAGTATCCGCCGCTGTGCTGAGTTACAATTGCTCTCTATTGTTGCCAAAAATATCCGGTACCCGAACGAAGCCCGCCAGAACAATATCGAAGGGATCGTAGCAACGTCCTTTGTTGTGGAACCCTCTGGCCGTATCTCCAATATCCGCATCCTCAAAGACATTGGCGGAGGCTGTGGCGAGGAAGCTGCACGCGTAGTCCGGGCCCTGGATGAGGCAGGCCTGCGTTGGTTGCCGGGCACACGTGAAGGCAAACCGGTACGTACACGACAAACCCTGCCACTCCGGTTCCGGCTGCAGGAAGCCCTCCCCTATTACCTGGCCAGCACCGGCGACACAGTATATACGCAAGTTGACTCGTTGCCGGACTTTATGGGTGGCGCCGAAGGGCTGACCCGCTTTGTCCTCAATGAACTGGACTACCCTAAAGACTATTACGATAGTTGCTGGGTCGGCATCATTGAAATGAACCTGATCATCCGGCCTAATGGCACCGTTGTCATCGAAAGCCAGCAGGATTACAGCGCCCTGGGCCTGGATTTCCAGTTTGAAGCCGTGCGCCTGGCAAATAAATCAGCGGGCAAGTGGAAACCCGCCCAGTACCAGGGCCGGTCGGTAGCGACATCCGTGCCGGTCCGCACACTGTTCAAGTCCGACAGCCCAGGTTGCCAAACTGCCAACGACAACTTTGATCAGGCCATGCTGCTGGCCAATGAGGCTGCCCAGCTCGAAGACCAGGAACAGGCACTGGTAAAATGGAACCAGGCACTGGCACTGCACCCTGACAACTGCGAGTTCCTGTACTACCGGGCTTCGGCATACCTGGACCTCGACAAGCGGGATGAAGCCTGTACCGATTTCAACCGGATCAAAGAGCTCATGGGCACTACCTGGTTTGAATCGCTTCGCAGACTGGTGTGCGGATGGTAAACCGGATTGCCTGCGGAATTTTTGCTGCAAGAAATTCGTTATGTGCCAGACACTGTTCGGCAGTAATCTTATTCCGTTAAACTATAACCAAAATGGAAACAAGCATTTCCACATGCCCGGTTTGCAGCAGACGCATCCTGCTGTTGTTTCTCAGCCTTGGAATGGCATGGACCCTATCTGCTCAGACCATGCCCCCCGAAAGCCCGGCTCCGGATACATTACCCCCCGTCCTTACTCAACAAGACACTTCCAACCTGCCGGCATCAACCGACACCGTAGGCCAGGCAGAAAAGCAGCAGCAGATAGAGGCCGAAGCAGCACGTCACAAAAAAGCGATCCTCGAACTATTTGGCAATGAAACCTATGGCAGAAGCGGCAAGGGCAGCTCGGGCACTCTGCAGCCCTACTCCCTCAACGGCACACTGGCCGGCCGGCAGGTTGTCTATCGACCAAAAATGACCATGAAGCCCGAGTATCACAAGAATGGCCGGGTAGTCGTGGAAGTCTGTGTGGACAACAGCGGCCTGGTCATAGCAGCTGCATATCGGTTAAATGGCTCTACCACCACCGATACGGAATTACGCGAACAGGCGCTAACCTGGGCGCGGCAGTTCAGGTTCAGTCCGGCTGAGGAAGAAAAGGCGTGCGGGGTGATCACGTTTGATTTTCGGGAGAAGTAGAATGGGCTGATTAAAGTATGTTTTACGCCTGACTTGTCCTACGACTTTGAGTCATGGGACAAGTTCGGAAAAGCCCTTCATACTGACAGGTGTGCAAGCCCACTAAATCGCAGTCAAAACAACCCTCACCAATCACACTCCTCCCCCATCTCACACCGTTCAATGACCCGGATCATTGATATTTCTGTATTTTATCATCTAATATTGTATAACAAATTACGAAAGGCAAGCACAAGTAAAAACCAGGGAAATCTACCAGGTCAGTTATGCAAATGGCCTGCGAATCGCATATAATTGTTGAGGGGTCAGGCTATATCCATTAACCAAAAACCTTAGCCATGAAAACTCTAAAGTTTTTCCTGACCATAGCCCTGTTCTGCTTTGCTTTTTTCTCCATCTCCTGCACCAAGGAATCATTGAATGACAGCACCCCTGCTCCGACAAAACGGGTGAACCGCGAGAATGTAGATACAGGCATAACGAAAGTGCCTGTTGTCACCGACGATGGTCCGACCACCCGGAAACTCCCCAACCCAGGTGATATCGGCACTAAACTGTCGGATGATACGGAAGTCACCCGCGATGACTATCCCAAAGCCCGGGTACCACACAGACCGGTAAATGGAGGTCGGGAAGCATTCGATGACAGTGCAATCCGGGATGATTACAAGGTTAAAGCACTACACGAGGAAAAGCAGTGATCCCTGTAAAAGGATCGGGGATTAAAACTGACTTATCTTGGGCATTTATGCACCATAGGTGGATGAAGGGTTCGTGTGTGGCGCATACTTTTCAAATTAGGCTTTTCAATTAAGTATTTGTCTTTAAAGATATCTTCCCGGGTAATGAAATTTCTTGAAAGTCAAATTTGAAAAGGGTGTGTCACACACGAACACTGGATTCATCACCCTGCTGCCATGACCAGACTACTTTACTTCCTCATCCTATACCCCACCCTGCCCCACGCTCAAGCGCCGCGCGATTCCATGATCGCCGAGGCCTCACTGGCAGCCTACCTGACCGACTACAGCAATTTCTATATTCAGGAACAAGTGACAGCGGACTGCTCCTGTGCGCCCGATCCAGTGGCACCGACCCTGCCTGACACCTTGGTATTGGACTTCATCGTCGATCAAAAGTGCAGGGTCAACGCCATAACGGTTTCCGGCAGCGCAGCAGACCATCCGGCAGTGCCGTGTATCCGGGATATATTTCTGCGAACCCGGTGGAAAATCTCTGAACACTCCACTCTGCCAGGCCTGGTACAATGCCGCAGGCAATTCCTGCTGGACCGCCGCAACGGCTTGGCCCGATACACCGCCTGCATACCCGGAGACCCGGCATACCATATCCCTAAGCGACTGGATACGCTGGTAGTGGACATTTTCGACTCCAGCCATGCTCCTTCCTTTCCGGGTGGGTGGGGTGCGCTGTATGAATGGCTGGCGCACTTTCGGGCTGTTGACCCGGGCCGGTTATCGGAGAGCAGCGTATCGCTCACATTTGAAGTCGATCGTATTGGCGACATCCACAACATTCAGGTTGCCCGCGACAGCAGTGCCGGTGTGTATGCCCGGCACGCATGTGAACTGGTCGGTCACATGCCGCGCTGGATTCCCGGCCAGTCCGGAGGACGGCCCGTCAGAATGCGCGCGCTCCTCACGGTCAAATTCTATTTTCCACCGGAAAATGCTAAAACCGACACCCTCGCAAACAGCTGGACGGATGAAGGTCCTGCCCCGTATTTTGAAGGTTACCACACAGCAGGTTTTCCGGGAAAACGGGAGGTCTTTCTCGATACCGTCACAGCGTATGTATCCCGTCCGCGGCCGGACACCGCCATCATCCCGGTATTTGCGGATTTTAATGTGGAGAAGGATGGCCGTCTGACCTGCATAACCGCTACCACGAGCGCTGCCGGGCATATAGCGGGTTACGGGCAGGAGACGCTCCGTATCGTACAGCAAATGCCCCCTTGGCGGCCTTCCCGTGAGTGGAGCCACCCGGAGCGAAAGGTACGTGGCCGGTATACGATGGTGCTTTGGTTCCCGGCGAGGTAGAACTCCTCTTATCACCCGTTATATCGCCTTCTGGATTCCGGAAATAAATTCACCCCTCTGTATACAGGAAAAAAAAAGAATACAGTGGATGCCGGACGACTTATAAAAGCAGTACACGATCTGCCTGATTATTATAAACTTTACATTAACTTAATCTTTCGTTTTCAATCCGCCAGAGGGCAGTCTTGCTACCTTTGCGGTTAAACGCAACCCGTATGAAGGAAAACAAACCGGCCAAAAAAATCCTTATCGTCGATGATGAGCCGGATATCCTGGAGTTCCTGCAATACAACCTGAAAAAGGAAGGTTACGTGGTAGTGACCGCCAACGACGGCAAGCAGGCTATCCAGGTGGCAGAAGCCGAGAATCCAGATCTGATCGTGCTCGACATCATGATGCCGGAGCTTGACGGGGTGGAAACCTGCCGTCTCCTGCGTGAAAAAAAAGCCTTTATCCACACCCCAATTGCTTTTTTGACCGCCAGGGATGAGGACTTTTCCCAGATCACGGCACTGGATGTCGGCGGCGACGACTACATCACCAAACCCATCAAACCCCGTGTACTGACCAGCCGCATCAATGCCCTGCTCCGGCGGGCAAGCCGGCTGGAAGATGCCGAGGAAGACCAGATCGAGGTACATGACCTGGTGATCGATCGCCTGAAAATGTTGGTCTTCCGCAACAATAAAAAGATCGAACTTCCCCGAAAGGAATTTGAGATCCTCTGGCTGCTCGCCAGCAAACCAGGGCGGGTATTCACCCGGGAAGAGATCTTTGACAAAATCTGGGGTAACGACGTGATCGTAGGCAACCGCACCATTGACGTCCATATCCGCAAACTGCGCGAACGTCTGGGTGAGCATTATATTAAAACCATGAAAGGTATCGGGTACAAGTTTGAATTCTGAACACACCCGTTTTTGCTGTAAAGCACGATATGGCGCCAATGTTTAAAAACCAGAGTCCACAACAACTCACGTTCTGGGCCTCTCTTTCCTCCTCTGCAGCGATCACGATCCTGATCCTGGTACTGAGCAAACTGACCGGTTTGTTCGATCTGTCCTGGATCGCCCTTGCCCTGGTTTTCGGGCTGGTATTCGTGGTGTCGTTCCTGGGTAACTATTTCTTTATCCGGTATTATATTTTCCGCAAGATCAAACTGATCTACAAGATCATTCACCGACACAAGCTCCCCACCGATTTCAAGGCCGACAAGGTGAAAATGGGCGACAATATCTTCGATGAGATCGACGAAGAAGTTAACCAATGGGCCCGCGCCCGCACCCGCGAGCTCGACGAACTGGAAAAACTGGCCACCTACCGGCGGCAATTCATCGGCGACGTATCCCATGAACTGAAAACGCCGATCTTCAACATACAAGGTTTTATCCATACGTTACTTGACGGCGCCATCGACGACCCCGAGGTCAATATCAAATACCTGAAGCGTGCCGGCAAAAATATCGAACGCCTGCAGGCAATCGTGGAAGACCTGGAAACGATCAACAAGATCGAGTCCGGTCAAATGATCCTGGACCTGCGCGAATTTGATATCCGCGAGCTCACTGACGAGGTGTTTGCCGACCTGGAATTAAAGGCCAGGGAACGCAAGATCAAACTGACATATAAAGAAGGCGCCAACCAGCATTTTCGCGTACGGGCCGACAAGGAAAGCATCCGGCAGGTGCTGATCAACCTGGTCCAAAACTCTATCAAATACGGCCGGGAAGGTGGCACTACCAAGGTGAGCTTTTACGATATGGCTTCCTATATCCTCCTGGAAGTCAGTGACAACGGTATCGGCGTTACGCCGCAGGACCTCCCACACGTTTTCGACCGCTTTTTTCGCGTCGACAAAAGCCGTTCCCGTGACGCCGGCGGTACCGGCCTGGGACTTTCCATTGTCAAACATATCATGGAAGCGCACAAACAAACCATTAACGTGCGCAGTACCTACGGGCAGGGCTCCACATTTGGTCTGACGCTGGAAAAGGCGTGATCCCGGCAGGGAAGGAATAATTATCATTAATGCCTATCCGAATATTATACCCCGAAGTACATTCCCGGAGGGAAACCGCTTATGCTGCTTGTGGTGTAGTATTCGGGTAGTTGTTTTATTATTTGTACCGTCAGGACGCAGAGACGCAGACATCCATAGCATCCTGCAGAGAGAACAGCTCGACGATATTCCGGTCAGTGCTCCTGTAAATATGCCTGTAGTTTGGCGGTTGCCTTCGCCCGGTGGCTGACTTTGTTCTTGACATCGTATCCAAGTACGGCAAAGGTTTCGTCGTAGCCATCCGGTATAAAAACCGGATCGTATCCAAAGCCTCCGGTACCGCTTTTCGCCGTAGCGATCCGGCCCCGGCAAACCCCTTCCAGCAGGATCTCCTCTCCGTTCAGAAGAAGGGCAATTACCGTACGGAACTGCGCAGCACGGCTGGCTTTGCCTTCGAGGTTTTTCAGCAAAAGAGCAATGTTGGCTTCCGGGTCTTTGGCCTCCCCGGAATAGCGGGCAGTATGCACACCCGGAGCACCGTCAAGAGCGTCCACTTCAAGGCCGGTATCTTCAGAAAAACAATCGTATCCGTACTTCTCTTTGACGTAACGCGCCTTCAGGAGCGCATTCCCTTCCAGGGTATCTTCGGTTTCTTCGATCTCTTCCGTACAGCCGATGTCTTTCAGTGTTTTGATCGTATAGGCACCGCCGAGGATCAGTTCGATCTCTCTGGCCTTATGGTCGTTATTAGTGGCAAAAACAAGGGTAGGCATGCAGGCTAATAGATGAATTAAAGCGGAATATTTCCATGTTTACGTTTGGGCCCTTGCACCGCTTTGTTTTCCAGCATGGCAAAGGCTTTGATCAGTTTACGGCGGGTTTCGCGCGGCAGAATGACTTCGTCAATGAAGCCCCGGGCTGCAGCCCGGTACGGATTGGCAAAGGTATCGGCATACTCCTGCTCCTTTTCAGCCAGTTTGGCTGCCGGATCGTCGGCCTCATCAATCTCTTTTTTGAAAATGATCTCCGAAGCCCCTTTCGCCCCCATTACAGCAATCTCTGCTGACGGCCAGGCGAAGTTCATATCCGCACCGATGTGTTTTGAATTCATCACGTCGTAGGCACCGCCATATGCTTTGCGCGTGATCACTGTCACCCGCGGTACTGTGGCTTCTGAAAAAGCATAGAGCAACTTGGCACCATTCGTAATAATGGCATTCCACTCCTGATCGGTGCCGGGCAAAAATCCGGGAACGTCCTCCAAAACCAGCAATGGAATATTGAAACAATCACAAAAGCGAACAAAACGCGCGCCTTTTTTAGACGAGTTCACATCCAGTACACCAGCCAAACTCATAGGCTGGTTGGCGACAATGCCGATACTCCGGCCGCCCAGCCGGGCGAATCCGACCACAATATTTTCGGCAAACTGCTCCTTGATCTCAAAAAACGAGTCGGTGTCCACGATGCCGGCGATCACATCCTTGATGTCATAGGGTTGGTTCGCATTTTCCGGCACGATAGTATCCAGATCCTCCCGGTATTCCTCTCCCGGCTCATACGGCAACAGCGGCACCCGGTCTTCGCAGTTTTGTGGCAGGTAACTCAGCAGCCGTTTGATCTTTTCTATACAATCAATATCGTTGATTGCTGTCAGGTGGGTAACCCCCGAACGACTGGCATGGGTGCTGGCTCCACCGAGTTCTTCGCTGGTCACTTCTTCATTCGTGACGGTCTTAACCACGTTTGGGCCGGTTACGAACATATAGGATGTGTTCTCGACCATGATGATAAAATCAGTCATAGCCGGACTGTATACCGCACCGCCGGCGCAAGGGCCCATTATTGCGGATATCTGGGGCACTACCCCGCTGGTCTGCACATTCCGGTAAAAAATATCGGCATAGCCCCCCAGTGAACTTACCCCTTCCTGTATCCGGGCACCACCGGAATCATTGAGCCCGATCAGCGGTGCGCCGTTTTGAACGGCCAGGTCCATTACCTTGCAGATCTTCTCAGCGTGGGTCTCGGAAAGAGAACCACCGAATACCGTAAAGTCCTGTGCGAAAACATATACCAAGCGACCATTTATAGTACCGTATCCGGTGACCACGCCATCACCCAGGACGATTTGTTTATCCATTCCAAAATCGGTACTGCGGTGCGTCACCAAAGCGCCAATTTCTTCAAACGAGTCCTCGTCGAGTAAGAAGTGCACACGCTCCCGGGCTGTCAGCTTGCCCTTTTTGTGTTGTTTGACAATGCGGTCCTGCCCGCCGCCCAGTTTGGCTTCGGCGAGACGCTCACGAAGAAACTCAAATTTATTATCCATATATCATTTTGAAGTCTTTGATCCGGATGCGGGGAACCCCGGGGACGGACCAGGGCAAAGATATAGTTCTGGCGGTTTTTTCAAGGGGCTTTCCCAATTAGCCAATTATACAGAATCCGTAAAAAATCCCTGAAAACCCGTTTTTGTGATCTGCAGGCGTTCCAGATATGGATCACCTTTGCAGTATACATCTGCCACGCGGTGATACTGCCGGCCCTGACACTTAAAACGTTGCGCTAGTCAGGGAGTTTTCGCCCCCCCTGACTAGCGCTTAAAATCCAAACAGAATGAATACCCGTATGCTTTCCATGCTGATCGCCCTGTTGTGGGCGGCACAGGTATACAGTCAGCCATCTTTTTCAGTCCAGCTTGAACCGATTCTTATCCCTGGTGCACCCGGGCTGCAGGCATTCGCTGCAGGAGAATGGGAAGGAGAATGGCTGGTCATGGCCGGCCGAACGGATGGCCTGCACCAACGGCAACCCTTTGCTGCCTTTGACGAAGCCAACCAAAACCAGCTCGTATACGTCCTGAATCCCACCACCCAGCAGGTTTGGTCGGCAGCCGTATCCACCCTTCCGGTATCGATTGCAGAGCAATTGCTGGCCACCAACCTGGAATTTATCCAGCGCGATTCCATGCTTTATCTGATCGGTGGCTATGGCTACAGCCCGACGGCACTGGACCACATCACACATCCGCAGTTGCTGGCTGTGCAGGTGCCCGGCCTGATCGCCGCAATCAAATCCGGAAACGCTATCACACCGTATTTCAGGGCCCTGGCGGATGACCGGATGGCCGTTACAGGCGGTTACCTGGCCCTGCTGGAAGAGGAGTTCTACCTCGTTGGCGGTCAGCGTTTTGACGGCCGGTACAACCCCATGAACCACCCAACTTTCACCCAGACCTATACCGATGCCATCCGAATTTTCGGGATCGAGGACGATGGCGCCCAACTGAATATTACCGATTACCGGGCCTGGACCGACACTGACCACCTACACCGCAGGGACTACAACCTGACCCCTCAGATCTTCCCGGACGGGCGTCCGGGTCTGACGATCTTTTCCGGCGTTTTCCAACATGTGGAAGACCGGCCATGGCTGTACCCGGTTGATATCGATACTGGCGGCTACTACCCAAGAACAAACTTCTCACAGTACCTCAATCATTACCACTGTGCCCATATGGCGCTGTACAGTGCGGCAGATAACCAACAGCATACGGTGTTTTTTGGCGGCATGGCCGAATATACCCTGGATGCCAGCGGCAATCTGGTACAGGATATTAACGTACCGTTTGTCAACACCATAGCACGGGTTACACGTTATGCAGACGGTAGCCTGGAGGAGGTCAAACTTCCTGCGGAAATGCCGGAACTTCTGGGCTCCAGTGCTGAGTTTTTTCGCCATCCGGATGTGCCCGCTTATCCGAACGGTGTGATCCGGATGGATGAAGTATATGTTGATTCCGTACTGATCGGGTACATATTTGGCGGGATACGCAGCACTCAGGCCAATATCTTTTTTACCAATATTCCGAGCGAGGCTATCCCGACGGTATACCGGGTTTGGTTAACTCGCAGCACAACAGCAGCACCGGAGCTACCGGTATATAACCCGTTGGCCATGTCCGTATCACCCAACCCTACCACGGGAGATATGTTGATCAACTACCGGTTGCCGAAGGCAGCGCCGGTGCGTTTTCGCCTGTACAGTGCATCAGGCAAATTACTGGGAGAATTTGATGAAGGCCAGCAACCTGCCGGTCCGCATTTCCTGAAGTTACAGGCCAGCGGCATGCCCAAAGGCTACCTGATGGTAAACATGGTGGCCGACAGTACACAGGTCACTCAAAAAGTTATACTGGAATAGCAGAGGCTTGGGAGTTCGTAGTGTTTTTCACCGCCAGGACGCGAAGACGCAGAGAATCAACCTTCGCATCCTGGCGGTACAAAACACCCTATCGCAATTGCTGCAGGATTGCCCGGTACTGTTGCGCGGCAGCAGTATTTCCCATCGATTCATAGATCAGCGCAGAAAACTCATACGCCGGCCGGAAGGTTGGCGCTATTTCTATGGCCTGCCGGAGGTTATTCAGCGCCGTCTGGTTATCGCCCTGCCGCTGCGCGATCGTAGCCAGGTAGTAATAAGCTGCCGGGTTTGCCGGCTCACGGCGAAGCGCCTGTTCAAACTGGGCCTTTGCCTGGGCTACATCACCTTTATTGATCCAGTACAGGCCGAGCAGGTTATTTGCCTGCAGGTCGTCCGGACTAATCTCCAGCGCTTTTTCGGCCGCGGCTTTGGCTTCATCCAGCTGGGAAGAGTTGAGGTATGCCTGTGCCAGATTAGCCCAGGCCAGTTCGTTGTCCGGGACAGCTGCTACTTCCTTACGGAGGTAATCAATAGCCCCTGTCCAGTCCTGCAGTTTCATCGCTGCGATGCCAAAAGCGCAATTCCGGTCGCTATCCTTTAGGATTGCCAGGATCGGCGTGCCACCTGCTTCAATTACATGCGCGGCATTGTCGGGTGGCCAGTAACCTTTTTCGAGGGTGTTACCGTCAATAAAACGGGTTGGAAAGAGCCCGTAATCCCACACATCATCGCAGCGGCGTTCCCACTTCAGATATTTGACCTTGACCATATCGCCGTACTTGGCCAGCAGTTTGTCGGCCGGATAGAACATATTGGTGGCAATAACCACCTTCTCTGTCATATCCGGCTTCAAGATACCCTGCTGCTCCATCCATTCGATACCTTGCCGGATACTGACCCCCCAGTAATCGGTTTCGTATTTGCCATAGGCCCCTTTCACCCCGCCGGCCAGCGGATTGAAATACACATATGGGATCTTGGGATTGGCAGCAATGAAAATAGCGGCATCTGACAGCAACAGCGCCAAAAGGCCATATGTTGCGTATTGCACAACCTTTTTCCCGGAAAACAGATTCAGTAATTCGTTCCAGAACAAAGCGGCCGCAACAGCCAGGGTCGGATAGGCGAACGTCAGCTGGCGCCAGCCATCATACACGTTCGATTTTTTATAGATCACGTACACCACCGGAAATATTGCCGCAAAGTATACAAGCCCTATCCAAAGGGGTTGATAGCGCTTCAGCAGGCGGGGCAAAAGGGCCAGACTGCCCAGGAAGCCCAATACGGCCGCGAGCGGAATAGTAAGCTCGATCCAGCGCACCAGATAATGCCAGGGCGTCTGGTTAGACTTAACGTTCTCCCCGTCATACAAGACCCGGATAGCAATCTCAAAATCCGAGAATTTAGTCAGCGCAAAATAAGGATTGGTCAATGGCTTTTGCAGGGCAAATGGCCAAAACAGCAATGCGCCGATATAACCTGCCACTGCGGCTCCCACCACTACCACAGCATAGCGCCGTATGGTCTGTAAGTCGAACAAACTTCCCCAGCCTTTTTTCAGGACGAGGAACAACCCGGCAAACATGAACAGGTAAGCAAAATTGAGCAAGCCCCCAGCCCGCATTGCCAGAGAAATAGCCAGGCCGGCAACCAATCCGGCGATGTTCCACCGCCCTGGACTGGGCATCCGGCTCAACACGGCTGCCATATTATAGACCGCCATGATGTACCCTGCGGCAAAAGGAATATCCTTTGGGTTCATCAGGGAATCGCCCAGAAACCGCGGCGAGACCAACATGATGACCAGGGTGATGACCCCTGCCCGCCATCCGGCTATCAACCGGGCCAGCAGGGCAGCACAAAGGATGGCGACCCAGCCCAAAATAGCTGTAAATAAATGCCGGACGTTGTGATATCCCAGATCGTTGGGCTCGAATCCGAGCGCTTTATTGGCCAAACCGGTTATGATTTCAAAAAAACCACCGTACAGGTGCATATTCCCATCGGGGACGTTCAATGCGGCTGTATCCTTTCCAAAAGAGGTGTAATAATCCACCAGTTTCAGACTATAGTCGTTCTGGAACTTGTCATCGGCGTTGATACCGCTGCCAAACGAAAGGCCCGCCATGATCAGCAGACCAGCGACTGCAAGCCCCCAGAAGATGCGGCGAAGGAGCGGATCAGCAGGCGTATCCACTGCCGGACGTTCGAGGCGGTCAGGCGCCTCTTTCGTTGATGCGGCCGAAGCCGGTGCCGGATGTTTTTTAGAAGTTTTGGATTTGGACCTGTATTTGCCGGATTTTGCCATAACTCGATCAATAGGGGTGGACTATTGCTTTTTCGCGTTGCACACTTTACCTGCACACTAGATGTATGTTCGGTAATTAAAAAACCGGCACAAGGTAGGGAGATTTGCCTATCAGGCACAAAAAATGACAAACCGGCTGTGAAAAAGGATGGGCAGGCATTGTACCCCGGGCCGGCATAGTGTGGGCATACAGACAGGAAAGGCTATTTGCCGTGGGTATGGGTAATATACCACACCAGCCCGGCTGCCAGAAGCAACAACAGAATGGTGATAACCACCAGCCCGGTTTGCAGGAACCGGATCCGGCGCCGGCGCCGGCG
>SBHD01000373.1 GCA_006226345.1 Bacteroidota bacterium | reverse complement strand
GGACAGACGTTCCCGTTTACCTTGCTGGCCGGTACGCCCAATGACGGTACGCAGGAAGTTACACTTCCCGATGTGCTTACAGAACAGGCGCGCGTTATGGTCAAGTGTTCGGACAATATCTTTTTCAATATCTCGCCGGCTGATTTTGACATTGAATGTATTTCAAACCTGGTCGTTACGGACGATCCGGCCATCGGTACGTATGAGGCCCGGCAACAGGTTGCTACAATGGGAACTGTTACAGTGCCGGCTGCAGCAACTACCGAGTTTCTGGCAGGCGTGGAAGTCTTGCTCAATCCAGGGTTTTCCGCCCTGTTGGGCTGTGATTTTCTGGCGCGCATACAACCGTGTAATGCCTGTGTCGGTACGCGACCGGTAGCCCTGGCTGTGCTGGCTGATACGCCGGAACAGCCGGTGGTACACATTCACTATCTGCGGGAGTCGGAGGTTGAAAATCGTACGGGAGTTGGTGAACGGCAGTTGTCCGTTTTCCCCAATCCGTTTGATCAGCAGTTTACGGTCCGGTTCAATCTGCCGGAAAGTGGCCATGTCTATCTTGAATTGGTGGACATGACCGGACGGTTGGTGCAACAGTTTTACCAAAGGCAGTATCTGGATGCCGGTTTGTACCAGTTTAGCATCCCGGCCGGAGAGCTGACAGCCGGCTTGTACGATTGCCGTTTAGTCACCGAATCCGGTATTGCGCAGGTGAAGTTGGTAAAACTGAAATGAACCAGTTCCGGGCATAGCGGAAACCTGAACTAATTTTTCTTCTGTGTTCTTGTTTTTCGGGAAAAGACATGTACCTTTGCGCTCCGATTTTTTGCACAGTATACCAATTTAGTCGATAAACGATGAAACGTACCTATCAACCTTCCCGTCGCAAGCGTAAGAACAAGCATGGTTTCCGCAGCCGCATGGCTTCCAAAGCCGGTCGTAAGTTAATTGCGCGCCGCCGGGCCCGGGGTCGTAAGAAACTGAGTGTTTCAGACGAAAAACGCCTGAAGTAATACGGTACTGCCTCCTGCCTGGGAGGTAGAATTTCCTTTCATTGCACAAAGTCGTCAGCTTGCAGCAGCAGTCTGACGACTTTGCTTATTTTTAGCACGTATCCTGCAACACCGGAATAGCGCATTGTAACCACAATAGGCTTCATGCCCGGTAAATTGATTGTACCAGATCTACATGGAGTTCACTTTTTCCCGCGATGAAAGGCTTAAAAGCCGAAAGACGATCAGCCGGTTGTTCCGGGAAGGGAACTCCTTTGTTGCATATCCGCTTCGGGTGGTCTGGTTGCCGTTGGATGACACCGAGGAGCCTTCCCTTTTTCCCGCTCAACTGGCGATATCCGTTCCGCGCCGCGCCTTCAAGTCCGCGGTAGCCCGGAACCGGTTAAAGCGCCGGATCCGGGAGGCCTACCGCTTGCAGAAGAACACCTTTTATCAGAAGCTGCGTGATGCTGACCAGCGTATAGCGCTGATGCTGGTGCTGCTGGCCAAGGAAAAGGAGGATATAACCTCTTCAGCAATTGAGGCGGGCATCCGGAAAATGATCCGCAAATTCCCGGGTTGATGCCACCTAATTCCAGCGGCTTAATTGCGACGTTTCCACTGGAATTTTTACCTACCTTCGTGGTATGCTCTTCCCTATCGGCGATGATAACATTGATGGTGGTCATCCCGCGATATTCAGTTACCTGTTCCTGTTTCTGAATGCGGGCGTTTTTATCTTTCAGGCATCTATGCCGGAAGGCGCACAAGCCGGTTTTGTGGAAACATATGGTGCGATCCCGTTTGAGATCTCCCGTGGTGTTGACCTCGGGACGCTGTTCAGCAGCATGTTCCTGCACGGTAGTTGGTTGCACCTGATCGGCAACATGTTGTATCTCTGGATATTCGGGGACAATATCGAGGCGGTTGTGGGGAATTTCCGTTTTCTGATGTTCTATCTGGCCGGAGGCCTGGTAGCGGGCTTGATGCAGGTTGCTATTGCGCCTGACAGCGGCATTCCCTGCATAGGTGCCAGTGGAGCGATCGCTGCTGTAATGGGTGCGTATATCGTGATGTTTCCCAGGTCGAGAGTACGGATGCTGTTTATCCTCTTTTTCGGCATTTTTTATATCCCCGCATGGGTCTTCCTCGGGTTCTGGTTTGTCCAACAACTCAGCTCGGGACTCGGAGTGCTGGGGTTGTCCGGTGCTGACGCCGGTGGAGTGGCCTGGTGGGCGCACATTGGGGGCTTCGTATTCGGGTTGTTGTCCGGATATTACTACCGGCAACGGTTTGTTACCGACCGGGAGATCCGGTTTCGGTAAGCCCGAGCGCACATCCTAAACAGTAGGGTAGAGGGCTGGTTACAATCTGGACTGAAACGAAATATTCCCGTTCGGGCGGTTTATTTCCCTGTTCGGTAAATTTAGGGGTACGATATTAGTGCCGGATTCGTTCAATCATTATTCATTTGCACGCAATTTTTTAATTAAAGTACGCTCCGTGAAACGCTTCATACCCGTCCTCTGGCTGTTGGCCTGGAGTGCCTGTACTACTCAGGTTGACCCGACTGCCGACCTTCCTGTTATTTCCTATCAGACGGATATCAGTCCGATTATCAGTGCCAATTGCGCATTGGATTCCGGTTGCCATGGCGGCAACAGTGAGGAAATCCTGTTATTGACGTACGATGAGTTAATAAACAACTGTGGAGTGGCAGCCGGTAAGCCGCATCAGAGTGATCTGTACAAGGTGATACGTTTGTATACCGGGGAAAAGGCCATGCCGCCCAAACCCAATGCTCCCCTGACCGATGAACAGATTGGAATGATCTACCTCTGGATACTCCAGGGAGCCCAAGACAACTAAGGGTTTCAATTTACGCAATTTATATCCATGCTAAACTTCAAACGACTCCTGCATGTAGGTCTGTTGCTTGTGCTGGGTGCAGCCCTGTTCACCAATTGTTATTATGACAATAACCAGGAGCTCCATCCGGAATTGATTTTCAATAATGCAAACTGCGACACCACAGTTACCATCAGTTTCAAATCGGATATCCAACCAATTTTGAACGGAACATGTGGAGCCGGCAATTCCTGTCACAATGCCAGCAGTACCAGTGGAATAAACCTGAGCCAGTATACCAGCGTTCAAACGGTGGCATTAAATGGTGTCCTTTGGAGTGCGATCACCTGGGATGGAAACGCCGCTTTTATGCCGCAAGGAAGTGCCGCGCCAATCAATGACTGTTATCAGGCCCGGATCAGGAAGTGGATTGACGCGGGTGCCCCAAATAACTGACCCGGACCAAACGGGTAATACCATCTATTTTATTTCAGATTTGCTCATCCAGTATCATGAAAATACCTGCTCTTTTATTCGCCGTGAGCCTGTTGCTGCTATCAAGCACCTGTTTGACAGCACAGAACGATGACCTGCTGGCCGAACTGGAACAGGCGTCGCCCTCGAATTCTATTGTCATGGCAACATTCAAGGGGACGCGCCTGATCAATTTTCAAACCCTTGAAGTGCCGGGACGCCGGACG
>SBHD01000153.1 GCA_006226345.1 Bacteroidota bacterium | reverse complement strand
AAATCGCAAAACGGGAGCACATTGCCCATCCTTATGATGCCATCACGGGTCAAATACTGTGCCTTTTCTGGCTCTTTTCGTTTATATGCACTAATTAACCTACTCTAAAACAAGCGTAATTTTCCGGTTAGCGGATCAGCACCTTTACCATACTACTGGTATGGCCTTGCATTCCGCTTATATGAAGCATCCCGGAAAATCCGCTGGGGACAAGTTCTGAAACAGCCATTTCAAAAGCGTTTTTCCCAGTTTGTACAGGCGTCCTCCAAGTCTCTCCAAGCAGTTTGCCCCTCGTGTCAAAAGCGCGTAACCGAACCGGTAAAAGCACGGGCACATCTACATAAAACACCAGGCGATCGCCTGCATTTGCCGGATTGGGATAAACCCCAAACCGCAAAGCCTGTGGTTCCGACAGTTGTTCCACAGCCGTGGTTGAACCAGCCAACAGCCCCGGTACCGGAGCGGACCCTTCCACAATAGTATAATACTTATTCAATGAAACCGGATCGATTGCTTGTTCCAGTCCGGATGGCCAAAAAACAGTGATCATTTGAATGGAATCTGATGCGCCCAGCCCAAATATCAATGTACCGCTATTCTGGCTTTTCCAGCCATGACCGGCAGTGCATTCCCGGTAATGGACCACACCGGCGGCATCCAGTATGCGGACCCTGGCACCGATCGCCCCCCGGTTACTGGTCGTACCCAGGAGTTTAAGACCGATCCAACTGCCTGATGATGCATTGTTCTGAAACAGCTGCAGGGATTCTCCATTGCTCCGGTTTGCCACAACGATATCGGGTTTGCCATCGAGATTAAAATCCAGGCATGCTGTGCCATAACTGTCATGCAGGTTACTGATTACACCCGCTGAATCCGTTTTTTCAAAGGTGCCGTCGCCCAGATTTCGGTACAGCAGGTTTGGGTATGCGGAAAAGGCATAGTCATTCACCGCGTAGATATCCTGCCAGCCATCGTTGTCAAAATCCAGAAAACTGCACCCCCACCCCATTCCGTAATCATCCACACCGGCACTTTCGGAAATATCCGAAAACGTACCGTCGCCATTGTTGAGCAGGAGGACGTTTTCATACAGGTTGGTGATGTACAGATCGGGCCAACCATCATTATTGACATCACCGGCATCAACACCCATGCCCAGGCTCTGCGTATTCACACCAGCCGCCTGGCCGATCTCGGTAAAAATGCCGGTGCCATCATTCTGATATAAGAAATTAGGTTCATTACTGTCATGTACCAGATACAGGTCCAAATCTCCATCCTGGTCATAATCAAAAAAGATCGACCCCATTGACTTGCCGCTGTCGAGCGGCCGGGCAAGGAAGGTAACATTGGAAAAAGTGTTATTTCCGTTATTACGGTATAACACGTTTTCCGACAGGAAATTGGCCACATAGATATCCAGAAAGCCGTCCTTGTTCATATCGGCCATATTCACAGAAAACGGGTGGCCCATCTGGTTGATCCCGGCCTGAAGGCTGATATTGGTAAAGGTTTCGTCCCGGTTATTGAGGAATAGCTGATCCGGACTTCCGGTCCGCGCCACATATAAATCGGGCCAGCCATCGTTGTTAATGTCTCCCCAGACAGCAGCAGCAGAAAGCGTACTCACGGCAACACCTGCCGACTCGCCGATTTCGGAAAACGTACCGTCACCCATATTTTTGTACAGCAGGTTTTTGCTACTGGAAAAATTGATGTAGAAGTCGTCATAACCATCTTGATTGAAGTCTGCAACAGCGACAGCATCACAACCTGAAATAGGCAGCAGGCCTGCCGGGGAGGTAACATCCAGGAAGGTGGATTGTGCCCGGGCTAAATTGCCTTGCAGGCAGATGAAAAGCACCACTAGGTAAAGTTGTCTCATATATCGACCATATTAAGCCGCAAAGATTGAATTTCCAGAAACAAGAAAAAAGAATAACAACAAAGAAATGGCCTTCAAACGTGTATTCCCGGGACTTGTCATCCGGCACCCGCGCCTTAGTACGGAAAAGACATGTTATGTAAATTTCACTTTCCAGACGCCTGACTCCAGGCCTGCATTCTTTAATCCAAAGTTTGCATATTTGACACCTTGGTTTAAATGACCGGAGTCAGTCCGTAACGTGATCAATTGCCCCGGTTTGTCAAGTCCTGCAAAATGGTAAAAAAAGTCACCCGCCTAGTGCTATATATCCTGTTCCTGGCAGCCACTGTACTAGGTATCATGGAAATTGCATACCGCTACCAATGGATTGACTTTTACAGTACCGAATGGCGGGCCCTGAACCCGGCAGATCAAGCCCGACAATCGAATAAAAAGATCCTGGTACTCGGCGATTCATTTAGCGCCCAGCCTTTCAGTTATGTACAGGTGCTCCGCGACAGTTTGCCTGCCTGCACCATATACAACGCTGCTGTCGGAGGAACTGGCATTCAGGAAGCAACAGCTATAGCCCGAAGGCGCCTTGCGGCAGTCAAACCAGATTTGTTCGTGTACCAGGTCTATGTCGGAAATGACTTATGGGACCTCCGCAAGCACACGCCCGGCAGGGTATCCGGCCTTCGCCGGCTCTATTGGTGGATGGCGGAGCGCCTGCTTTTCCTTCGTTATGCAAATTACAAGTCCGGACAACTAAAAGCACTGGCAGCAGCCCCCGCAACACCCATGCCCGAATTGAAGGATACTAGTCTAGTCTTTTCCCCGGAACGATACTCGCCAAGGGAAAAAATGTTGCTGCAGGCTGATCCCGGGATGATCCGGCACAATATTCTGCTTTCCGGCGGGCGGGACACGGATATGGAAGACTGGCTCACACGAGTGGAAAAACTGTTTCGTTCACCGGAATTGGAACATTGCCCCGTGTTACTGGTCATTGTACCGCATTGTGCCCAAACCAGCGCTCAATGGCGTGCGCGCATGGAAACGCTGGGCGTATCAGACCTTCCACCCAGGATAAGCGCCCTCTCATACCCGTTCCTGGATCGCATCCGATCGTATTTTGGCAATAACAAACAGGTCCGAATCATCTCACCTCTACCGGAATTCCAGGCAGCTGCCACAGCTGGCACTTTGCTCTATTACGAAAATGATCCACATCTCACACCTGCTGGGCATCAACTTTTGGGAGAGATACTGTTGGAAGCGATGGAAAGGTGAGGGGGGCCGGCAGAAAATGAAAAGTTCTCCCGGAAATACTGAAACCAATCTGGTTTCAGCACCGTCAAACGGGTAATTTGACAATGCTGTGAATTTCAGGAATACGAGCCGCCCTATGTTTGTCCGAAATTACAGCAAGGCACTGGTTGCCAGCAAACATTCACGTATTTCTAAAACTACCCGCAATGTCTAGCCAACACAAAAACTCATTACTTAAAACCTTTGCTCTGGCAGCCCTGGCCACCTCGCTGTTTCTGGGCGCCTGTAAAAAAGACGATCCTGCCACTACCAAAATCTACGGCACCATTACTATCGAAAATGTCGACACCTGGGCAACCTGGGTGGATAGTGGAGACGTAGAACTGACTGTTTTTCCGGAATTCAGCCTGGATCCGTTAGCCGGTTGGGGCGAAGTGCCGGACAACTTCTTCGGCCCCGGCGTACCGGGAGGCACCTTTGCCGTCGGCGCTCCGTACAACTCCCAGAACCCGCTCATTTTCACTTACTCCCCCGGCAAGCGCACCTACAGCTACGAGATTGAACTGGAACCCGGCACCTATTCAGCTCTCGCTTTGGGATTCCGGCATGACTATATCACGGATCCAACGCTTAAATCCGCAACCCTGGGTGTGCATTGGGGTAATCCCGGCCAGGTCAGCCACGGTGTAGTGATCAAAGTGCCGGGACAGAACGGCGTGTTGTTCCCGATCTTCGACTACCCGGCGCCGCAATCTTTCACTATTGAAGAAGGGGAACAGAAAGAGATCAACTTTACGGCTGACTTCAACTTCGTACTCCAGTGGTATCAGTAAAAAGAACCACATATAAAGTACTTTCCAAAATATGGACTGGTCCGTGCACAGGGCTGGCCTGGGTTTTGTTCCTTCTGGTACTGGCCCGGCCTGCCCTGGGCACTCCTGTCTTTTCAACAGGCACGGGAAGTATTGCCGGAGTAGTTCGGGATGCCGAAACCGGTGATCTGCTTCCGGCTGTAACAATCCGGCTCTCCGGATCTGAACTGGGTGCCGTTACCGATCTGGACGGGAGTTTCCGGATCGAGGAAGTACCGGTCGGTACATATGCGCTTTCCGTTTTGTATATGGGCTATCAGGACACGGTGCTGCATCAGGTACAAGTGGCCGCCGGCACCTGCAGCCGGATTATACTGGCGCTACAGCCTACTGTACTACCAGTTGGCGAGGTGGTCGTTTCAGCCACATTCCGGTCACAGGCCATTAACCTGGCTCCGGCCAGTATCGGTGTCATTACCAATACCCAGATCCGGGAACGAAATATCCGGACGTTTGATCAGGCGTTTGATGAGGTGCCGGGGGTAGTCGTTACACGATCGAGTGGCGCCAACGTCCAGGCTTTTTCGATCCGGGGAGCTTCCGAAGTCGCAGGTGGCGGGATTGGCAACCGGGTATTGCTCCTTATCGACGGGCGTCCTGCCCTGAGTCCGGAATCCGGAGGCGCCCTGTGGAACCTGGTCCCGATGGGCTCCATCGAACGCATTGAAGTCCTCCGGGGGGCATATTCTTCCTTGTACGGCTCCAGTGCGATGGGTGGAGTGGTCAATGTTATTACCCGAAACCCGGCCAATACGCCGGAAACCCGGATATTCGGGCATTATGGTGTCTATGATCGTGCGCCCCGTTCGTCTGGCTACAACCGCTTTAATGATTTTAAAACGCTGGGAATCAGTCACAACCGGAGCCTGGGCAAGTTTTCTTATTTGCTGGATGGCAGCTGGAAGTCCGATGACGGCCACCGCGAAAAGTCCGGGTTTGAACTGTTGAACTTTTACGGCAAGGCGACTTGGGTATTCTCGCAAAATTATCACCTGACTGCCTCTGCCAATGTCAACCGGATATTTAACGATACTCCGGCAACCTGGCTGAGCAGGCGGCAGGCCTATCAGGTTGCGCCACACCGCCTGGACGATTACCAGGATCGCCGGGAACTAAACGCTGACCTGTATTTCCAGGCAACGCCGACGGATGCGCTTAAATATTCCACCCGTCTTTATCATTACGCCAATACCTCCCTGTTTGATTTTAATGCAGACCCCGGCAACGACAGCACCAATGTCAATACCGGCAAACAGGTGATCACCAAATCCAGCGTACAAACCAAACGGGTAGGCAACAGTAGTCAGATTCGCTATTGCACGGCTTCCGGCCATTGCCTGCTGGCGGGTCTGGACCTGCGGTATGATTATACCAACGGGCAACCCGATACTGCCCTTTATGGCGAACACCACGCGTTTGGCGCCGGGGTATTTATTCAGGATGAGGTAACTATCGGCAAAAAATTCACTGCCACAGCCGGGTTGCGGTTCGACTATTATGACATTTTGCTACAATACCACTCGGAAAACTGGAGCCCCAAACTTGCGCTGGTCTACCAGGCAAACCCCGGCCTGTCAGTCCGATTATTACTGGCACAAGCTTTTCGGGATCCTTCTATTGCAGAACGTTTTATTAAATTCGAACAAGGTGGCGGGCTGCAGTTCAGGCCCAACCCAGCCCTTCGGCCGGAACGCCTGACACTCTCGTTAGAATTAGGCGCTCGCATGACGCCCTTCCAGGGCTCCTCGCTTGACCTTGCCCTATTCTACAATAAATATAAAGACCTGATCTCCTTCGTGCAGCGTTCGCAGCCACTGGAACCATTGGTATATCAGGTGATCAATCTCAAGGAGGCCCTCATGCAGGGTTTTGAAGTTACCTACAGGCAGCACATCGGAAAGAAATTGTCCATCAACCTGGCTTACACCTATCTGGATGCCCGCGATGTTTCGGCCGGCCGGATCAACGATGCACTGGCATACAAGGTACGCCATACCCTTGGCGGCGGTATCACGGTGCGGCACCAGGGCTTTACCGTAAACGCCAACGGCCGGTACCGCAGCCGGATCGAGGAAGTATTTATCTATCCGGGAAGCGAACCGCAGGCTGCCTTTGTGGCAAACGCCAAAGCATCGTACAATTTCCCTTCCGGCAAATATTCAGTCTGCCTGGCGGTGAACAACCTGAATAATGCCCGGTATGAAGAACTGGAGCGGTACCGCATGCCCGGCAGAAATTATACAGTGGGGATGGAAATGCGGTTTTAGGCTATAAAGTATGTCTGCCAGGGTGTATGCCTGTCATATCCGTAAAAACCAGCGAAAATCAATTACCGGCAGTAGATGCCATTGCGGACCAAACGGGTATTCGCCATAAGTAAGCTTCCCCCCGATCAACAACTTGAACTTCTTACCGGTGCGCCAGACGGCACCCGCCGTAGTTTCACTAAAGAAGTCCAGCCCGCCCTGCGGAAAAAAATAAGCATCAACGGTTGCCAGGTAATCCAGCCGTTGCCACACTTTCCCTTCCGCCGCCAGGCCCGTTATGAATCCGTAGTCCTTATAGTAAACTGCCGCCCGCGGATACACAAATGGCAGATCAACCGTAGTGCGGGCATCCGGTTTGGCATTTTTCAGGGAAAACTCAAAGGTCAACCTGCCGGTAAGAATATGTCGGTCACCCACAATAGTTGTACCGATCAGGCCATTCTGAATGGCAAGCATAGTAGGAATGGTAAACTCCGGTGAGATAAAGCCACCTGCTCCTTCGACCTGGACGACACACATCAGAAAGGACGGATAATTGATGCTGTGAAAACTGCTCAGAGTAAACTGCGGCGCTTCAACCTGTTTCCATTTAACTTCAATATCCGGCGACAGGAACATCATTAATGGATGAAACCCCAGCTCAACCCGCCTGGAAACTCCATAGCGCGAGTTATGTAACAAGGCAAAGCCGCCCCGCCGCGCCGGCAGCGTATACGCTGTATTCGAAAACAGAAATGCCGGATCATCAGGTGGGATCGGCTGGGCCGCTGCCAGTCCGGCACACAACAACAGGATGAGCATGAGGTATCCTGTACTGGGGCAAGAATTCCTGCTTTGGGATATCATGATAAAAGTATTTAGCAGCCGGTGGGCATGTTGTTATTTTGGAATGATCCAGAAGGCCGTCACAGGGCAATGATCAGACTCGGGGGCATCCTGATGAGCCCGGTGGGTCTCCTGCTGCCAGGCAGAATTAGCAAAAAGGTAATCAAGGGTACTGTCCCAGGTACTGTCGAGTTGGGTGTTGGTGAAATATTTGTTTTCATCCTGTTTATACGTCTCCAGGCTTAGCGAGGGCTCGTATTGTGTGAATAAGGGGTTCAGCCAGGTGATCTCAGGGGAATAGTAGGCGCCATCACGGTGAAACGGATCATCGCCCGGACTGTGAAAATGTTCATCCGGACAGGCTTTCTCCAGGCAATAATCGGTTGAGTCTGCATTCGGCGGCAACAGGTTCAGATCACCGCCGGTAACGAAGTACAGGCCGGCACGATCCAGATCCTGCAACACGGTCATGTAGGTATCCATTTGCCGCTTTTTGGTGTCGTCAGTAGAAAAAGCGACCAGGTGTGTACACACTGCGTAAATATCCGTGCGACCAGGAATGTTCACCCGGGCCTGCATCGCATTTTCACGGGTATAAAAATAACGGGTGAGGTTATCCAGGTCGTTGCGAAGGGGGAGCTGGAACCGCGTGGCATCATCGATCAGCCAGGGGGCCAGGATCGCATTGCCTTCATCCATTCGTCCCAGCCCGTCACTTGGAATAAACTGGGATTTCCAGTTGGATGCATACACACCATAGTTCAGGTAGGTATGGTCCAACAGATACTGCATCTGATCGATATAAGCGGAGCGTTTGGCCTCAATGTCTATTTCCTGCAGCAAAACAATGTCCGGCCGAAGCGCATTTATACGGGCGGCTATTGACTCCAGATTAGGGATGATCTCTTCTTTACTGAACAACACCCGGTCCCCACAAGAGTCACCGAACCACCACGCCTTGCCACAGCCAAAACGGATATTCCAGGTCATGACCAGCAAGGTATCACCAACTGCCGGCGCAGGGGTTTGTACCCGGGCTGCATAGTACAGGCAGGGCATTTCATCTTCGAAGGTTTCCACCAGAGGCTCACACCTTGGAACGGTGATCAGCGCAAGCAACAGCAGGAAGTAGCGATTCATAGCGTATTGATTTATTTACAACATAACAGGGCGCTTCACTTCCGCACGGAAATCGGAGCAGTTTAGAGGAAATCCCGTATTTTTCTAATGATACGGGTCATACGGCAGTGTGAGTGTAAGGGCCGGCGAAATAAATCAACCCTTTCCAGCTGACGTCCATTTGGAGGAGCGGATAGCCGACATGCCGCAACAGACATATCCCCGGAGGCCATGCGGTATTGGAGCCGGGAATATGAGCCGGGCTGGGAGTTGCGGGTGTGAGGAATGCCTGAACGTGTGAAATATCAAGAGGCAGCCGGATCCCAACCCATGCAAACTGTGTCCAAATGGTCTGATGACGCCGGCATTATTTTTTTTATAAAGACAACCCTATCTGAATTTTCCAGGAACGATACATCTTTGTATTGTTATCCTTTTCCCGCCTGCCCACTCGATGGTATCCGCAACCAACTCCCTCCGTATTGCACTAATAAGATCAAGTATGAAAATAGCGTTTGCCACTACCCTGTTTTTCCTGGTTACCATCTGTAGCAAGGCCCAGGAGGCCGGTGTATCGCCGGACAGCCTCCTGTTGACCGCAATCAAAAATAACGACTTGGGCCAGGTAAAAGCTTGCGTCAGTTCCGGCGCAAATGTCAATACCAAGGATGATCAGGGCGTGCCTGCCCTGATGTGGGCAGCCTATTATGCCGACCTCGACATGGTCCGATACCTGATAACCCAGGGAGCGGATCCCTCCGTAAAGGCCATTTTTCAAGAGGAAGGCGGCTTGTTGAACCTCGCCGCGGCTTCAGGTAAATCAGACTTGTTAAAATACCTGATTGAATCCTGTAAAATGAGTGTGGATGAACGCGGCCTTAACCGGATAACGGGTGAAGCAACAGGAGGCCGGACACCATTGAAGTCGGCGTTATATGCTGTGCAGCCAGCATGCGTAGACTACCTGATCGCCCGGGGTGCCGACACAACTGTAGTGGCGGACAAACTTCTGATATACTACAACACCATCAACGAATTCAAAAAAGCCGTTGCTGTGGCAACACAGGCCAGGGAGTTGGCGAAAACAAAGTATGGCGACACCCACGTATCCTATCTGACTATCCTGAATTATGAAGCGCTCAGCTACCACGAGATCGGCGAATATGAAAAAGCAGCGAATTTATACCTTGATTTATTAAAAATCATTGAACGCGAATACGGGAAAGAAAATGACATGTATAGCTCCACCGTGAGTAATTTGGGCAGTTTATACCACGAAACCGGGCAGCTTGAAAAAGCCCTGCCAATCTATCTGGAAACGCTGACATTAACGGAAAAGGCAGTAGGAAAAGATAGTAAAAGCTATGGCATTTCCCTGAACAACCTGGGGGTTTTGTATACTAAAATGGGCAATTATGAGCAAGCACTGGAGTACCTCCTGGAAGGGAAAGAGCATACAGAAAGAACTATGGGGAAAGAAAACGACAGTTATCCCCGAAAGATGGCCAATCTGGGAAGAGTATATGTCCAAATGGGCGAGTACGACAAAGCGCTGCGTGCCAATACCGAGGCGCTGGAAATCTTTGCCAATACCCTGGGGTATATTAGCCCCGATTACGCTTCCATGCTCTCCGGAAATGCCGATATCTATAAAAGTCTGGGCGATTATGAAAAAGCCCTTTCCGTTTACCAGGAAGCCTTGAATATTTCCGAACAGGTGCTGGGAAAAAACCATCAGAACTATGGTACAATTTTGAGCAATATCGGTAACCTGTACAGGGAATTGGGGAACTACCCTAAAGCATTGGAAGTGCTACAGGAAGCTATCCAAATAACAGAAATAGCCGTTGGCAGGGAGCATCCGGTTTACGGGACGGTCCTGCAAGACCAGGCCTTCCTACATGCAGCTCTGGGCAACCGGGACAAGGCCCGAGGTCTTTACCACGAATCCTTAACCATTCTGGAAAAATCACTGGGTAAAACGCATCCTCAGTACCTGAGCACCCTGAGTAATACGGCGGTTTTCTACCGGCAGGCAGGTGAGTATTCACGGGCCTTGGCCCTGCATCAGGAGGTGCTTGCCGGCAGAGAGATTGCCCTGGGAAAGCAACATCCGGATTATGGAAGTGAACTGAAACAGTTAGGTATTCTGTATGAACAAATGGGTGAACCCGAAAAGGCCGGAAATGCATATGCAGAAATGAACAGAAACACCAACCTGCAGCTCCAAAACCGTTTCCCCACCCTGAATGAGCAATTACAAACGGGATATCTCCGTAAGTTAAGTCCGTACTATGACCGGGTAGAATCCTTTATGGTCAACCACCCGGAAGTCTCCCGGCAACTGACCGACTTTGGCTACAACAACCAGCTCCTCCTGAAAGGCTTGTTGATGGAAAACCAGGGCAGCCTGCTGGCCGCATTACGGGACCAGCAGGACAGTTCCACAATAAAGGAGTATGCTGCCTGGAAATCCCTGCAACGCATCCTCGCACGGCAATATATGCTACCCCGGGATAAACGCCTGGCCTCCATTGGGAGGATGGAAGAAGAGTTGGAAAAAATGGAAATAGCATTAGCAGGTAAATCCACGGCCTTCCGGCAGGCCCGCCAGATTATGGACTGGAAACGGGTACAAAAATACCTCCGGCCCGGAGAGGCTGCGATTGAATTCAGCCATTTTAACTACTATGATCCGCGTGGCAGGGCCACCGATAGTGTATGGTACGTAGCCTATGTCGTCAAACCAGACAGCAAGGCCCCGGAGATGATCTATCTGTTTGAAGAACAGGAACTGAAAGCCTTGGTAAGCAACTCCGGCCAACGTCGCTCCGATTATGTTGCAAACCTGTATGCACGTCCTGACCGGGGCGTGGCACCGGTGAGAGCATCTCAAAAAACGCTGTACGAGCTTATTTGGAAACCCCTGGAGCCAGTTATGGATGGCATTAAGGGCATCTATTACGCCCCGTCAGGTCTGTTACACCGTATCAACATAAGCGCGATTCCGGTCAGTTATGATGAAACACTTGGCGATATTTTCGATTTACATCAACGCGGAAATACCCGAAGCCTGGCATACAACGAACCCCGGCAATACAGCGATAACAAACAGGCGGAGTTATTTGGTGCCATTAATTTCGATCTGGACAGTACCAAACTGGCTGTAGCACTAGAACTTCCGGAACACGACCGCTGGACAGGCACATCCAACCCAATGTTGCATGATGCCGATATAGCCACCAGAAGTGCGCGGACAGCCTGGCAGTATTTGCCCGGAACAGAACGCGAAATAAAAAGTATCCGGCAAACACTGGCCGGGGCGGGTTTTACGGTAAATCTTGAGGAGGGTTCGGCGGCAACAGAAGAACGGTATCAACTAATTACGAAACAGAAAACTACAGCCCGCATCCTGCACCTCGCCACACATGGATATTTCTTTCCGGACCCCTCCAGGCAGCCTACATCAGAAAATTCTGAAACAGATAAATTAATACCTGGCAAGGCTTCGGAACACCCAATGGTCCGTTCAGGTTTGATCCTGGCTGGCGCCAACTACAGCTGGCAGGGCAATCCACCGCTGAAAGGCCTGGAGGACGGCATTCTCACAGCCTATGAGATCAGTCAGTCTGACCTGTCGGATACAGAACTGGTCGTCCTTTCCGCCTGTGAAACCGGACTGGGTGATATCGCGGGCAATGAGGGCGTTTATGGCTTGCAACGTGCTTTTAAGATCGCCGGTGCGGAGTATATTATCATGAGCCTTTGGCAGGTGCCGGACAAACAATCGTCCAAATTGATGAGCCTGTTTTATACCAACTGGCTGGAATCTGGCCTGCCTCTGGAGGCCGCTTTTTATGCTGCACAAAAAGAAATGCGGGAATTATATGAAGAGCCGTATTTCTGGGCAGGATTTGTATTGGTGAAGTAAGGCGCAGGAAGGAAATATGCAACTGGCTGCGAAGCGATCATAGTTGCTGCCAAAACAACAAACCCCTTGCAAGTACAGGACTAACAAAGGGTTTGCGAAAATCAGATTGTTACTCGTTTTGATCCGTTGTCAGATCATTTGGTACCAACACTCGGCATGTTCTTAAGATCTAACTTGTCAACCATTTGACGGGCTTCTTCCATGGCCTTTTCCAGTGCCATCTGGGTCAGACCGGGTGCCATGTCCATTGGCTGTGCATGCACAAAATGCACCTCTTCAATACCGGCCAGTCCAAAAATGGCCCGCAGATACGGCTCCTGATGATCAAGGGCATGCATCGGACCGCCCGGACTATAGTCACTGCCGCGGGAAGTAATACAGACCATTTTCTCGTACTTGGCGAAACCCTCAGGCCCATGGGCCGTGAAACTGAACAGCACCCCCGCCTGCATGATCACGTCAATGTAGTGCTTCAGCATGTAGGGAATGCTAAAGTTCCACATGGGAGCCGTGATTAGGAACAGGTCATACGAAATGAAATGTTCTGCCATGGCCGTCACCTTTTTATAGGATGCCATAGTGGCATCGTCCAGGGTTTGGCCTGCCATCATCATATACTTGGCATCGACAGTGGTAGCCAGGACCGGCGGCAATTCAGTGGTAGCCAGGTTCAGTTCATCAACCTTGACCTCCGGGTGCTTTTTGTTAAGTGTTTTAAGGAATTCTTTTGAGATACTGAGGGTTCTGGATTGCTCGCCACGTGTTGTGGCGATGATGTGGAGTAGTTTCAACCTTAACAGTTTTTTAGCGTGAACAAAAATATCACGGAAAAGGTAGAGAAAAGAAAACACCTGTAAAAGGGATGTGGAAACAATAAACTATTTTACCTGGCTAGCAAAAGTCAGTTAGAGCCTTACACATTCCATTTTATTACTATACTTTTATCCCGGAACAGTAATTCCGTTTACCGCGTTTTCCTGCTGCCGGGCCGGACAAACACCTCATCACCGATCCTGCCAGGGTTATACCGTTGATTTGTATTTAAGGCAGTTTTTCTATATGTTTGCTTAAAGCAAGCAGGCCTGACCCTGCTGCCAATTCCACTCTATACGTCCCTGTCACTGGTATCTGCCAGTTCCAGGGACGTATACGTTTGTAGCTGAAAAATCTGTAAAAAACATTTCCATGAAACACAACAATGGACTTTCCCACACCCTGACCCTGCTACGCCATATTACTAATGTTAAAGCAGCTGCCTGGGTTATCATGCATGCAGTCGTGTTTTCCGGCCTTATCGGTTCACGCCTTCAGGCACAAACGCCTGAAGCATTTCATTATCAGGCAGTTACCAGAAATTCAGCAGGGCAGCCAATTGCGGATCAGTCCGTTAGTTTGCGGATAAGCATTTTGTCCGGGAGTGTTGCTGGTCCAAGCGTGTACACCGAAATACACAACGAGCAAACCAATTCTTTTGGCCTGATCAACATTGAAATTGGTACCGGCAATCCGGTAAGTGGGGCATTCAGCTCGATTGACTGGGGCAGCAATAGTTATTTTCTCCAGGTAGAACTGGACACTTCGGGTGGAAGTGCTTTTGAACTTTTAGGTACTACTCAATTAGTAAGCGTCCCTTATGCCCTGCATGCCAAAACTGCAGAACGTGTTTCAAAAAAGTATAAAATCGGCGACGTGGTTGCAGGAGGCATTATTTTCTGGCTAGATGAATCCGGCGAACATGGACTCGTCGCTGCTCCGTCCGACCTGAGCGACAGCCTCTCCTGGTCAAACGGCATACTACGCATTACGAATGCCAGCGGTGAAGGCGTTGGCGCCGGTTATATGAATACGCTGCTGCTCATTGCACAACAGACACAGGATAATCCTACAGGTGATTTTGCCGCCAAACTTTGCGCGGGTTTCAGCATTACAGATAATACCACCACTATACAGGGCAATTGGTACCTACCTTCCAAGTATGAGTTGAACCAAATGTATACCAATCTCCATCTCGCAGGTCTGGGAGGGTTTGCAAATGCATTTTACTGGAGCTCCACTGAAGCCGACCTCGATGACGGCTGGCTCCAAGACTTCGGTACCGGAGACCAGGGGATTGGGCTGAAAAGTTCCGGCAACCGCGTGCGCGCCATTCGGGCATTTTGAAAACAGGGGGAGGATAGTCGGCAAGAAGACCGCCCTTTCATTTCACTGTTCCGCGCCATCCTCTAAATGGTTGAGAATTATCCGCCCAACATCCTCGGCCCGGGCGTAGGGTAAAACGCGAGCCTCAGTGCCCGGGATGTAGAGTATATAGGGGACATCGGACAATTCACCCCGCAGGCCGCCGTGACCGCCCTTATAATTCTGCACAAACATTTCGTAATCGGGCGCCAGATCGTATCCCTTTTCAGCCGTGACCAGCAGGTCTCCGGCACCTTTAGCAGCCATGACAGAGTAAAGGCGGTACAGGGCATCCGGGAACCGGGTTTCCAGACTGGCGTCGAGCCATTGGTCAGCGCTGTGAAACCCCGTTTTCAGTAATATGTTGAGGGCTGGGATTGAATCATATCCGAATGGATCGCGGCCGGCCGGCACGTACCGGTAGGCATCCGTACCATTGAAAATGATGTCTGCATGGCCGTTTTTGCCGTAAACCGTCACAGTCGAATCATTGGGCCGGCAGGCGACCAGTTCTACTCCATCCATCGAGGCAATCGTTTCCGGGAGGTGAATGGCTCCGTTCCGGGCCGGATAATGTGTGAGCAGATCAAAGGGCTGGTTATTTCTCCAGTGTTGCGCAGTGGGGTTCAGCACCGGATCGCGGAGATAGATATAGGCGGACAGGTTGCCGTTGATCACAAAATAGCCTTGTTTGGAGACGAAATCACTGATGGGATCCTTTAGCGTTTGGGTGTACAGATTTACCGAAGGGCCCCGCTCGAGGGCAATTCCAAACTCTTTTTCGAGGCGTCCCGGAATATCGAGATTGACGGAGACATCGGAAATGCCGTGGTCGGTCACGATGGCGATCATACGGGTTTCGCCCTGCCCCAGGCCCGCTGTTTCCGACACAAAACGGCCGATCAGACTATCGAGGTGTACAAGCAGGCGATAATATTCGTCCGTAGTGCCAAGCACGTGATTACTGGCGTCGGGTCCGGGAAAGGTTATCCACTGTACCTTCGGATTACGGGCCAGTTGCTCCAGGGCTTTTTCCAGTACCATGGATTCATGCTGAAAATGGTCTTTGGCAATTCGTCTGCCCAGCAACGGAATGTGCCGCAACATTTTAAACACGCCCTCCGACTGGTATTTCGAAGTTGCGTGCGCCCAGCCGGTCATCTCAGCGTCGTGGACACCCCGGTTCATATAGGTATTGACCGAAGCGGTGTAGAAGGAATCATAGCGCTCAAAAACTGTTTGCGGCATATGGTGTATATCCTCGTTCATGAGCACATTGGTTCGGCCAACGTAATTCCGGAGATTGCCATTTTCCCGGCTCCGGTCGAACCAGCGCAAGCCCAGAATACCACTGCGCGCCGCATCCTCGCCGGTAATAAAAGGGTAAAAGCCATAACCGGTCATTGTGGGGAAGGCTGCAATACCATGTTTCACCAGGGTGGACTTCCGGATCAATTCCCGGAGATGCGGCAATTTTCCCTGATCGACCATCTCCTGAAAAATGTGTTTGGACAGGCCGTCTATCAGAAAAATGGTTACGGTATTCCCTTTCGTGGGCGGGTAGTGAACCTTGAGCGACACCATTGGGCTGAGAAACCAGACTAAACAGCTACCCAATAGCAAAGACAATAAGGTAAATTTTCTGATTGTCGCCCTACCCCACCACAATATAAGCCCCGTAACAAGCCTTTTACCGAAAACATGTGTCATATGGAACCCGGATGTAGAAAATTAGAATACGGTCTAAAGATGGATCAGATCTTAACCACCCTGGACCTGCCGACAGCTACCCCGTTGCGCTGCAGGATCAGTTCATAGACTCCAGGTGCCAGATCAGCCACCGGAATAGAAATGTCAGGTACAGCTGCTGCCGCCTCCATTGTCTGCTCCAGCACCAGACGCCCTTGTGCGTTGATCAGCCGTAATTGATACGTTGCCCCTGCATTGCTCGTGAGACGCACCTGAAGGGTATTCCGGACCGGATTGGGATAAGTGAACATCACCGCTTCAGATGATGGCACAAAGGTGGCCGTGGGGCTGTTCAGGGCTTTATACTGAACACCGAGCACCTCGTTTTGTGCAGTATTGAGTGTACAAATAGCGATGGCCTCCTTGGACACATCGTTCAGAAAATGAAAGGTCGTTATCGTATCCGTCCCCAGGGGAAGGATCTGTTGACCACCGATGGTAGAGATATCGATCCATCCGAGCGGCGCTACCTTTACATCTACCGCGGTTGATCTGTACTCGGTTTGTTTTTTCCGCAGTACATCAAAGCTGCCGCCGGGGATAACAAGTGTGCCAAAGGCATCGATGGAGGCAATCCGCTGCTGCGTGACCCGGATCCTGAAGGAATCGGCAGTAGGAACCAAATTCAGCAGAATGGGTGGCGCCGCCGCTGCGGCGAATGCTGTTAGTACATTGGAAGCGCTTTGGTGGATGTCAAAGAACTGGATCGGCGCCCAGAATTGCTCCAGGCTCGGTGTTTTTTTAAACAATAAATTCAGGCCCAGACCAATGGGGTCCAGACCAAAATATCCCAGGTCCAGAACCTGGCCGCCGGTAACCTGCCAATACACCTCGGAACTAGAGTTCACCGGATGGAACAGGACAGATGCTGCAGGGAAGGAAGCATGCGCGCTGCCCGATTGCGGGTTATTCATGACCTGGTTCCAATTCTGAGCGGCTTGCAGGCTGGTCAGATCCCAGGACTGTGGGCCGCCGGGCGGTGTGAAGATCTGATTGATTGCCCCGGGCTGGTTGCCAAAACGATACTGCAGGGTGTCGCCCACCACCGGGAAGACTGCATTGGTGATCGTGATCTGAGCCGTTACCGGATGAATAAAGCCCCATACGAGGATGGAAAAAAGTGCCAGTTGTTTCATAGTTGCAGGATGGCAAAGAACAAATCCATTAATATGCTACGGAACTGAAAACCAGCAATGTGCCCAGTTCCTTTTCAAAGATACGGCAGACTTGCATTGTCGCAAAAACAATTCCTCGAAACGCCCAAACAACAAAACAAGGGAAGAAAAACATCCAAACAGCCGAACCCGAATGCCGCATATGCAGGATAATAAACGTATCCCACCTGAATAATTTCGCAACCTTTAAAATACAAACGGCGGAATCATGAACAGAAAGTTGATGCTTTCCAATGAATTCGGTAAAACAATTGAATACTATGCCGTGAAACAGCAATTCAGGATAATATCTCCCAAAAAACGTTTTTGCCTAAACTTAGATTTCCCAGAGAGGTGTTGGAG
>SBHD01000092.1 GCA_006226345.1 Bacteroidota bacterium | reverse complement strand
GCTATTTTTCCCGCTTATTACAACCAGGTTACGCGTCTGAATGGCTCAAATGTGGTGCAATTTCTGGGGCTTAACATTGAAAACACGGCATTATACTCCATCAATATGGGATTGGCCTTCGGTGTGGTAGCACTTTTATCACCATTGTTATCCTCCATCTCTGACTATACCGGAAGGCAAAAAGCCTTTATGCGTTTATTTTGCTATCTGGGTGTCCTGGGGTGTGCGCTCCTGTTCTGGTTTGACAGCCGGGAACAACTGCCTGTAGGGTTGATTGGTATGATGATCGCAACCATTGGTTATTCGGGTAGCATCGTATTTTATAATTCGTATTTGCCGTTGATCGCCACGGAAGACCGGCAGGATAGGGTAAGTGCAAAAGGCTTTTCATACGGGTACATCGGTTCGACAATCTTGTTGATGATATGCCTGGCACTGATCATGAACCGGGAACGGCTGGGTGTGGAGAATACTACCCTGATGCCCAGGGTAGCATTTTTATTGACTGCACTGTGGTGGTTGGGCTTTGCACATATCACATTCGCCCGTCTGCCGGCCCGGTTAAAAGCGGAAAAACAGGAAGGGCATTATCTGTTGAATGGCTATCGCGAATTACTAAAGATCTGGAACCGGCTGAAACAGGAGCGTCAATTGCGCACATTTTTGTTCAGTTTCTTTTTCTACATCATGGGTGTGCAAACCGTCATGTTCATGGCGGCTTCTTTTGGCGAGAAGGAGATCCACCTGAAGGTCACGCAGTTGATCATTACCATACTTGTACTGGAATATGTAGGCATTGCAGGTGCCTATTTTTTCGCCTGGCTTTCCGGTAAGATCGGTAACCTGCGTGGACTGACAGTGGCCGTAGTGATCTGGATCGCTATCTGTATCGGAAGTTTGTACATTACCACTCCGCTGCATTTTTATATCGCAGGCGGTTTTATCGGGATGGTCATGGGGGGCATCCAGGCGCTCTCCCGGTCGACGTATTCCAAGATCATACCGGAGACCGGAAATAACGCCGGGTATTTTAGCTTTTACGATGTTAGTGAAAAGGTGGCGATGATGTGCGGCCTGCTGATCTGGGGGTATATGGATAACCTGACCGGTAGCATGCGCAATTCAATAGTCTCTCTGGTGGTCTGGTTCTCCGTGGCGCTGGTGCTGCTGTTATGGTTGCAGCGCATGCCGAAGATCAAACGCCAGCCTGCGTGACCCAAAGGCCGTTTACCGGCCGGATACCCTGGCGGATTCGCGATCACACTGACCACTGCACGTACAACCGCCACAACGTGGAGGATTGTCAAAATGGTTCTTGGTACCTATCCGACGCGCCAGGAACTGGACCATTACCCATCCTGCACATAGCAGGCTCATTGCCAAAACGGGAATTATATATTGTACCATATATCGCGTCCTTTTAGTTCGTTGCTTCTCTGGTTTAATGTCAGGTAGTAGAGAACATGCCGGCAAAACCCATAAAGGCCATGGAAAGGATGCCGGCGATGATCAGGCTGAGCGCGGTCCCTTTTACCAGATCGGGTATGTCCAAAATACGGGTTTCTTCCCGGATTCCGGCCATCAATACCAGCGCCAGGGTGACGCCACCACCGGCGCCAAGTGCATATACCAGTCCTTCTATCAATCCGTAGCCTTTGTTCGTGGCAAAGAGCGCCAGTCCCAATATGGCGCAGTTGGTGGTGATCAGCGGCAGAAAAATACCCAGGGCTCTGAAGAGCTCTGGACTGATCTTCTTGATCGCCATTTCTACAAACTGTACCGTACTGGCAATAACGATGATAAAACTGATCAACCGCAGGTAAGGGGCGTATTCCAGGACAAAAGTGTTGAGCAGCCAGGCACAAATGGCCGTGATCAGCATGACAAAAATATTGGCCAGCCCAAGCCGGAATGCCGTTGTCAGGTTATTGGTGACCCCTAAGAACGGGCAAAGGCCCAGGAAATAACTCAGGATGAAGTTATTGACCAGCAAAGCCGATATGAAGATCCAGAATAAATTGTCCATGACGTTTTGCCTGTATTAGTGGGGAGTACTGCTGAGTGCGGCCAGCTGGCGCTTGCGGCGCTGTTCCAGCCAATTGAAGAATAACAGCATAAAGCCCAGGGTCAAAAAGCCGCCAGGCGGGAGTATCATCACAACCCACGGCTCAAAACCGGCCCCGAACAAGGGGATAGTGAACAAAGAGCCATTTCCTAAGATCTCCCGGATCGCCCCGACACACAGCAGGGCAAAGGTGAACCCAAAGCCCATGCCCAGGGCATCCGCCAATGCCAGGCGCAGCGGATTTTTAGCCGCAAATGCTTCGGCCCGGCCGAGGATCATGCAGTTGACAACGATCAAGGCTATGAAGGCGCCTAACTCCTTATGGATTTCAGGTACCAAAGCGGCCAGCAGGAAATCCACCAGGGTAACAAAAGTGGCTATGATGACGATATAGGTGGTGATCCGGACCTGTTGCGGGATGATTTTTCGCAGCAGGGAAACCAGCATGCTTGAAAAGAACAGTACAAACAGGGTAGCGCTTCCCATTGCCAGGCTGTTGATCGCCGTATTGGATACAGCCAGTGCCGGACACATACCCAATACCATCACGAAAACCGGATTCTCCTTCCATAGCCCTTTCACGAATTCCTGGGCCATGCTGCTTTCCTTTTCCTTCATGTCATTGTTGTTTTGACTGGTTTGGTATGTCGGGTAACGATGCTTCGATGGCCGGTAACCATTGGTCAAGACCATTGTTCAGCAACCGCACTACTGCCTTGGAAGATATGGTGGCTCCGGTAATTGCCTCCACTTCGTTTGGTTTCGTTTTCTCCCCTTTTTTAACAACAACGATCCCCGGTGCTTCCAGTGCTGTGAAATTGTTCCTGAAATCTGCATCCTTGAAGATCTTGTCGCCGAGTCCCGGGGTTTCCTTGCTCTCCAGTACCTCAAAACCAATGATGGTCTTTTTTACCGGGTCATAGCCGATCAATCCGACAATAACATCCTGGAACCCAATTTCCTGGGCGGGTATGGCGATGCCGACGAGGTGTTGTTCCTGGTTGTACCCAACAAATACGGCGGGTACTTTGCTGCCGGCGGTTACGGCTGCTGCCTTTTTCAGTTTGCCCGCTTCCTGGATATAGGTTTCAAAGCCGGAACATCCGGGTAGCACCTTGTAGATGGCCCTCTCTTGTGCGGCGGCCTTGTTTTGCTGTATTATTGGGAGCGTAATAAAATATGCACCTACCAAAACGATACCTGAAAAAAAGCCTGCGAGCCCCAGGGTAAGGATCAGTTTTGCCGAACCGGGTTCGGAATTGCTGCTTTCAGGAGCATTGCCCATGTCTGCCTGTTCCTTCATATTCAGTGACCGTATACACGGGTTTTAGTAAATTTATTGATCAACGGTGTAGCCGCATTCATCATCAGGATGGCATACATGACACCTTCCGGCAGACCGCCCCAGACCCGGATGACCACAATCAGGATGCCGATTCCGATACTGTATATCCAAACTCCTTTCGGGGTCAGTGGCGAAGTAACCAGGTCCGTTGCCATGAATACAGCACCGATCATGAATCCGCCGGCCAGGAGCATAAAGTGGGGTGGGGGGTATTGCTGTGGTGCACTGAAATACAGCGCAGATGTCAGAATAACTACTGTAAGTGCCATTGCCAGGGGGATACGCCAGTTGATCAGCCGCCGTGCGACCAGATACAGGCCAAGGAGCAGCAGAAGGCCGGCGCTGGTTTCACCAATACACCCACTTGTATTGCCGGTCAGCAAATCCCACCAGGGCGTAAGGGCATGGTCGAATTTCATTTTAGCCAGGGGTGTGGCTGCGCTGATCGCATCGACTGTATTGTCTTTAAAGAATGGCAAAGCCAGGTTGGCGCCACGGGCTTCCAGATAACGGCCGTCCGGGAGTTCCCACGTAGTGATCGCGGTAGGGAATGCCGCCTGGAGAAAAGCGCGACCGACCAGCGCCGGATTAAAAACATTCTGGCCCAAACCGCCCCAGATGATTTTGCCCATACCGATAGCGGCCACCCCACCGACAAACGCCATCCAAAGGGGGAAGCCCGGAGGGAGGGTGAAGGCCAGCAAGATGCCGGTGATCAGAGCAGAGCCATCCAGGATCGTCCTTTTATCGCCTGCAAAAACCCATTCCGTACCCAGGCAGGCCAATACGGTAACCACGGTTACCAGCACGGCGCTTATGCCGAAATAATAAAAGCCAGCCAGTAACACGGGGACCATGCTGAATACGACCTCCCACATGATCCGCGGCGTAGTTGCCTGATCGTGCAGGAAAGGCGAAGTGGAAATGATCGTTTTGGTTGTGTCTGCCATAACTTCAGGTCTTACACATTCTTGTTGCGGGCTTTCTTTTCCCGGATGATGGATTTGGCCACCCGAAAACTTTGCACCAATGGAATGTTCGATGGACAAACATATGAGCACGAGGCACACTCAAAGCAATCCATCACATTGTATTCTTCCATTTCGTCCCAAAGCCCGTTCTTGGCCAGAAGGCCCATCCGGGCCGGATTCAAAAACAGGGGGCAGGCATCCAGGCATCTGCCACAGCGTATGCAACTGTACGTATCCAGGTCCCTGACTTCCTGTTCGGTCAGGATCAGGATACCGGAAGTGCCTTTGATGACCGGCACATCCAGGTTTTTCTGTACCATGCCCATCATTGGTCCTCCGAGCAGGATACGGGGGTTGGGGTCTGTGATGCCGCCGCAATACTCGACGACCTGCCGCATGGGTGTTCCGATCGGTACCAACAGGTTGGCCGGCCGCCTGACGGCAGTGCCGGTAACGGTGATCACCCGCTCAATAAGGGGTTTGCCGAGCCTGAAGTAGTCTGAAAGTGCAGCGATCGTACCGACGTTGGAAACCATTGTGCCCACATCGAGCGGTAGTTTCTGCGTTGGAACCTCCTCACCCAGAATCGCTGTGATCATCATTTTTTCGGCACCCTGCGGATATTTTACCTGAAGCGGCACCACTTCCAGGGGCAGATCGGTTTGCCCGACTGCTGCCTTCAGTTTTTGAATAGCGTCAGGCTTGTTGGCTTCTATCGCGATATAGACTTTTTCTCCGCGTGTAAACTGGTACAGGATGCGGGTTCCATCCAGTAATGCATCGGAATATTCCAGCATGACCCGGTGGTCGCAGGTTAGGAAGGGCTCACACTCGCAGCCATTCAGCATCATGTACCGGCAGGATTTGCCCTCCGGGATCGAGAATTTTACATGTGCAGGGAAGGCTGCGCCACCCATACCGACGATCCCGGCCCGCTGTACCTGGTTGATAAACTCAGGATAAGTCATTTCCTCTACCGGAGGCAGGTTGGGTTTCGGCAGCTGTTGAGTGGAAAAGGGGTCGATCTTGATCTGGATAGCCGGCGACATCTGCCCGTTGGGATGATCAAACAGGTCGATGGCAGTGACAGTTCCATCTACCGGACTATGCAGCCCTACTGACACGAAGCCGCCCGGTTCCGCGATCATTTCACCACGACGTACATACTGGCCAACCCGTACAATCGGTTTGGATGGTGCTCCGATGTGTTGGTTGAGCGGAAGGGTGTACAGGTCTACAAAGGGCATACGCTCGATCGGAGCGGAAGCCGACAACTCTTTGTATTCCTCCGGATGCACGCCATGCCGGAAGGTCAGTTTTGCGCTGATATGTTGATCCTGGTCGGTCATATCCGTATCAATTGTCTTTGGGCTGGGGTTGTGCTGCACGGGCCATGCGGACCAGTTTTTCCCGGAGTTGTACCCGCATTTTCTGTGTCGTTTCAGCTTCGGCTTGTTCCAGCCGTACGGCAAAGTCTGCCTCCAGGTCTTTTATTTGCTTTTCAAATGCAGCACTGATCTCTTGTCTGGCTTCTTCCCAGAGTTGTTGCGGATGGGCGCTCAGCGTACCGGCGGTTTCCCGGAGATAGGACCAGGCTTGCAAGGCAGTGCGCGTAGCGGTGATTACGTGCTCCGACACTTCAAATTGTTGTGTGTTGCCTTCCGGATCTTCCCGGGTAAATACGGCTTTCTTAGTTTGTTGCGCTTCCGGTGCCAGCTGTAAATACTGGTGCAGTGGCACGGCAGCGGCATCCGGTTCAGTGCGTAGTGTGAAATGGTCCTGCCAGGTTTGGAGTGAGAACAGCCAGTTGGCAAATGTTACCGGGGTTTGCAGGGCTGCCTCTTCCGGTTGCCCGGCTTGCGTCATCGTTGTCCATTCGTTCCGCTCCGCCGGGTTGTGGGCCAGCGAAATACCCGGAGCCGATAGGGTTGTTGCCTTTTCCGGATTGAACTGATAAACCGGGAATGCCCGTGTTTGCAGTGCCAAATCTGCTAATCCAACAGCCGCTTTAGCTGCTGCGGTATGCTTACCCGGATCTGGGGTATGCAATATGAAAAGGGCTGGCTTGTAAGATGAAAGCCCCTGCAACATTCCATTAAACAGCGTCTCCCGGGCACCCAGTGTGCCTGCCAGGACAAATGCATTACGACCGGCCCGGGCAACATCCCAAAGCGTATTCCGGGTAGAAAAATAGCGCTGTAATTCATGCCCGGGAGCAGGGCCTGCATGGTCCAGAACAACAATTTTTACCGGGAGGTCTTTTACCAACAGGCTATTGACCTGTTCCAGAAAGCCTGTGGGCAATTCGTGAAACTGATACACCAGAAGCAGGGGCGGTACCAATGCTTTCTCTTCAACTGTCAGGTCTTCCCACGCCAGATCTGCAATGGTGGATGCGTTGAATTCGGGGCGGTATTGGTTCCGGCTTTCCAATTGAGCCCGGCGCAACAACCGGATATTGTCAAGACTGTGGCGCAGGTGTGCCTCAAATTGTCCGGCGGCCCATTCCGGCATGCTGCCTGGCACCATGGCTACCGGCACCTGGAACGGATGGAACGGATAGGTACCAGCTGCTGCGATATCCCGATCCGGCAATACGAGGGTATAATGGGCACGTCCCGAACCGGTGGGTCCTTCTTTTAATAACCACAGCAAATCTTTCAGGTCGTTGGCCAGCTGGATCTTGCGTTGTAAGGCAGCGGTATCCACCAGTTTCAGGTGTTCCAGTTTGCCGAGGGTTCCGATGATCTCATCTAGTGGCAACTTACGGCCGCCGGCATTGGTTATCGCGCTGATCAGCCCGAGTGAGTCTTCAGAGGGCAGGGCCTCCGAGAGTATCTTGCGGATGTTCTCGCCAAGTTCGCGGGTCAGCTGTTCAATCGTTTTGTATGCTGCTGCGATCCGTGGCTGCGTGATGGATTCCGCCATTGCCGTGACCAGGTGTAACATAGTTTTTCCGGAAGCGGCGGTATCCGGCCCCGGGCCGGTCATAGACAGATAATTGTACCTGCTGAGCAGGATGGCAGCCAGGGAGTCATATTCCGGGCTTTGGTGCAGACGGGCGATCACGTCCGCCTTGGTATCCGGCAGTTGTTCCCAGATATCCATGGCAGCGGTCGCTTGCCGGATTATGTCGTGAGCAAGAGGTGTCATTTCCAGTGCTCCCGGCGCGCATACTTCTGCACAGATGCCACAGCCAGTGCAGGCCTGTGTATCGAGTGCCAGGGAAAAGAGCCCGCCCTGACCTTTGGTCAGCTGTTCCGGTTGATGGAAAAAAGTGTCGGTTACAGCCATTGGCATTCCCGACAAGGAGTCAACCAGTACGTTGATCTCCTGTTGTGCTTTTTCCAGTTTTTCTCCTGTCAGCCCCATCTGTTGGTGCAGTTGCACAAAGGCTTCCGGCAGGAAGTCGCTCAGGTTATTGACCGGCAGTTCCCGGTTCCGGATGACCTGGGCGGATAAAATGCCCAGGTTTTTGAGCATGGGCGTCAGTTGGGAAAGTGGGGTGCCATTTTTCCGGGCTATTTCCATACCACTCCGGAGTAATTCTTCCACCCGGATCACTATCGGGGGTAAGGCGGCATGGGGGCATTGGACCAAGCACTCTCCGCATCCGGTACATTTTTCCGGTGCAAATACCGGCAGCAGCTCGCGCGACGGATCAGATGCGAGTCCGGCGCTCCCGGCGGGAATTGCGGGGATTGCCTGGAACGGGTCGGCAACCAATTCGTCCCAGGCGCCATCTGCATATAAGGCGCCGGTATCATGAAAGAACCTGGCAATCCGGGAATATGGCGCTCCCTGATCTTTTTGACGGCGTATTGCCCATGGGAGCCGGCCGGTTGTTTCAGATTGAGATACCTGGCTGATATTTACCAGCGGGGCATCGAGTGACCAGGATCCGGATTCCGGATATAACCGATTGATGGTCTGTACCAGCACTTCGTGTTGTGGGTAAGCCGAATTGGACCTGGTGAATGGAATACCTACTGTAAAGTCAGAACGGTGGGTGCCTTTAGGTAACATATTGCGAAATACCTCCTGCAGTTGCTCTTCCGTAAGGTCCGGTCCGAAAACGCCGGTATACCATTCAGGTGCATATTTCCCGTTTGGGGTGGGCTCCATTACCTTGCCTCCGCTGAGAGCCGACCATGGCTCAAGCAGGGTGACGGCTTTTTTCCCAGCCGTTAACCGCATTATTTCAGTTTCCGGGAGCGGATGCAACTGCCGTATTTCGAGTGCGCCGACCTTGATACGTTCGGTTTCCCTGAAATGCCGTATGCAACGTTCGATTTCCTTTTTTGGAATTCCCCAATACAGGAGCAGGTAGGCCGCATCATCCGTTTTGTACCGTTCCAATGGTTGCAGGCCTGTTGTCGATGACGCTGGTATAGCCTGGAAAGTCTTTTCCAGCAATTCCGGGAGATAATCCGAGATGTATTTTTTTTGCGCGGCCATTTCAAGTGCCAAAGCCATGCCGTCTTTCACACTTCCGGTGAAAGTTGGCAGGTCCGGGTTCATCCAGTTTGGTATCCTGCGCCGGGACTTGCCAAAGACAATTTGTTGGGCTGGGGTCAATGTTGGAATAGAATCGTCCGGTTCTCCCAGTTTCTGGCGGACGGCTTCGGCACCCGGAAAGTGGATCTCCTTCGTTGTTGATGCATCGGAACATGGTACCAGTATTATCCCGGGCAGCAGGACTTCTTCGGCGATGTAATGCGCTAATGGAGCCATATTTACCGCCTCCTGTGCCGATCCGGTATGCCACACGAAAGCACCGGTTGCCTTCAGGACCTCCATTTCAGGCAGGCTATCGGCGGACTGACCGGTCAGGCAGTAGATCAGGGCCGGAATATGTTTACGGGCAAGATCACGAACCTGTTGATAGCACCCCGCCAGTTCACCCGCACGCAGGAATGCAGCAGTACGCAGGCCACCAGCCGCCATGCCGGAAATGAAGGCCAGGTCACGGCCACGATGGAACCGGACAACCCTACCAAACAGGTGGTCTGCCTGCCGGTATGGCCAATGTTCCGGAATAGTGATTCCTTCGGAAACAGAGGACTCCATGAGCAGGAGTGCTTCCGGTTCCGAGACCTGACGGGTTTTGCCTAGTATTTGACCAGCTCGATTCATGATTTCACAGTTTCACATGTTATTGTTCATCCGGTTCAAACCGTTCAACTCTTCCCAGTGGGAGTGTGGTTTTGTAGGGGGCTTCAAACTGCTGGTATTCCACCCATACGATAGCATCGGTCGGGCAACGCCTGGTAGCGTCGATTGAACTCAGGTGGTTCAGTTCGTAATTGATCACGGCGAGGTTATTTTCGATAGCGATCAAACCTGGTGCGCTGTCTGCCACACAACGGCCACAGGCTGTGCAAGCCACAGAGCATTTGTTCAGGGCAAGGTCACCTTCCAACAGCGATTTGCACTGGACGATGAGTTTCTGACTTACCGGCATTAATTCAAACAAACCCTTGGGGCATGCTTCCACGCAATCGTTACAGGCAACACAGCGGTCGGCGATCACGACCGGCAGACCGTCATCGTTCATGTAGATCGCATCAAAATCGCAGGCTACCTCGCAATCCCCCAGCCCCAGACAGCCCCAGGAACATGCTTTTGGCCCGCCGGTGACGACCGACTCTCCTCTGCACGTACGAAGATTTCCTTTGTAATCAGCCAGGTTTTGTGCCTCCCGTTTACCTCCGGCGCATAATAAGCGTGCCACGATCTTCTCCTGGGCGCCGGTGTCGACGCCAAGAAAAGTGGCGATTTGCTGTAAACCCTCTGCAGACGAGACGGTACACCTGGAAGGAGACTCTGTGCCGGCAACCAGCAACTCGGCAAAGGCCCGGCACCCCGGCTGACCACAGGCGCCACAGTTGGCGTGTGGTAACATCCCCTCCACCTTGTCGATACGGGGGTCTTCTTCTACCCTTAACTTCTTATAGGCAACAGCAATCACTGTGGCGAAGAAAAGGCCCAGCCCAACCAGAATACTTACCGATATGATGATCTCATTGAACATGTGCAGGGATGTGGTGCATCAATTAATTGAATTTGGCAGCCCGTTTGACCAGGTCATCCAGGCCGGGTTCGTCTGAATGCAGGGGCGATCCGGGATGAATGATCCCGACTGGGCAGTTTTCAGCCGCTTTGACCAGATCGGCGAACGAACCAGCAGCAGGATCATCGATAAATGCCTGCTTGTCGGCATTGTACTTAAACATCCGGTTATTGATGTTTATACATTCGTTACAAGTTGTGCACAGCGGGCTTTCGATCCATGCTTCAGCGGTGAGCAGTGGTGCCGCTTCCGCTTTGGGTGCCGGAGCGTCTGCTGCTTCCGTCTTTAGAGATTGGGCCGCTTCAGGTACCTGTTTTTTTGCCGGTGCGGTAACAGAAGCCTGGGGAGTATCCTCTACCGCAGCAAAAGTGTCCGGCCCCAGGTCCAGGAGGTAGTCGGCAACCCGTTCCAAAGCTGTTCGTGCACTCTCTTCTTTAGCCTGGTCTATTGCCTCCAGATGTTGTTTCTCCAGATCTTTAATCTTCTGGGCCATTTCTGCTTCCAGTGCCTGTTGCAGTTGGTGGGTCGCCTCCTCCACATGGTAACTATGTATTCCGGCGTTTTCCTGAAGAAAATGCCAAAAGTCAAGCCGTTCCCGACAGGTTTGTACCAGCGGGAGTGCTACAGCAGCCTTTTGCAGCTGTTGCTTTGAATCAACCATCCAGATAAAGGGCACCCGGGTGTAGGCTTCTGCTTCCGGCAGGTCCAGATACGCATGCATCGGTATCAGATCGTCCGTCCAGTAGGTAGCAGGCACGAGGTGAAAGCATGTATCGAAATCGGGATCCTGAGCTGCAAAATCAGCAAAGGTGAACGGAGTGGCCTCTTCCTTTTCTTCTTCTTTTTCTGTCAGATACAATAGCGCCTCAGTTGGCCAGTCCAATTCCATTTGCGGATTGCCGTCAATTGCAAACCGGCTTCCCCATTTGGGGCCTTTCCGGCAATCAAATACAAAGGATGGAAACTCACGACTACCCAGAGCGCCGCTGGCCCAAAGCAAACCCTCTGCCGGAAGTTGGCGCTGTCGATCGGGGGTTAGTACATAAAAGAAGGCTGGAGTGGGGCTTTGGAGCCCTTGCAGTAGGCCGTGGTATAAACCGACAGAGTCTACAGAGGTGGTTTGAAGCACATATGCATCCCGGTGGGCGATTGCCAGGGCCGCAGGTTCCTGCCGGAAAACGGGGTCGGCTGTCTGGTCTTTTTTGATCTCATCCAGGTGGCCAAGTGCGTCGAATTTCAGTACCAGACTTTTCACGGGGCGGTTGCTGGCCAGCAAGCCAGAAAGGTCCTGCAGGTTAGACTTCAGTAATTCCGTGCCCCGGACAACAGCCACGAATGGCGGACAGATCGCAAGTTCTTCTTCGGTAAAGGCGGTCCAGTTGAAATGGGCAAAAAAGTCGCTATGGACGTCATGGAAATACCGGTCTTCGATCTCCAGCTCGGCGATGCGGATGGCTGCCAGGACCTCGGCAAAGACCTTGATCTTGGTATCAAATCGATCTGTGATGGTTGAATAAACTGCTTTATCCGGTACGATCTCCACCGCTACCCCGGGGAAATGCTCCCGGAAGGCAAAGCCGGATGCCTGGGCCATAGTTTCACCAATAACCAGGTAAGCAGTGTTATTGCCAAGTGTCTTGTCGGCCTCTCCAAGGGTTTCTGCCAGTTTTTTCAACCGGCGCAGCCGTTCCTCCGGCATAGCTGCTGAACCGGCGGTCGGCAGTACCGCAGCAAGCTCGTCAAAGTTCAGAAAAGTACTGGCAAACTCCATATTGGCTTCCAGTGACGCTGCAGTAGAGGAAGCAGGGTCCTTGGCCTTTTCCACTTCCAGGAGCTGCCGGATACCTTCCATCAGCGGTTTAATGGTCTGTTTCAGCTGTTGTTGTTGTTTCCGGGCGTGTAGCTGGAACAGTTGTGCCAGCAGGAAAAACGGGGCGTCCGGTGAAAACGGCAGCAGCAGGCCTTCTGGAGGAAGTGTGGTCAGGAATTGACGCGTGAAGGGCTCAAATGCTTCCGCCGTTTCTTTTCGAAGACCCAGCCGTTGGTTCAGCTCCTGTATAGCCGCATCACATGTCTCCATTGCCTGTCGTCCCTGGGGGAACTGCGCCAGCTGTTTGATTATCAGGTTCTCCAGCCGGGGCAGATTGTCCCGCAGAATCTGTGCGTTGGGATCCTCGTTGCCAAAGTTTTCCAGGGCCTTCCGGAGCAGGGTATTCAACGGACTGAAAATCGTTTTATTTTCAGCCGTGCTTCCGCTGCCTTCAATAGCGATCCAGAACGGATATAAACCGGTGTCGCGTGCATGCAAAAACGGGGCTAGCAGGGCTGGATAGCAGGCTGCTTGTTTGCCCTGCCTGGGCAATCCACCTCCTTTACCGGTTCGAAAAAAGTTGCGCAGTGTTCGCCAATATGCCCGAAGCTGGTCTTCCGGCGCCTGTGGTTCGTGTTTAAGGACAGGATATGTAAACTGCCGTGTGTCCGGCGATTCGGGCTGTGGGGTGGTGGCTTCTGGTTCCGTTGCGGTAGTTGCAGGGAACAGATTGACACCTCCATCCTGGAACAGTTCCTCCAGCCAGTTGTTTTTTATGACTTTACCACTCATAAACCGCAGTGGTTTTTCGAACCTGTGGCCGGTTTCAATCCGGATCCTGGTCAAGACTTTGCCGCACAGTGCGACAGTGGAGCCTGGCAGTTTTCAGATCCGGTTGAACGGATTGCCACGGGTTCTGTGATGAAATGTTGTCCTGTTTATGGTCTGGCACAACGTATGACTCCAACTCTTCAAAGCGCAGCGCTAATTTGCTACTGCCATTCCATCCTGCAATGCCTTCGGCGGTATAGCCGGATCCTGGCAGAATGTAGTGAAGCATACGGTTGCGCGATTAAATCACATACCTTTCCATAGCCTGGTTGATCGCGGTTATCTTTTGCTCTGGTGTATAATTGATATTGTGTGCACCATACAGGTCATACCGCAGGGCGTCTTTGTTTTGGTAAAACAGACCCAGGTAGGAGATCTCCGGCGAAGCAGCCAGTTCACGGGCATGGTCCATGTTACTGGGGTCGTGCTCCACAATATGGGTGAAGCGTTTTGCTTCTGCACCCAACGGAATACCGTTCTCGTGGGTCAGCAGGCGTACCATGTCCTTGTCAGAGACCTTTTCCTTTGCAATGTCCGGCATGAACTTAGGGCACCGCATCAGGATCTTGACAAAGCTGAAGCCCTGGTGTTCATATGCCTTTTTTATGGTGGAATACAGGTGAGAAGGCACCCAGTCTGCCGTTTGAGCCACAAAAGACACGTTAGAAACCCCCAATGTGGTCTGTAACGGGTTAATAGGTGGCAATACCGATCCCTCCGGGTGAGTATTGGATATGGTACCCATGGGGGAGGTCGGCGAGGTCTGCTTTTTGGTCATTCCATAGATCTGGTTGTCAAAAAGCAACACGGTCAGGTTGATATTATACCGGATCGCATGGATCCAGTGGCCGGCGCCTATAGAACAACAGTCGCCATCGCCCGTGACCACGAATACGTTAAGGTCCGGCCGGCGGAATTTGACACCACTGGCAACCGGGAATGCACGGCCGTGCAGCCCGTGGAAACCGTAGGTGTTCATATAGTGCGGAAAGCGGCTGGAACAACCAATGCCGGACACAAACACAGTCTTTTCCGGGATGAGCTGTTCTTCCTTGCACAGCCGTTTTACGGCGGACAACACCGAGTGGTCTCCACAACCCGGACACCACCGTGCTACGCCCTTTTCATAGTCCTGAACAGAGTAATATTTTTCAGGAACGTCAATGATGCATGCATCTAAATTCAGTCCAAACATAGCAGGGTGATTTTACAGTTGAAGTCTAGATTTGATCATGTTAAAAATATGGCCCGGACGCAGCGGCTGTCCGTGGACGTTGGAGAAACTGTCGATATCAACAAGCGTTTGGGCCCGAAGTACCCAGGCAAGCTGCGAATACCGGCGGTTTTCCGGTGTGATCATCGGATCATCCGGATCATCGCTGTAATTGATCTCGACCGCGACCACTTGCTTAAACTGACTGAAGATCTCTTTCAGTCCGGGTTCGAACGGGCTCACAAACCGGAGGTGCAGCGATGAAACTTTGGCGCCCTCTTCGCGTGCTGACGCTACAGCTTCTTCAATGGCACCGCGTGTCGAGCCCCAGCCAATGACCAACAGATCGCCAGACGGGTCGCCATTGACCTGTGGTGGTTTTAGGGTTTTTCCGAAGGTTGCCAGTTTACGGCTGCGCATGGCTACGCCGCGTTGGTTCTGATCCGGACTGTAAGACACCTTGCCATCTTCTGTATGTGCCAGCCCGGTAAGTGTAAACATGCCACCGGCTTGCCCTGGTATAGGCCGTTTGCTTAATCCGGTTTCCTTGTCCCAGGCATATGGTTGCAGGTCTTCCGTCCAGGGGCTCTGGTCGATCGGTGGCGACAGCCATTCTTTTTTCAGTTCGGGTCGTGGGAAGGGTTGTACCCCAGTTGCCAGGTTGGCATCGGTGAGCAACACGACCGGGATACGGAACGCCTCTGCGATCTGCCGGGCCAGCACGACAAAGTGGAAACACTCTTCAATGGTAGATGGCGCCATGACGATCTTCGGCGTATCCCCGGGTTGACCGTATAACAACGCCAACAGGTCACCCTGTTCCACTTTGGTCGGCAGGCCGGTTGACGGGCCTCCTCGTTGTACATTAATGATCACCAGGGGGACTTCGGCCATTACTGCCAGTCCGATAAATTCGGTTTTCAGCGCGATACCTGGTCCGGATGTGATCGTAACAGCTGTTTTGCCGGCATAGGAAGAGCCTACCGCAAAACCTATAGCAGCGATCTCATCTTCTGCCTGGTGGACGAGGCCACCTGCCTTTTCAATAGTTTCAGCAAGGTGGTGGGAGGCCGACGTGGCCGGTGTGATCGGGTACATCGAGCATACTTCTATGCCGGCAGCCAGTACGCCAAATCCCAGGGCTTCGTTGCCATTCATCACGACCAGTTCTTGCTGGGTTTCAATAGACGGGATATCGTAACGCAGGTCCAGGTTTTCCACGGCCCATTCGTATCCGGCCTGCAGGAGTTGCAAGTTGACATCGACGACGGCCCTGGATTTTTTCCGGAATGCCTGTTTTACCTGTGCCTGGGCAAAACGAAGATCGCGGTTGTAGATAAAGCAGAGCATACCCAGGACCCACATGTTCTTGCCCTTTTTAGCATCAGGCACCAGTTTTAGGCACTCTTTCTCCATCGGGATCTGGTGTACCACATACCCGCGTTTCTCAAAATCTTCCATGGCCCGGGCATAGTTTTCCCGGATCTCAGAAGAGTCATGACCAGCCCAATAATCCTCGATCAGCATGATGGTGCCTGGTTTGAAGGCATCCTGGTCGATACGGGAGTAGGGAGCGATTTCGTTAAAAGCCACAACCAGATCGGCCTCATCGCCGGCATTGGTGATGCGTTCCGATCCGATCCGGATGCGTATCCCGGAGGCACTTTCTTTCGTCCGGGGAGGTGGTTGGATATCTGCAGGGATGATTTCAACGGTCCAGACACCATTGCCCATTTTGGCACAGACCGCGCCGAAACTCTGTCCGGCTTTCTGAGCGCCTTCACCGGAATCACTGATGATTTCTACTATATGCTGGCGCAATTGCTTTCTTTTAACAGTGCCTTGCTGTGGCGCTGTTTTAACGTGACTGTCGTTTTCCATGCGTAACGATTAAGCAGGTCCTTGTTTAAGATCATACCCGGATTATGACATTCCGGGCCGGTTGTTTTGCGGATCACATTTCAGGGCGAAATTTACAGGGATCGACCGGGACAGATAAAAAGCGTTGGTCATGGTGGCTGGTGATGCCCGTCATCGGATGGCTCCGGGACAAAATTCTTTTGGGCAAGAATTTCAAAAAATAGTGGATATTCGCAGAATATTGTACATTTACGACCTTATTAACTCATCTTACACTTAACTGTTATGAGCAAAATCTTTGAAGCCATTAAGGAAAGAATCGCAGAAATTGAATCAGATGTTCAAAAGTTCTACGGAGGCAACAACGCTGCCGGCGGCCGCGTGCGCAAAGCCATGCAGGACTTGAAAAACCTGGCCCAGGATCTTCGTAAGGACGTTCTGGATACCAAAAATTCCAGATCTAAGTAAAAAATTAACCAAACCCTCTGGTTAAAAGCCTGCAAAGGGCGGTAAATGCCGTTTTTTGCGGGCTTTTTTATTAGGTGGGCAGGTGATCTGGTCCGGAATTTCACCTGAAAACACCGTTTGGGAAAAATTTGGATGTAACGTCTATCTCCTCCTTTTCCGCAGATTTGACAAGATTTCCGAAGAGATCTCCTCTATGGGCTTATCGGTGATCCTGATCTGGGTCCATTTGGAATGCAGGTTGAACAGTCGCTGGGCGTATTCCACCTCCTTTTTTACGTATGCCCGGGTAGCATACTCGCCGGTAAGGCCACCCAGGTGTTCATCCCGGGTTTTTCGCAGTTCTGCCAGGCGGGAATAATTTGTAGTGAGGCAGAAAATGCGCTCGCCGGGAAGGGTGTACAGGATGTCGGGCAACGGAAAGTCCAGGATGACCGGCACATTGGCAACGAACCATCCCTTGTAGGCCATATATACGCTTAGGGGGGTCTTGAATGTGCGGGAGACTCCCAGGAGCACAATATCCGCCTTGTCCAGTTCTTCGCAACGCTGCCCGTCGTCGTGGCGTACCATGAAGTCAATGGCTTCGATCCGCTGGAAGTAGGCCTTGTTCAGTTGATGGAATATGCCGGGCTTTTCTGCAGGGGAGTCGTGGAAATGATGCGACAGCTGTGCCAGGAGGGGGCCCATGAGATCGATTGTATCGAGTTCGTGTAACCTGGCTTGTTCCAGCAGGTGGTCGCGGAGGTTCCGGGAAACGATGGTATGCAGGATCAGTGCATTGATCCCATGTGCTTCGGCTATGATCCGCTCTACTTGTTGTGCCGTCCGGACACTTGGATACACATGCGTTTGGACCTCTGTCGATTCAAACTGGACCAGTGCGGCTCGCAACGCCTGTTCCGCTGTACGGCCGGTGCCGTCGGAAAGGATGAAAACATGTCGCAGCATACGTGTACCAAATTACGCTCTTTTACCGTAATG
>SBHD01000061.1 GCA_006226345.1 Bacteroidota bacterium | reverse complement strand
TTCGACTAAAGAACACTGGGAGCAGCTCTTCCGTTCCAAAGCGGAAAATGAAGTAGGCTGGTTCCAGCCCTATCCCAAAACATCTGTCGCTTTTCTGGACCAGTTCCGGCTTCCCCTGACTGCAAATATCATTGACGTAGGCGCCGGCGACAGCCATTTCATCGATGTATTGCTGGAGCGGGGTTATCAGAATATCTGGGTGCTGGATATTGCCGAATCCGCTATCGCCCGTATGCAAAAACGGCTGGGTGCCGCTGCCGAGCGGGTGCACTGGGTCGTTTCGGATATCACCGATTTCCAGCCGGAAGTTCAGTTCGACTTCTGGCACGACCGGGCCGCCTTTCATTTCCTGACCTCAGAAAAACGGATCGACAAGTACGTCAATCTGGTGGAAAGGGCCGTCCGGCAGGATGGCTATCTCGTGCTGGGCACCTTCAGTGACGAGGGGCCGGAAAAATGCAGTGGTCTGGATATCCGCCAATATTCCGAAACAACCATGTCGGCACAGTTTGAGGAATGCTTCCGGCGGATCAAATGCTTCCGCGACACCCATGTGACGCCGTTTGATTCCGTTCAACAATTTCTCTTTTGCAGTTTTCAGCGGATGCACTGGGCAGAAGTAGTAACCGTTTTTTAATCTGGCCATTTTTGAAAGCCCCTGTCCTCCAAGTGCCTGCCGGGCTGCCGGGGTTGCATCGGCATCTTCCCTTTTTGCAAATCCCCCCAACCGCCTTACTTTCGCCTCCGGTCACATCACACCAAAGCCCGACACCTATGCCATCTAAAGAAGTCCACTACTCCGACTACCTCCAGCTCGACAAGATCCTGAATGCCCAAACGCTCGAAAGCGAGTTACAGGGCGCCCCGGCCCACGACGAGATGTTGTTTATCATCATCCACCAGGCGTATGAATTGTGGTTCAAGCAGATCCTGTTCGAGATCGACTCGATCGCGGCCATCATGCACCAGCCGGAGATCAACGACAACTCCCCGGAACTGCAAACGGTCGTACACCGCCTGGGCCGCATCGATACCATCCTGAAAGTAGCCGTTCATCAGATCGATATTCTGGAAACCATGACGGCTATGGACTTCCTTGATTTTCGCGATTTCCTGCGACCGGCTTCGGGCTTCCAGAGCTGGCAGTTCAAGATCACGGAGGCCAAACTGGGCCTGCAGTACACCGAACGCTACGGACAGGAGTATTACATCTCCCAGCTCCGGCAGGAGCATATCGACCAGATCAAAAGTGTGGAGGCCGGCCCTTCCCTGCTCGACCTGGTCAATACCTGGCTGGAACGCATGCCTTTTTTTGACCGGATGGACTGCTGGGTCAGCTACCAGGCCATGCACCCGGCAACCGAAGGCCGGCACCCGTTCTGGAGCGATTATACCGGCATTTATGCCGACAGCCTGGTGGAAGGAGAAAAACATAACCTCCGCTATTTCGAAGCGCTTTTTTTTGAAGGCGATTCCATGCCCGACCGGCGGCTCAGCGCCCGCGCCAGCCGGGCTGCCCTTTTCATCATGCTGTACCGGGGCTATCCGCTCTTGCAGGCGCCGTTTCAACTGCTCAACCTGCTCCTGGAGATCGACGAGCAACTGTCGACCTGGCGCTACCGGCATGTGAGCATGGTCACCCGGATGATCGGCTACCGCTCCGGTACCGGCGGCTCCAGCGGCCGCGATTACCTCAAAGGCGCACTCGATAAACACTATATTTTCCGGGATATCGCAGCGCTTTCCAGCTACCTGATCGAGCGCCGCCGGCTGCCCCGGCTTTGTCCGGAACTGGAGGAGTTGCTGGGATTTGAGAAGTAGCCTGGCACTTCTGCTATCAGACGGTCTCAAGCGGACACCACTGGTATTCACATGTTGCCCGTGGTGTATTTTAAGAGGTGTTTGCTTCATGTCATAAAGCAGCATGATCAGGATCAGTTATTTTTCCCCAATCCGGATTTCACAAATCCGTACTTTTGACCATTACGCATACAGTCAGGGGACTGCCCGGAGAGTCACCCAGATGTCCTACCCTTAGTTTGCTTTACCCTCCGGAGTCTACGCGCTTATAATCAGGATATTAATCCGCAGGTCGCGACCCAGTCAAAATTACGCTTTTACATCACCGTTCCCCAGACACACCGGCTGAACAGAGCCGGAAGGATGGTTTCTTGCCTAATCGGGAATATTGCCCCATTCCTGAGTATTATCCCATATAAATACTTGTTCTCCCCGACATGAACTTGTCCGGGCTATTCCGGCGAGTCCCGGCCCGGCAGAGGGGATTCGATTATCTTGTTCAAAACGTTAAAATTATGAAATCCACATGCAAAACAGGTCTACACGTATATGTACTGGCCATAGTTTTCCTGTGCCTGGGCTTCTCCCAGGTACTGCAGGCGCAACTCAAAACGCCTGATGTTCACCCAAAATTTGTCAATCCATTGCCTGATCCCGCTGTAATAGACGCTACCGGAGGTGGCACCTATAATATCGAAATGCGCCAGGTAGTCCAATGGCTGGGACTGGAAGATGTAAATGGGTTGCCGCTGAACACCACGGTTTGGGGCTACGGGCCGATAAACAACGTGACCTACCCGGGCCCAACCTTCTGGGCAATGCAGAATAAGCCGATCAACGTGACCTGGAAAAACAACCTGCCCAACAACCACCTGCTACCGATCGACATGTCCCTGCACGTTGCACATCCGGATAATTGGGTCGGCAAAGGCATACCAACTGTCGCGCACTTACATGGGGGGCATACCGAGTCTGCCAGTGATGGAATACCAGATGCATGGTTTACCAGCAACTATAAGTACAAAGGTCATGACTTCATTAAGAAGAAGTATTACTATTCCAATGACCAGGAAGCAGCCACCCTTTGGTACCACGACCACGCCCTGGGTATTACCCGGCTCAATGTGTACGCCGGCCTGGCCGGTTTTTACCTGCTGCGCGACGCTACCGAACTGGGCTTAGGTTTGCCGAGCGGACCGTATGAGCGCGAGATCGTGTTCCAGGACCGCAATTTTGACACCAATGGTCAGCTGTTCATGCCGGCAGCCGGTGGGGATCAGGCTGATTGCCAAAGTCCGTTGGACCCCAACCTTAATCTGGAAGAACCGATCCTTCCGGCGCAGTTGCCTGTACCCGGAGGCCCCAGCGTGGAGGCAGAGTTCTTTGGTGAATACATTATCGTCAACGGCATGGCATGGCCCGAACTCGATGTGGAGCCCCGCCAGTACCGCTTCCGGCTGTTGAATGGTTCGGACTCGCGGTTCTACTATTTCGAGATGCAGAAGATGGTAGAAGGAAATACTGTGGTAGTTCCCTTCCTCCAGATCGGTACCGATAATGGGTTGCTACCCTCTCCGGTATCACTGGACAACCTTCTGCTGGCCCCTGGCGAGCGGGCCGATGTTATTGTTGACTTCTCCTTATCCAACGGTGCAACTATCACCATGATCAACAAAGGTCTGGATGAGCCTTTTGGGACACTTGATGACCTTTTGGAGGATTTGGCCGAAGGAAATGTGGATCTGACCCGTCCTACCGCACAGATCATGCA